>DASYUZ010000196.1:0-3259 GCA_036000665.1 Gaiellaceae bacterium
TCTCGGCGGCTGTCAAGCGCCGTATCGACTGACCGACGTATTCCGGCGAGTCTGCGCCGGGCATCCACGGCGGCATCGCGCCGCTCTGCGTCACGCGGAGAATCGCGCGAGCACGAGCGGCAGCGCTGCGCCCTGACGTCAACGCGAACGGTGCGATTCCTCCCGCCCTGTGACAACCGGCGCATTTCTCGGCGAAGATCGGCGCCACGTCCCGCCACGTCGGCGTGTCGAGCGGCGCGGCGGTCGCGCGCGGGCCGTGCGACCACGTTGCGAGTACGACAGCCGCGACGGCGGCGCCGATCGCCGCGGTCGCGAGTGCGATCCGCCGTACGCTCACGAGAGCACGGTACCTCGCCAGCCGGGACCCCGGACGACCCGGCCGGGCAGAGCGCCGGTGTGCTCCCCGTCGCGTATCACCGGCGTCCCGTTCACCAGCACGTGTCGAACGCCTGTCGCATACTGGTGCGGCTCCTCGTACGTCGCGTGGTCGCGGATCTCCGACGGGTCGAAGACGACGACGTCGGCGAACGAGCCCGCGGCGAGCGAGCCGCGGTCCCGAAGCCGAAACACCTCGGCCGGCAGTGACGTCATCCGTCGAACCGCCTCGGCGAGCGGCACGACGCCGAGGTCCCGCACGTGCTCGCCGAGGAAGCGGGCGAACGCGCCGTACGCGCGCGGATGCGGGTTCGAGCGCACAAAGACGCCCTCCGGTGCCGGCGTGCTCGAGTCAGAGCAGATGCTGACCCATGGAAGTGCGAGTCCGCGCCGGACGTTTTCCTCCGACATCTGAAAGAACGCGGCGCCGACGCGGCTCTCGTCCTCCACGACGAGCTGCATCGCCGCCTGTGGCGGCGAGGTTCCCCGCTCGGCCGCGATGTCGGCGAGCGTCCTCCCCGTGAGCGGTTTCAGGCGCTCGCTCCGGAACGAGAGCAGGAGGATGTTCTCCGGCCCGGCAGCGAGGTAGAGGTTCTCCCACTCCTTCGTCGGCGTCGTCATGTCAGCTTCTACCCGGCCGCGTGTCGCCGGGTTCCGAAGCCGCTCGCGCCACGCCTCGGGGCCCCCCTCCTGCACCCACGGCGGCATCGTCACGTCGAGGCCCGTCGCACCGGCCGTGTACGGATACATGTCGGCGGTCAGCGCGAGGCCGTCCTCACGGGCGCGCTCGACGCGCTCGATCGCCGCTTCGAACAGGGCCCAGTTCTCGCGCCCGGCCGCCTTCAGGTGGTAGATCTCCGCGCGCGTCCCCGCCTCGCGCGCGATCGTCACCAGCTCCTCGAGCGCTTCGAGGACCAGCTTCCCCTCGCTGCGCAGATGGCACGTGAAGACCCCGTCGTAAGCCGCGCTCGCTCGGGCGAGCGCGACGAGCTCGTCCGTCGGCGCGAAGCAGGCGGGAACGTAGATGAGCGCCGAGCCGACACCGACTGCGCCCTCCTCCATCGCCGCGCGGACGAGGCCGCACATCCGCTCAAGCGCGGCCGCGCTCGGCGGACGGTCCTCGTACCCCAGCTCGTGCGTGCGGACGGTGGCCGCCCCGACGAGCGACGCCACGTTGGGCGAGACGCCGCGCGCGACGAGCCAGTCGAGATACTCACCGAGCGTCGTCCACTCGACGTCGTAGGTGATGTCGCTCTGCTCGGAGACGAGCTCTTCCTTCATCGCGTCGTTCAGCGGCCCCATCGAGACGCCCTCGCCGAAGATCTCGAGCGTCACGCCCTGGCGCACGTCGCTCTGCCCGCGACCGTCCTCGATCAGCGACTCGACCGCCCAGCTGAGAACGTTGATGAAGCCGGGTGCGACCGCGAGCCCGGCCGCTTCGAGCTCGTCGCGGCCGCGCACATCGTTCAGGGCGCCGACGGCGGTGATCCGGTCACCGTCGATCGCGACGTCGCCGGGAAACGGCCGCCCGCCGTCGCCGTCGAAAATCTCCCCGCCACGGATGACGAGATCGCACATGCTGTGCATTAGACGAGGTGGCGTGTCGCGCCGTTCCAGTCGATTACGCAGCCATCATAAATCGCCGCCTTCCCTCCGTCGCCGCTCCTTCCGCACTCGTCAGGAAGCACGAACGGCGGTGTTCGACTACATCGAGATGTTCTACAAACCGCGAGCGGCTGCACTCGACGCTCGGCTATCTCTCACCCGCCGAGTACGAAATGAGGCACCCCCACCAGCACGAGGGACAAGAGAAAATCTTCAGGGAAGAACGAGAGGCTGGCCTAACCGTTACCTGTCCGCCAAAACGGGGGCGGTCCATCACGGCATTACGACGACGCGAATGTCGCCTTAAAGATGACGATGCGACTGAAGCTCGTTCCATCGATCTGCCACGCGTAGCAACCGGGCGTTCGCAGCCATGTCCCGCCTGGCCACTCTCGCCACCCACCAGTACCGTTCAATGTTGGACCAGGGCCGAGCTGGGGATCGACAAGCGCGGGCGCCCCTCCGAGCGCGACCTTGTGCGGACCGTCGAGCTGCCGTCCGCGGATGAGGATAGGCCCTTCGTAATCAGGACTGGCGATCCACCCGGTTTTCGCGACGTACCAACCGGACGGGTCGAATGCGCGAAAAACGAGGCCGCTCGGCTTCACGAAAGCGCCGGCGATGACCGGCTGAACAGGACCGTCTCCAAACGCTAAGCCGACGAATTGTCCGTTGTCGAACGGTCGGCTGTTCGTCGAGGGACAATCGCGCCGGGGCGAACTTCAGGAAATGCCAGCGGCCGTCGCAGCGCGTCTGGGACGCCGCCGTCGGTGGGATCGATTTGGCACCAAGTCGAAACCAACTTACACGTCTCCGCATACGTCGTCGGTGTTGGCAGCGCGGGTTCACTGTTCGGCTTCATCGACCACCGGAGCAACTGGCTAGGTCGGCCACAACGGACGGAGCCCGTCCCGCGGTCGAGAATCGGCGGCTGGAGATCCGTCGCGCTTCGGACGACGTCGAACTCGAAGCTCACGATGCGTCCGATGCGCCGGGTTGCAGCAAACCGGGTGAGCGCTAGTTGCTCGGCTGCGTCATGCCGCGTCGAGAAGTATCTGATGAGCGATGCGCGATCGCGAGCGGCCGCGCCGACGCGCGCACCAGGGTCGCCCTCAACTACATATCCGCGAAACCCTCGGGAAGCGATGAGCCGCCTAAGCTTCGCGCTGTCACCTGCGTTGAAGGCATTGACGAACGCGGCTGCGGTGGCCGTGGCCGCGCGTGCGGTGCAGGCCGCGCGCGCAGCGTCCGCCGATCCTTGCCCGCGACCTGACAAGAC
>DASYUZ010000197.1:0-36901 GCA_036000665.1 Gaiellaceae bacterium
CGCGGCGCCGGCCGCCACGCTGTTCCGGTCGTAGAACGCATAGTTGCCGACGCGGTACTCGGTCACGAGCGGGGTCAGCTCGCGCGCGGACCACATCGTCGGCGTCCCGCCCGTCGAGACGGTCTCGACCTCGAGGCCCGCGGCCTGCGCTCCGTAGACGGCCGCCGCGAGGAAGACGTCAGCCCCCGGGAGCGCCGGATACGTCAGGAAGCCCTCGAACCGCAGCCCGGCGGTTCGGGCGATCGCCAGTGCCAGCGCCACCGCGTCGTCGGGGGACTGGACACCGGCCCGGCCCAGGCCGGTGTCGCACTCGACGAGGACGGAGAGTTCGGAGTGCGAGGCGCGGGCGAGGCCGGGCAGCAGCTGCTCCGAGTCGACGGTGACCGCGACGCGGGCGCGCCGCAGCAGCGCGCTCAGCCGCTCGAGCTTCGACTCGCCGACGATGTTGTACGGGATCAGGACGTCGTCGATCCCCGCGTCGACCATCACTTCCGCCTCGCCGAGCTTCTGGCACGTGATTCCCGCCGCGCCGAGCTCGAGCTGGCGGCGAGCGATCTCGACGCAGCGGTGCGTCTTCACGTGCGGCCGGCTGCGCAGGCCGGCCTCGTCCGCGAAGTCCTGCCAGCGCCGGAGGTTGCGGTCGAGCCGGTCGAGGTCGACGACGGCGGCCGGCGTGTCGATCAAGCGTCGAGACGAGCGCCGGTCTCCGGGTCGAACACGTGCGCCTCCTCGGCGCGGGGCCGGAGCGCAACGGTCGCGCCGCGCTCCGGCGCGCGCCGGGCCTCGGTTCGCGCGACGAGCTTGGTCACCTCGCCGCCGACCTCGGAGGCGCAGAAGACGTACGCGTCGGCGCCGACCTCCTCGACGACCTCGACGCGAGCGGGGACACCGTCGGCCGCGAGCTCGAGCGACTCCGGCCGGAAGCCGACGACGACCGCCCCGCCGTCCGGGCGCTTCGGGATCGGGATCGCGACGCCGCCGAGTGAGACCTTGCCGTTCGAGAGCGGCATCGTGCACAGGTTCATCGACGGCGAGCCGATGAAGCCCGCGACGAACGTGTTCGCGGGGCGCTCGTAGAGCGCGCGCGGCGCGTCACACTGCTGCAGCAGCCCGTCGCGCAGGACCGCGACGCGGTGGCCGAGCGTCATCGCCTCGGACTGGTCGTGCGTGACGTACACCGTGGTGATGCCAAAGTCGGCCTGCAGGGCAGCGATGTCTGCGCGCATCTGCACGCGGAGCTTCGCGTCGAGGTTCGAGAGCGGCTCGTCCATCAGGAAGACGCTCGGCTGGCGCACGATCGCGCGGCCCATCGCGACGCGCTGTCGCTGGCCGCCGGAGAGCTGGCCGGGCTTCCGCTCCAGGTACTCCTCGAGCTCGAGCAGCCGCGCGACCTCGCGCACGCGCTTGTCGCGCTCGGACTTCTTGACCCGCGCGATGCGCAGCGGGAAGCCGATGTTCGCGGCGACGGTCAGGTACGGATAGAGCGCGTAGTTCTGGAAGACCATCGAGACGTCGCGCTCCTTCGGCGGGACGTCGGTGACGTCGCGGCCGCCGATCAGGACCGCGCCCGCGTCGACCTCTTCCAGCCCGGCAAGCATGCGGAGCGCGGTCGTCTTGCCGGAGCCCGAGGGGCCGACCAGGACCATGAACTCGCCGTCTTCGATCTGCAGGTCGAGCGCGTCGACCGCGGGCGTTTCGTTTCCGGGGTAGATCCGCGTCGCCTCGAGAAAGCGGACGTCAGCCATCGACACCCTCCACCGCAGCACCGAGCTCGCGCCGAAGTCGCTCCTGGGCCGCGGGAGCGGCGCCGAGCTCGTCGAGACCCAACAGTGCGGCGCCCACGATCGCAGGCGAGGACGTCGCGTGCGCGCTGATCAGCGGGCTCACCGCGCGCAGACCCGCCTCGATTGCGCCGATCAGCCGGGCGTCGCCCGAGCGAAGCAGCCCGCCGCCGAGCAGCACCTCGGCCGGCTCGCCGATCAGCCCAAGCCGTGTGAGTGCCGCGCGGGCGAGCGCGACGACCTCGGACGCGAGGTGGTCGACGATCTGCGCGGCCTCGTCGTCGGAGTGGGCTGCCGCGAACACGAGCGGCGCAAGCTCGATCAGGCGCCTGTGCAGGACCGTGCCGCGGTGGATCGCCTCCGCGAGCTCGCTCGGCCGCTCGAACCCGAAGTGCGCGGGAACGGAGCGCTCGAGCGTCGTCTTCGCGCCGCGGCCGTCCTCGCTGCGGGCGGCCGCGAACTGCGCGGCCATCCCCACGTCGTAGCCGCCGCCCCAGTCGCCGGTGATCGCGCCGAGCGAGAGGAAGCGCACGTGCCGGCCGTCGGGCGCGACGCCGACGCAGTTGATTCCCGCTCCGCAACTGACGGCCACGCCCCAGCCGCGCTCGGTGCCTGCGCGCAGGACCGCGAACGTGTCGTTGCCGACGTTCGTTCGCGCTCCCCAGCCGCGCGTGACGGCGAGCTCTCGCACCTGCTCCTCGTCCGAGGGGAAGTCCACGCCTGCCAGCAGGACCTGCGCGATCTGCGCCACCGGCCGGCCGTCGCGAGCCAGTCCCGCCCGCCTGACCGCGTCGTCGAGCAGGCCGTCGAGCACGTCGACGGCGGTCTGGGCTCCCAGATGGTGCGGTGAGCTCGCCGGGCCGCGCACGTGCGCGAGCAGCGCGCCGTCGGGCCGGACCAGGGCGACGTCGGTCTTCGAGTTGCCGCCGTCGACCGCGACGACGCCGACCGCGCTCACGTCACTCCCTCACGGCGGAACTGCGGCAGGTGCGCGGCGCCGGCCTCGAGCAGCCGCTCGACGAGGTCCTCGGCGACGTCGTACTGCGCGATCAGCGGGTGCGCGAGCAGCGCCTTCTTCACGAGCAGCGGATCGCCGCTCGTCGCGGCGCGGGCCGCGAGACGCTCGTAGGCGGTCACGTGCTGGATCAGCCCCAGCAGCTCCGGCGCCACCGGTGGTTGTGGGAGCGCAAGCGGGCCGTCGTGCTCGACGCGTGCGGGAACCTCGACGACGTCGTCGGGCGCGAGGCCCTCCACGGTCGAGCCGTTGCGGACGTCGACCACGTGCACGGCGCCGTCCCCCGTGACGAGCGACCCCACGAGCCCGAGCGCGGCCTCGCTGTAGAACGCGCCGCCCCGCTGCTCGAGCAGCGCCGGCTTCTCGTTCATGCTCGGGTCGCGGTACAGCTCGAGCAGCTCGCGTTCGATCTGCGCGACGGTCTCCGCGCGCGGCACGCCTTCGAGCTGCTCCGCGAGCACGCGGTCGTGGGCGTAGTAGTAGTGGAGGTACGACGACGGGACCGCGCCGAGCTCCTCGATCAGCCGCCGCGGGATGTCCGCGTGCTCCGCGAGCTCGTCGCCGTGGCGCGCGATCAGCTCCGGGAGCACGTCTCGGTCGTCCAGCCACGCAGCGCGCACCCAGCTCAGATGGTTGAGCCCGACCTGGTCGACGATCACCTCTTCGGGCTTAACCGCGAGCAGCCGCGCGAAGAAGCGCTGGAAGCCGATCGCGATGTTGCAGAGCCCGACCGCGCGATGACCCGCGTCGAGCAGGGAGCGCGTCACGATCCCGACGGGATTCGTGAAGTCGACGATCCACGCGTCCGAGGACGCATTGCGCTGCACGTGCTCCGCAATCTCGAGCACCACCGGCACCGTCCGCAGCGCCTTGCCGAGCCCGCCCGCGCCGGTCGTCTCCTGCCCGATGCACCCGCACGCGAGCGGCACGGTCTCGTCGGAGAGTCGCGCCTCCTGCCCGCCAACGCGAATCTGGATCAGCACGAAGTCGGCGCCGTCGAGTGCGCGGTCGAGGTCGCCCGTGACGAGCAGCCCGCCCTCGTAGCCCCCGCGCTTCAGCATCCGCTCGGCGAGGCCGCCGACGATGTCCCGCCGCTCCGCGTCGATGTCGTGCAGCGCGAGCTTGCCGACGTCGATCCGCTCGCGGTCGCGCGCGAGGCCGGACACGAGCTCGGGCGTGTACGTCGAGCCGGCGCCGACGACGGCGATCTTCATCCCTTCACCCCCGTCAGCGTCACGCCCTCGACGAACGCCTTCTGCGCGAGGAAGAAGACGATGATCACCGGGAGCATCACGAGCAGCGTCGCGGCCATGGTCAGGTTCCACTGCACCTGGTGCAGGTTGCGGAACTGCGCGAGGCCGATCGAGAGGACCCAGTTGTGCGGGTTCTCGCCGACGTAGAGCAGCGGCAGGAAGAAGTCGTTGAAGGTGTAGAGGAACGAGAAGAGCGCGACCGCCGCGATCGCGGGCTTTGCGAGCCTCATGACGACGGTGGTGAGGATGCGCAGCTCCCCGCAGCCGTCAACGCGCGCGGCGTCCAGGTACTCCTCGGGAATCGTCAGGAAGAACTGGCGCAGGAGAAAGATCGAGAACGCATCGCCGAGCCAGACGGGGATGATCAGCGGCCAGAGCGTTCCGACGAGGTCGAGCTTGGACCACATCACGTACAGGGGCACGACGGTCACCTGCGGCGGCAGCATCAGCGTCGCGAGTACGAGCAGGAAGACGGCGTCCCGCCCGCGCCAGCGCAGCCGAGAGAGCGCGTACGCGACGGGGATGCTCGAGACGAGCACGCCGAGCGTCGCGAGCACGGAGTACATCATCGTGTTGAACGTCCAGCGCAGGATGGGCGCCTGGTGGAAGACGTCCGCGAAGTTGCTCCAGCGGAACGGGCGCGGCCACAGGTCTGCGGAGAGGGCCTGCTGGTTCGTCATCAGCGCGGTGAGCGTGATGAACGTGACAGGTGCGAGGAACGCGATCGCCGCCGCTATCAGCAGCGAATGGTTCGCCACGGCGAGCAGGAAGCGCCGTCGCCGGACCGCGCGCGGCGGCTTCCGCCGTACGATCGGGCGCACGCCAAACGGCACGCTCGCCGAGCTCACCGCGCGGCCCCCGCGTAGTGCACCCAGCGGCGCGAGTTCCGCAGGATGATCAGCGTCAGCACGAACGCGACGCCGAGCAGCAGCATCGCCATCGCGGAGGCGTAGCCCATGTGGAAGTACCTGAATCCGTTCTGGTAGAGCAGGATCGGATACATCAGCGTGGAGCCCTCCGGGTAGCCGAGCTCGACGGTCGAGACGGAGCCCGCCTGTGACGCTTGCCCGCCGGCGATGTTCCACGCGACGTAGGCCTGCGTGAAGTACTGCAGCGCCTGGATCACGCCGATAATCACGGCGAAGAGCATCACGGGACTGATCGACGGCAGCGTGACCCAGCGCAGCCGCTGTAGCGGTCCCGCCCCGTCGAGCTGGGCCGACTCGTACAGGTGCCGCGGCACGTCGAGGATCGCGGCGAGGAAGATGATCATCACGTTCCCGACCGCCCACGCTGCGAGCAACGTCAGCGACGGCTTTGACCACTGCGGCGATTGAAACCAGAGCGGCCCCGAGATCCCAAGGTGGCCGAGGATGGTGTTCACAGGCCCGTTCGCAGGGTTGAGGATGTAGACGAAGCCAAGGGTGGCCGCCACGGGCGGCACGAGCGCCGGCAAGTAGAAGATCGTGCGAAAGAAGCCGACCCCCTGGCGGGCACGCGAGAGCATCAGTGCGACGCCGAACGCGAACAGAACCTGCGCTGGGACCATGAACGCCACGAGCCAGAGCGTGTTCCGGACGGCGCCCCAGAACTGCGGGTCGTCCTGGAGCATGTAGCGGTAGTTGGCCAGCCCGATCCACTTTGGCGGGTTCAGCAGGTCGTAGTGCGTGAACGACAAGTACGCGCTCATCACGAGCGGGTAGCCGAAGAAGACCGTGAAGCCCACGATCCAGGGGCTCATCAGCAAGAGCACGAGGCGGCGGCGGCGCCAGGCCGCGCGCCGCCTCGTCCGCCGGCGGTCGACGACGATCGCCGGCAGAGCCGCGACGTCCTGGGCTGACGTCGCGGCTGCCCGCGTCACGGTCACGGCACTCCGCCGCCTGCCTGCTTGAGCTGCTTGTCGATCTGCTTGTCGAGGTTGCGGAGGCCGGACTGCATGCTGCCGACGCGGCCGGCCTGGTACTTCGCCAGGAAGCTCGTGAAGAGATCCTGGTACGCGCTCCCGACAGCCGTGATCGGCGTGGTCGAGGACTTCGGGTGGGCAAAGACCTTCAGGAACGTGTCGAAGCGCGGATCCGGTTTCAGCTCCTTCGACTTCAACGACGCGCGGGTCGAAGGGACGTTCCGGAGCCCGTTGGACAGGACCGCGAGCGCATGGGTGTTCGTCGTCAGGTAGCGCAAGAGCTGCCAGGCCTGCTCGCGGTTCTTGCCGTTCTTCGGGATCCCGATGATCGTGCCGTTGACGTAGCCCGCACCGTAGAGCTCCGGATGCGCGGAGTCCACCGGCATCGGAGCCGTCGCGTAGTCGAGCTCGGGATGCTCGGCTTCGATGAACGCGACGCGCCACTCGCCGTCCATCATCATCGCCATCTTTCCGGTCTCGAACGGGTGCGAGGCGGCGAACTCGTCACCGGCGCCCGCGTTGTACTTGACGAGGTTCTTGTATCCGTACCAGTCGACGAGGCTCTTCTGCCAGCGCAAGAGCTTCGACCAGCCTGGGCTCGTGGCGAGCGTCGACGCGCCCTTCGGGTTCGTCCACTTCGCGCCCCAGAGCGGGCCGTAGTTCGCCGCGCTGTTCTGGTAGAAGCCGAAGACCGGGTTGTAGCCGGCAACCTTGATCGTGCCGTTCGCGTTCTTCTTCGTCAGCTTCTTCGCGTACTCCGTGAGCTGCTCGAAGGTCTTCGGCGGCGCGGTCAGACCGGCGTCCTTGAACAGCTTCTTGTTGTAGTAGAGCCCGAACGTGTCGGCGAGCACTGGCAGCGCGCACCGGTTGCCCTTGTACTGCGTGTAGTAGAGCGTCGCTGGCGTGAACGTGCTCAGCGCGATCTTGGCCCGCTGGAGATAAGGGCCGAGGTCGATCCACGCGCCGGAGGCGCAGAAGTTGCCCACGTTCGACGAGGTGAACGAGCTGACGACGTCGGGGGCGTTCCCGCCGCGCATCGCCGCGATGATCTTCTCGTCGTTGATCCCGCCCACGACCTTGACGTCGATGTTCGGGCGCGCCTTGTCGAACTCGGCGACGACCTTCTTGAAGACGTTGAGCTCGCGTGCGCTCCACCCGACCCACAGCGTCAGCTTGACCGGGGCCTGCTTCGCGCGCGGCGCCGCGCTCGCGGAGCTCCGCGCGCTGCCGATTAGGCCGGCAGCAAGCGTGAGCGCCGCGACGAGGAGTGCTGCTGTCGCAACGCGTTTCATGAGTCCACCGCTCCCCTCCTCCTCCCCGGCGTCGCACGCCGTCCGGAGTTAGGTTCCTTTACGAGGCGAGTGTACGACGCTGACAACAGCGGCGTCAAGGGCCTGGAGAACAGCGGATCTATGGGTTAGGATCATTGCCGAGAATGGCGACGAAGGCAACTCCCCCGCTCCTGAAGCGCCTCAACGAGCGCACCGTGCTCGAGGCGATCCGCACCGATGCGCCCATCTCGCGCGCAGAGATCTCGCGGCGCGCCGGGATCTCGAAGCCGACTGTCTCGATCGCGCTCCAGTCGCTCCTCGAAGCCGGCCTCGTGCGCGAAGCGCGGCCGGATCCCGCACGCCCCAGCTACGGAGCCGTCTTCTTCGAGCCGGTGCCCGAGGCGGCGTTCGTGCTCGGCGTCGACGTCGGTGCGCGGTTCGTGCGCGGCGCGCTCTGCGACCTGCGCGGCGCGACTCGCGCGCGCCAGGACGTCGAGCTGCGAGGCCCGGCCGCAGCCGACGTGGTCGAGACGATCGGGCAGCTTTCGGAGTCGCTCCTCGATGCGGCCGGGATCGAGGTGGAGCTCGTCGACAGCACGGTCGTCGGCGTCCCGGGCGTCATCGATAGGAGCTCCGGGCGAGTCCATATAACGCACTTCGAGAGCCTGGAGGGCTTCGGGCTCGCCGACGCGTTGCGCGACCGGCTTCGCCGGCCCGTGACGCTCGAGAACGACATCAATCTCGCGGCGCTGGGCGAGCAGCGCCAGGGGATCGCGCACGGCGTCGAGAACTTCGTCTTCCTCTCCATCGGCACCGGCCTCGGTGCCGGGGTCGTCCTGCACGGCGAGCTGCATCGTGGCCGCAACGGCGCCGCGGGCGAAGTCGACTTTGCGTTTGCGGGTCTCGGGGAGGACGTCGATCCGTGTGCGAGCGCAGTGTCCGCCCTCGCGGAGCGCATGGCGGCCGGCGACGGGCGCACGTCGACCGCGCCGCCGTACGAGGCGCGCGCGATCTTTGCCGCGGCGCGGGCCGGCGACGACGTTGCCCGCGCCGTCGTCGACGAGACCGCACGGCGCATCGCGCTGCACATCGGCCCGATCGCCGCAGTGACCGACGTGGAGCTCGTCGTCCTCGGCGGCGGGCTGGGCGCGAACGGCGACCTGCTGCTCGGTCCGGTGCGCGAGCGGCTCGCCGCGTGGCTTCCGTATCCGCCCCGCGTCGAGGTGTCGAGCCTCGGTGAGGCCGCCGTGCTGACGGGGGCGCTTGCCGTCGGGTTGCGCTCCGCTCTCGAGAACGTCTTCGACCGGCGCTCACGGCTCGCGGCGACGTGAGCCCACGCGTCCTGACCGTCGGGGAGACGATGGTGCTCCTCGACCCCCGCGGGGACGGACCGCTCGAGCTGGGACGAACGCTGACGCTGCGGGTCGCCGGCGCGGAGTCGAACTTCGCGATCGCACTGGCGCGGCTCGGCGTGCCGGTGGCGTGGGTCTCGCGAGTCGGCGACGACCCACTGGGCGAGATCGTGCGCTCCACGATCGAGCGCGAAGGCGTCGACGTCTCGCTCGTTCGCCCCGACCCGGCGCCCACGGGGGTGTTCTTCAAGTGGCGTGAGGACGGCCGCTCGTTCCCGCTCTACTACCGCCGAGGCTCCGCCGCTGCGCAGCTCGGTCCCGGCGACGTGCCGGACGCGGCACTCGACGGCGTCGAGCTCGTGCACCTGACCGGGATCACGACCGCGCTCGGCGAGAGGCCGCGCGCACTCGTCGTCGACCTCGCGCGGCGGGCGAAATCGCGCGGCGCGGTCGTCACCTTCGACCCGAACTTCCGCCCTGCGCTGTGGCCGGACGCCGCCGCGGCCGCCCGCGCCCAGGCAGAAGCGCTCCCGTTCGTCGACTGGTACCTCTGCGGTCTCGAGGAGGGGCGCGCGCTCTTCGGCGTCGACGGCGCGGACGAGCTCGTCGAGTCTGCACGCACGGCGGGCGCCGCCGACGCCGTCGTGCGGATCGGTGCGCGAGGAGCGTTCGTGGCCGGCGTCGAGGTTGCGCCCGAGCGCCTCGAGGACGTCGTTGACGAGGTCGGAGCCGGCGACGCGTTCGCGGCGGGCTTCGCCTACGGCCTGCTCCAGGGCTGGCCGCCCGAGCGCTGCGCGAGCGCCGGAAACCTGCTCGCGGCACACGCGTTGGGGGGAACCGGTGACTGGGAGACGCTCCCGCACCGCGACGAACTCGTCTTCTGATTGCTTGAACCCGCCACGATGAGGCCGTGTGCTTGGCGGCCCCCTCGATTGGCTGCAGGCGCGCGCCGCGAGTGGAACGGTGGTCAGGACGACCGCGGAAGTGGTGGGCGGCGCGGTGCAGGCGCCCGTTCAGCCCTAACGCTCAGCGCCTAGGGGCGGTGGAACGACTGCGTGCCGAGCTTCCGGCCTCGCGCGTCGCGTCCGACAGCCCTGAGGATCTCGAAGCTCGGCAACGCGACCAGGACGAAACCCTCTCGAGGCCGGGCCCGAACGATCGAGCCGTTACGCAGCTGAACCTCCAGGAGCTCGACGTCCTGCCGGACTCGGCCGTACAGCACGCCCCCGGAGGGCACGAAGTTGGCTCCGACTCGTACTGCCGGCCCGCGCCATCCGGCGGAGAAGCACCCGCTCGACTCGCCGTTGCGAAAGCTCACGAGCATGCAGGAGCCGCCGCTGCTCGAGCGCGCCACTCGAAGCACCGTCGTTCGATGCGTTGCGTCGCCCTTGAGGCGGATCAGCACGCGCCATGGACCGACCCGTCTCGGCCCCGGCCTCCGGCCGCCGATCGTCAACACGCCGATCACTCGGCCGGCGGCGTCGTAGCCGACGACTCGTGCCGGGAACTTCGCCGCGCTCACACGGACGATCACGACGTTGTCTCGCAGCGGCGCCTGCCGGCGCTCACCGGTCGAGAGGAAGACCACGACCCGCGCGACCTCGTCTGAGACGAGCCCGCTCACGATCCAGTACTGCTGCCCGGCCCCGCTGAAGCCCGAGCTGAGCGCGAGGGGGCCGCGCGCGAAGAGGCGGTTCAGCGGCCCGCACCCGCCTCCGACGCCGCCGCGCGTGATCAGGGAGGTGCAGATCTCGCCCCGGTCGTTGGCAGAGACGAGCATGCGAAGGAAGTCGTCCGGGTCCGGCTGAATCACGCGCGCAAAATCGCCGATCCGTCGCCGCGGCAGCACGAACTGCTTGCGGTGTTCCGGGCTGAGCGGCTCGCCGCGCTCGAGGCGGCGCGCAAACCACGCGATCTGACCGCCGACGACCTTTCGCTCGACGTGCGAGGGTCCCTTGGGCGGTAAACCGCTGCCGAGCCGCTCGTCGTTCGAGCGCATGATCGCCAACCGCACCTCGTGCGCTGCGCCCGTTCGTTCCTCGACCGTCCCGCGGACGACCCGCTCGCCGCGCGCCGGCCCGTCGAGCACGTGAAGGAATGCACCGCCGCCCACGGTCGCTTCCGTTGCGGCACCACGCATCGACACGAACCGCACGCGCGCCGCCTCCTGCGCCGCGAAGCCGAACGTCACGATCGCACGGGGCGCGCTCGGCGGGTCGAGCGACGTCCGCGGCAGCGGGCCGACACGGCCGAGGCCGACGTCGCCCTTGAGCGGAATCACCAGGTCACGCGACGTGGCGAGCTCGCTGCGCGACGTGCACGCCAGCGTGGGTCCCGCCCCTCGAATCCCCGTGACGGTGAGGCGGAGGCAGAAGGCGTTTCCCGCGTGGAACCCGTAGAGCGTGTACCGGCCCTCCCCGACGTGCACGCGGATCAGCTCACGCAGTTGCGGGGTCTCGGGGAAGCTCGCCCACGAGCGCTCGTCTCGCCGTTCGAACGAGCGCTGCTCCTCGCTTCCGGCAGGCGTCCCCGGCGCGCCCGTCAGCCAGGACGAGAAGCCGCCGAGCCCGCGCGCGATCGCCCCGCCGAGCGGGCTCGCCACGAGTGCACCCACGGCCGCGGCCGTGACGGCAAGAACCGCGATCCTCCGCCGCCTGCGGCGTGCCTGCTCGCCGGAGCGCCGCAGAACCTCACCCCAGTTCGCGAGCTCGGGCTCCGGCGGGGCGACCGCGCGCTCGAGCTCTTCCCAGATGAGCGGCTCGACGTCGATCATCTCGTCACCTCCTCGAGTGCGCGCCGCACCGCGGTGTGGGCCGCACTGAGCGTGGCCGAGACCGTGCCGACCTCGACCCCGAGCGCCACGGCGATCCCGCGGTAATCGAGGTCCGCGTAGTAGCGAAGAAAGAGCGCAAGCCGTTGCCGCTCGGGGAGCGCTGCGATGACGGCGCCGAGCTCACCGGAGCCGGTTACGTAGCCGTCTCGCTCGACGTCGATCCTCCGCACGCGCGTCTCAACCACCTCCCGCTCGCGCGCCTTCAGCGCGGCGTTGACGACGGCACGCCAGAGCCACGCCTCGAGCGGTCCCTCGCGGCGGAAACCCCGCCGGCCGCGCACCGCTCCTGCGAACGCGTCGTGGACCGCGTCAAGGGCGAGCTCGCGGTCCCCCGTGACCGCCGTCGCCACGCGAACGAAGTGCGTGAAGCGCGACCGGTACAGCGTCTCGATCTCCCTGAGTCGGGCATCCACGATTGGACGCATCTACCAGTTCTGATCCCGCGCCACCCGATTCTGTTTAGACGCGCACGTGCGAAGGGCCGCTGGGGCGGCCCTTCGTAAGGCGGTGGTCTCGTATCGAGCCTCCTTTGTTCGGTGTCAGCTCCATGAAAGAGCCGTCCGCTGGGAGGCGCCGGAGAGCGTGGTGTGAAGCGACTGTGAGCTACGGGGCCAGCGGGAGTGTGATCCGGAAGGTCGCGCCTTTGCCGGACTCCGAGTGCGCCGATGCGGTGCCGCCGTGCGCGTCCGCGACGGCGGAGACGATCGACAGGCCCAGCCCGATGCCGCCGCGCGCGCGCGCGCGCGACGGGTCGGCGCGCCAGAAGCGCTCGAACACGCGCTGCGCCGCGTCCTCGGTCAGTCCCGGACCCGAGTCGCGCACCTCGAGCAGCGCGTTTCCGTTCTCGCGGCTCACGCTGACCGTCGCGGGGCTGGTCGGCGGCGTGTGGGAGCGGACGTTGCCGAGCAGGTTGTCGACGAGCTGGCGCAGGCGTTCGCGGTCGCCCAGCACGACGGCCGGCTCGACCTCGAGCTCGATCGTGCGCTCCGGCTCGACCGCCCGCGCGGTCTCGACCGCCTCGCGCGCGATCTCGTCGAGCTCGACCGGCTCCCGCTCGAGCGGCCGGCCCTCGTCGAGATGCGCAAGCAGCAGCAGGTCCTGCACGAGCATGCTCATCCGCTCTGACTCGCGGCTGATCCCTTCCATTGCGCGCGCGAGGTCGGCCGGGCGTTTGTCGGCGCCGCGCTTGAACAGCTCTGCATACGCGCGCACGCCCGCGAGCGGCGTGCGCAGCTCGTGCGAGGCGTCGGCGACGAATCGCCGCAGCCGGGCCTCGGAGGCTTCGCGCGCCTTGAACGCCGACTCGATCTGCCCGAGCATCGCGTTCAGCGCGAGACCGAGGCGCCCGACCTCGGTGCGCTCCTCCGCGCGCTCGACGCGGCGGGTGAGATCGCCGGCCGCGATCTCGTCCGCGGTTGCCGCGATCGACTCGAGCGGCCGCAACCCGAGATGCACGATCCACAGCCCGAGCAGCGCGATCGCGACGAGCACGCCGACCGTGACGAGCAACTCGCCCAGGAGCAGCCGATGGAGTGTCCCGTCCACGTCTTCGAGCGATGAGGCGACGATCACCTGGACGTCGCTGCGTGGGTCGAGTGATGCGCGCACGCGGTAGCGGTCGGGGCCGCTCGAAGCGTCGGCGGTGAAGTACTCAGCGGGCTCCGGTCCGGGCCTTTCCGGCGGCAGGTCGATCGCCTTCGGGAGCTTTGGGGCCGGCGGCGGCGTGCTGTGCGGGAACCTCGCCAGGTGCTGGCTCCCGAGCACTTTGTTCGTGTCGGGATCCCGGATCTCGATGTACATGCCCGGGGCCGCCGCCTGGAGCGCACGCGAGCCTCCAAACTTGCCCACGTGATACGCGGAGTCGAGCGACCGATCCGTGCGATCGAAGAGGAACGAGCGCAGCTGCGTGTAGGTCGCTACATCGGCCGTGACGAGCCCGACCGAGGCGAGCCCGAGCACGCCGAGAACGAGACGCCGTCGCAGTGACATCTACGCTTCCTTCGGCGCTTCCAGCATGTAGCCCGCCTGCCGCACCGTCTTGATCAGCGGCGGACCGGCAGCGTCGAGCTTCTTCCGCAGGTAGCTGACGTACGTCTCGACGACGTTCCAGTTGCCGCCGAAGTCGTAGCGCCAAACGTTCTGGAGGATCTGCCCCTTCGAGAGCACGCGACGCGGGTTGAGCATGAAGAAGCGGAGCAGCTCGAACTCCGTCGCCGTCAGCGCGATCGACGTCGAGCCCCGCACGACCTCGTGCCGGGCCTCGTCGAGGACGATGTCCGCGAAGCGGAGGACGGTCGCCTCGGCGCGCCCGGTCGTGCGCCGCAGGATCGCCTGCGTGCGGGCGACGATCTCGGCGAGGCTGAACGGCTTCGTGACGTAGTCGTCCCCGCCCGCCTTCAGCGCCTTCACCTTGTCGTCGGTCCCGTCCTTCGCGGTTAGGAAGAGCACCGCGGTCTCGTAACCCTGCTGGCGCAGCCGCCTGCCCACCTCCACGCCGTCGAGGTCGGGAAGCATCACGTCGAGCACGACGAGATGCGGCTCGAACTGTGCGACTGCTGCGAGCGCGTCGCGCCCGGCAAAGGCCTCCTGCACCTCGTATCCCTCGTAGCGAAGCGCCGTCGCGACCGCGTCCACGATCGAGCGCTCGTCGTCGACGACGAGGATTCGCTGCCGGGGAGCGGTCACAGAGCTCACGCCCACATTGTCGCCGGAGACCTTGGAATCGGCTGAGAACCGGGCTTACGAGGAGTTAACCGAACTCACAGCGAGTTGCCAGCGGCACGCGATTCTCTGTGCGCTGTGAGCCCTCCCCGGCAGGACGAGACGGGTGTTGTGAACCCCGAGTCGCCCCCGTCTCGGGCGGCCGGCCGTCGCGGCAACCGACCGCTGCGGCGTCCGGCCGCCGTTCTCGTCCTGCTCGCGCTCACTGCTTGTGCGGGCGCCGCGAGCGCCCGCCCGGCCGCCCCCGCCGTGGCCTTCCGCGACGCGGTGATCACGGGGACAGGAACGCTCGCGCTGCAGACGGCCGTGGCGGCGTGGGGCGGCACATACACGACGACGAGCGGCGAGCAGGTGCGCGTCCTCGTCTCGGACGGCTATCCGCAAGACGAGAGCAGGCCCCAGTCGTGGGCCGAGTTCGTCTCGAGACTCGTGCACGGAAGCGAGCTCTCTGCGCTGACGCTCTACATCGCGCCGTTCAACGAGATCCAGCGCATCTGCGGACACGGCGCGCTCGCCTGCTACGACGCGGGGCGCGACACGATCTACGCGCCGGGCGACCAGGTGTCGAACGGCATCACGCCCGAGTCGATCGTCGCGCATGAGTACGGACACCACGTGGCGGCGAACCGCAGCAACGTCCCGTGGGCAGCGCTCGACACGGGGACGAAGCGCTGGGCCTCGTACGTCAACGTCTGCTCCCGCACAGAGATGGGCGAGCTCCATCCCGGCGACGAGATGGACGCCTACCAGCTGAACCCAGGCGAGGCCTTCGCCGAGGCATTCCGCGTCCTGAACGAGCGGAAGCTCGGGCTGCCGGAGTCCGCGTGGTCGATCGTCGACCAGCGCTTCTTTCCCGACGAGCAGGCGCTCGCGCGCGTCGAGCAGGACGTGACGCAGCCGTGGCAGGCGACGCCGCTGACCCTGCGCGGCCGCGTGGCCGCACGCGCGACCCGGTCGCTCGCGGTCGCGACTCCGCTCGACGGGCGACTCGCGGTGGCCGTCCGCACCTCGACGGCCGTGCGTGCGCAGCTCGTGGTCGGCGGCCGCGTCGTCGCGACACGCTCGGGCCGGACGGCCTCGTTCAGCGCAACCGTCTGCGGCACTCGTTCCGCCACGATCCGGGTCCGCCCGGCCGCCAGGGCGGCGAACTACACGCTCATGGCCTCGCGTCCGTAAGCTTCCACGCCCATGAGGGTGGTCGTCACGGGCGCGAGCGGGAAGGCGGGCCGCGCCGTCGTCCGCGACCTCGTCGAGCACCACGACGTGCTCGCGGTCGACCTCGTTCCGCCGCGCGAAGAGCTCGCGCCGTTTCTCGCCGTCGACCTGACGGAGATGGGCCAGACGCTGGAGTGCCTCGCCGGCGCCGAGGCGGTCGTGCACCTGGCCGCGATCCCGGCGAGCCGGATCCGTACCGAGGAGACCACCTTCCGCACGAACATCCTCAGCACCTACAACGTCTTCGAAGCCGCGCGCGTGCTCGGCCTCGCGCGGGTGGTCTGGGCCTCGAGCGAGACGATCCTCGGCCTGCCCTTCGAGCGCGAGCAGCCCGCCTACGCCCCGATCGACGAGGACCACCCTCCCTACCCCGAGTCGAGCTACGCGCTCTCGAAGCTGCTCTCCGAGGAGCTCGGGCGCCAGCTGAACCGCTGGACGGGGACACCCTTCGTGGCGCTCCGCTTCTCGAACATCATGGAGCTCGACGACTACACGCGGTTTCCCTCGTTCTGGGAGGACGCGACGCTTCGCCGCTGGAACCTCTGGGGGTACGTCGATGCACGCGACGTCGCCCTGAGCTGCCGGCTCGGGCTCGAGGCCGACCTGCTCGGCGCCGAGCACTTCATCGTCGCGGCCGCGGACACGGTCATGAACCGCCCGAGCCGCGAGCTGATGGCCGAGGTCTTCCCGTCCGTCCCCTACCGGCCGACCGACGGCGAGTTCGACACGCTGCTCTCGATCGAGAAGGCCAGGAAACGGCTTGGCTACGAGCCCGAGCACAGCTGGCGCGACCACGTGGCCGGCGGCTGACCAGCCTGGGTTTCAGGGACACGGGCTGGGGGACAAAGCAGGGGTAAGGCGTCGCCTGAACCCCGCCGCGCCGGGCCGTGACGAGACGGAGCCTGGAGACGCTGTGGCAGTTGTACCGGGAGTGCCGTGCGTATAAAGGACGTCCTGCAGGCAAGCGAGCGGATCCGTCAGGCTGCGGAAGATCACGCTGTCGAGATGCGTGTCCCGTTTCTCTCCGAATGCGCCGACCCTGCCTGGTCGCAGGTCGTCCTTCTCTCATTGAACGACTACCGCGCCGTGGGCGCGGACGCGGCCCACTTCATCAACAAAGGGGCCATGAGAGCGCAGGCCGGGGCGTAGCGAAGGTCGTCGGACGCCACGACGGCTCTGTCGTCGTGGAAGTCGGGGCGCACGCCCTTCGCTAGTCGCCTTACGGCTGCGGCCATCAGCGGGGCGGGGTTCTCCCCGCCCCTCTGCTTTTCCGGGCTCAGGAGCCGCCGGCGGCGAGCGCGCGCTTTCCGCGCGGCGTCAGCTCGAAGTGGACGTCGATCAGGCCGTCCGCCAGGAGCTCGGCAGCGTGCTCCCACGGCGGATCGCCGCTGCCCTCGGCAAAGTCCGCGAGCGCCTGGAGCGCGTCGGGCGAGACGTCGAAAACCTCCACGAACTCGGTGCCATTCAGGCGCCAGCGGAGGCCCCGGAGACCCGACCCGAAGTCCTTCTCACCGGCGATCCGCTCCACGAGCGCGCCGTCGACCTCGACCTGAAGCTCGTCTCCGCGCCCGGTGACCTGGACGATCGAGCCGGAGGCCTCGGAGCGGCCGCGGAAGAGGAGGCGTCGAACGGCGGCCGGCGCATCGGGCTCCGGCGCGTGGTGGTCGCGGTAGGCACGCCAGGCGTCCCGCAGGTCCGGGTCCGCCACCCACTCCTCGAGCAGCCGGTCGAACCGAGCCCGCACGGCGGCGAGATGGTCTTCGAGGTGGCGTCTGGCGGAGCCGGGCCCGAGCTTGGAGCGCTGGACCTCGAGCCGGTGGGAGTACCTCGCCAGCGCCTCGAGCGCTTCTCGCAGGGGAAGTGCCTGGAGCTCGTCGCGTGTGCGGGCCACCGCTACAAATCGTCTCATGTCTCGCACGCGCGCGGTTTGCTGTCCGGACAAGTTCCGCGGAACGCTGACGGCGCCGGAGGCAGCGGCGGCGATGGCGCGCGGCCTGCGCGAGGCCGGCATCGAGGAGGTGGTCGCCTGCCCGCTGGCCGACGGGGGCGAGGGGACGCTCGACGCGCTCCTCGCCGGGCTCGGCGGCGAACGGCGCTCGGCGCGGGTCACCGGGCCGCTCGGCGAGCCGGTTGACGCAGACTGGGGTTTCCTCTTCGACGGGACGGCCGTGGTCGAGATGGCGCAGGCGAGCGGCCTCGCGCTGGCCGGAGCCGCGAACGACCCGGTCGCGGCGACGACGCGCGGCACCGGAGAGCTGATCGCGCTCGCGGCACGCTCGGGCGCCGCGCGGATCGTCGTCGGCGCCGGCGGCTCGGCCACGACCGACGGCGGGCGCGGGGCTCTCGAGGCGCTCGACTGGTCGCTTTCGGCGCCGGTCGTCGTCGCGTGCGACGTCGAGACACGCTTTCTCGACGCCGCGCGGGTCTATGGGCCGCAAAAAGGCGCCGCCCCCGAGGAGATCGGCCTTCTGACCGAGCGTCTCGAGCGGCTCGCGGCGCTGTATCGCGAGCGCACCGGCCTCGACGTCCGGTCGCTCGCCGGCAGCGGCGCAGCGGGCGGTCTGGCCGGCGGACTCGCCGCGCTCGGCGCCGAGCTGAAGCCGGGCTTCGAGGTCGTCGCCGAGGTGCTGCACCTGCGCCGGGTCCTCGAGGGCGCCGACCTCGTCCTGACGGGAGAGGGCCGGCTGGACTCGACGAGCTTCGCGGGCAAGGTCGTGGGCGGCGTGCTCGCCACGCTCGACGATTCCGTGCGCTGCGTCGTCATCTGCGGCCAGATCGAGAACGGCGTGCTCGCCATGCTCCCGCGGCCGGCGGAGGTGATCTCGCTCGCCGGACGTTCAGGTGCACCCGAAGAGCTCGTCCGAGAGGCTGCGCGAGCGGCCGCATGAAGACCGACGACGTCCTCGCCGCCGACGCGACCGAGTTCCTCCACCTGCTCCAGCGCGAGTTCGGCGCCGAGCGCGAGGAGCTGCTTGCGGCGCGTCACGCGCGGGCACGGCGCCTGCGCGACGGCCGGCATCGGCAAGACCTATGAAAGGGGCTCCTAGCGCGCGCGACTGCGCAGCTCGTCGTCGACCGCTGCTGGGTCGAGGTTCCGCGCCGCGAGGAGTACGAGGCTGTGGAACCAGAGGTCTGCGACCTCAGAGACGAGACGCTCGTCGCTCTCGGCGACGGCCGCGTACGCCGCTTCGAGCCCCTCCTCGGCGACCTTCTGTGCGCACGCAGGGGCCCCGCCGTCGAGAAGGCCGGAGACGTATGACCCCGCCGGGCGGGTTTGCGCGCGCTCGGCCACCGTTCGCCAGAGCCAGGGTGCGAAGCAGGAGCGGGCGCCGGTGTGGCACGCGGGCCCGGCCGGGCGGACGCGCAGGAGGATCGCGTCGCCGTCGCAGTCCTCGCGCAGCTCCTCGACCGCAAGCACGTTCCCCGAGGTCTCGCCCTTGTGCCAGAGCCGCCGGCGCGAGCGGCTGTAGAAGTGCGCCTCGCCGGTCTCGCGGGTTCGGCGCAGCGCCTCGTCGTCCATCCACGCGAGCATCAGCACGTCGCCGTTCCCGGCGTCCTGCACGATCGCGGCGCGAAGGTCAGGCCGCATCGCGGAGCGGGACGTTGAGCCGGCGCAGCTGGTCGCGCAGCGCGCCGAGGCCGCCGGGGTTCTCGTGGACGATCGACGCGAGCAGCGCGGCCTGCGCGACCGCGAGCGCCGCGGCGACGTGCGTCGCGTTGCCGGCGCCGCCGGAAGCGATCACCGGCACGCGCACGGCGCGGACCACGGCAGCGGTAAGCGCCAGGTCGTACCCGGCGCGCGTCCCGTCCGCGTCGATCGACGTGAGCAGGATCTCACCCGCTCCGCGCTCCGCCGCCTCGCGCGCCCAGTCGACGGCATTCCACTCGGTAGCCGACGTTCCCGCGCGCGTCCGGACGGCGCCGCGCGCCGCGTCGATCGCGACGACGACTGCTTGCGAGCCGAGGCGTTCGGCGAGCTCGGTCAGCAGGGCGGGGCGCTCGAGCGCTGCGCTGTTCACGCTCACCTTGTCGGCTCCGGCCTCGAGCAACGCCGTCGCGTCCTCAACCGAGCGGACGCCGCCGCCGACCGTGAAGGGGATCGCCGTCTGTTCCGCGACGCGCCGCACCAGCTCGACGAGCGTCCCGCGGTCCTCCAGCGTCGCCGTCACGTCAAGGAAGACGAGCTCGTCTGCGCCCGCCTCCGAGTAGACACCGGCGAGCTCGACCGGGTCGCCGACATCGCGGAGCCCGAGGAAGTTGACTCCTTTGACAACGCGGCCGCGTGCCACGTCGAGGCAGGGGATCAGACGCGGGAGAGGCATCGCTCGAGCCAGCGCGAGCCCGCGCGGCCGCTCTTCTCGGGGTGGAACTGGACGCCGGTGAACTCGCCCCATTGGGCTTCTGCGACGACGCCCTCCGATGTCGAGACCGCCGCCGGCGTCACCGCGGCGTAGGAGTGCGCGAACCAGTAGGACTCGCCACCGGGATCGACTTTCGACCAGCCGATCCGGGGCACGCGGTCACTGTCGATCCGAGTCGCGAAGCCCGGCACGAGACCGAGGCCCCGCACGCCGCCGTCCTCATCCGTCTTCTCGAGCGCGAGCTGGAGGCCGAGGCAGATGCCGAGCGTCGGGCCTCGGCGTGCACGGAGCGCATCGTCCAGAGCGGTTTCTCGCAGCCGCGTCATGGCGCTGCGAGCCGAACCAACGCCCGGGAGAACGGCGAGATCGGCGGAGAGCACGTCGCCCGGGTCCGACGTCGCTTTCGCGGACGCGCCGAGGCGCTCGAACGCGAGCAGGACCGAGCGGACGTTGCCGGCGCCGTAGTCGCACACGGCGACGTTCACAGCCGGCCTTTCGTCGAGGGGATGTGTCCGCCGCCGTCACGCAGCGCCCCGCGCAGCGCACGCCCGACCGCCTTGAACGCCGCTTCAGCGGTGTGGTGCTCGTCGCGGCCGCGCGCCTCGACGTGCACCGCGAGCCGCCCCGCCTGCGCGAGACTCGTCAGCACGTGCACGGCCAGCCCAGGATCGGGGTCGAGCTCGATCTCCGCCCACGGGCGGCCGCCGAGATCGACCGCCGCACGCGCGAGCGCGTCGTCCATCGGCACGACCGCGTCGCCGTAGCGCGCGATCCCGCGGCGGTCCCCCAGCGCGCGGTCGAGCGCCTCGCCGAGCGCAAGCGCGGCGTCCTCCGCGGTGTGGTGCGCGCCGGTGGCGAGATCGCCCTCGCCTTCGAGGATCAGGTCGAGCCCGCCGTGAAACGCGAGCTGCTCCAGCAGGTGGTCGTACAGCCCTGCGCCGGTGGCAACGCGGACGCGAGAGCTCCCGTCGAGCCGGAGCCGTACGCCGATGCGGGTCTCGGCGGTGGCCCGGAGGTGCCGGGCGCTCCGGGTCGCAATTAACAGACTGTTACTTGCCATCCCCCGGCCCAGCGCTTGGAGCAGGAGGTCATCGTCCGCGCGGTCCCGGACGGTGATCCTGATCGCGTCATCCAGGACGCGCACGACGAGGCCGTGTTCGAGCAGCGCCGCGCCGAGGCCGTCCGCGTCGGGCGTCGGCACGTAGAGGAAGTTCGCCCGAGACGGGAGTGGCTGAAACCCGAGCACGCGCAGCTCGTCGGCGAGCCGTTCGCGCTCCTCGATCTGCGGGCGGACGTCCGGCGGCGCGGCGAGTGCCGCGAGCGCCAGCGCCGCCGAGAGCGTCGACACAGGCGCCGGCGCCTGGCGGCGGTTCAGCTCGGCGGCTGTTTCGAGGTCCGCCAGCGCATATCCGACGCGCGCTCCCGCGAGTCCGAACGCCTTCGAGAACGTGCGCAGGGCGACGACGCCGTCGTCGAGCAGGTCCGCTGCCGTCTCGCCCGCGTACTCGAAATACGCCTCGTCGACGACGAGCGGGCGCGCGTCCGGCAGCGGTTCGAGCGCGCCCGTCGGGTTGTTCGGGCGGCAGCAGAACGTGAACGCCGGATCGTCGTCACCTTCGTACGCGCCCGCGAGGCCCACAGCGGTTCGGAGCAGCGAGTACGTCGGCTCGTCTGCGATCGCGATGGCGTCGCCGGGCGACGCGAGCGTGCGCGCGCAGAGCAGGATCAGGTCGTCGGCGCCTGCTCCGAGCACGACGTTCTCGGGTGCGACGCCCGCATAGTGCGCGATCGCTGCGACAAGCCCGCTGTACCCGCCGTGCGGGTATTCGTTCACGCGCGCGAGGGTGCCCGCGATCGTGCCGGGCACCGAGGTGGGCAACGGCCACGACGGGACGTTGCCGTCGAAACGCACGATCTCGGCCGCGTCGCGCCCGGTCGAGCGCGCCAGGTCGGCGGTCGAGGGCGCCCAGCGGTAGGGGGCGAAGCTCGCCGGCAGCGTCCTCAACGTCGCATCGCCTCCGCGTGCGCAGGCATCCCCTCCAGCGCGGCGAGCGCCTCCACGACGGGACGCACACGCTCCAGTCCGGTTCGCGTCAAGCGCTGGACGGTGATCGGCTTCATGAACGTCTCGAGGCCGAGGCCGCCGAGCGCCCGCGCCCAGCCGCCGGTCGGCAGGACATGATTGCCGCCGGTCGCGTAGTCGCCCGCCGCGACCGGCGAGTCGACGCCGACGAAGATCGCGCCTGCATTCCGGATGCGGCCTGCCAGCTGCTCCGCCTCGCCGAGGAGAACGACGTGTTCGGGCGCGAGCTGCTCGACCTCCTCGAGCGCCGCGGCGAGGTCGCCGTCGACGGAGACGACGCGGCAGACCGTGCTCGGCCCATGCTCGGCCTGCGCAGCGAGCTCGAGCTCGACGATCCGCCGATCCACGCTTCGGCCGGCGACGACGACGATCTCCGTCGGGCCCGCGGGGAGATCAATTGCGACGTCGCGCGAGGCGAGCAGCTTTGCCTCGTTCACGAACGCATTCCCGGGGCCGACGATCTTGTCGACGCGCTCGACGGTCTCCGTCCCGTACGCGAACGCTGCGATTGCCGGCGGGCCGCCGAGCGCCCAGACCTCGCTCACGCCGAGCAGCTCCGCCGCCGCGGCGACGAGCGGCGCGCCCGCGGGGGGCGTCGCAACCGCGATGCGCTCGACGCCCGCGACCTGCGCGGGCACGGCGCACATGACGAGCGTCGAGACGAGATTGCGCGGCACGTAGATCCCGACCGAGCGCAACGGCACCCAGCGGCGCTCGAGCTCGATCCCGGGCTCCGGCTCGAACGACACGTCACGCGGCCGCTGCGCAGCGTGCCAGGTGCGGACTCGCTCGGCGAGATCGAGTAACTCCGTCACCGGAAGCTCGCCCTGCGGTCGAGCACGCGCCGGCTCGACGTCATCGAGCCGCAGCGCCCACTCGCGGAGTGCGGCGTCACCGCGCTCGCGTACGTCTTCGACGATGCGCGCGACGTCGCTCATGCGAGCAGCCGCTCGACCGGGACGAGCAGGATCGACGACGCACCGGCGCGCTCGAGGCGCGGAAGCACCTGCCACACGTCGCTCGCCGGCACGAGCGCGTGCACGGCGACCATCCCCGGCTCGGCGAGCGGGAGCACGGTTGGCGCACGCGATCCAGGCACGAGCGCGGCGATCTGCGGAAGCGCCGACTCGGGCGCGTTCAACATCAGGTAGCGCGTCGCTCGCGCGTCGACGACGCTGCGCAGGATCGGCGTCAGCTGCAGCGCCGCGGCGTCCGGCTCGACGGCGGCGATCAACACCGCTTCCGAGCTGAAGAGCTCTCCGAGCGAGCGCAGGCCGTTCGTCCGGAGTGTGTTGCCGCTGGAGACGAGATCGACGATCGCGTCGGCGAGCCCGAGACGCGGCGCGACCTCGACGGACCCCGAGACGTCGATCAACTCAACGTGTACGTCGTGCTCGGCGAGCAGCGTGCTCGTCATGCGCGGGTAGACCGTCGCGACCCGGCGGCCGTCGAGATCCGCGAGGCTCTCGGCGTCCGACTCGACGAGGACGGCGGCCTCGAGCGTGCAGGCGCCGAAGCCGAGGCGCAGCAGCTCGGTCGTCCGTGCGGCGCGCTCGACCACAAGGTCGGCGCCGGTGATTCCGCAGTCGACAACGCCGTCCTGCACGTACTCCGGGATATCGGCTGCGCGCACGAGCAGTACCTCGACCGGCGCGTTCCGGCACGGGAACGCGAGTGCGCGCTCGCCCGGCTGCTCCGGGCCGAGGCCCGCGTCCTCGAGCAGACCGACCGCCGGCTCTCGCAGCCGCCCCTTGGCCGGGATGGCGATCTTCAGCGGCTGCGTGAACGGCGCCGAAGCCGGTCGAGAGCGAGCCGGTAGCCGCCCTCCCCGTGTCGAAGCCACTGCGCGACGCGCGTCACCGTCGTCGTCGACGCGCCCGTTCGCCGCGAGATCTCGTGATAGGGCAGGCCCTGGTCGAGCAGCTGCGCGACCCTCCAACGGTGGGCCATCGCCTCCAGCTCCCCGATCGTGCAGAGGTCGCGCAGAAAGCTCTCGGTCTCTGCCACCGAGCGCAGCCCGGCGATCGCTTCCGAGAGCTCCTCGATCTCGTCCGTCACCCATGCGTGGGAGGGGTCGTCCGTTGCCATGTTCTATCATGTTAGCATGGTAATACGATGACACAAGGCCTGCTCGTGATCCCGGCCGTCGATGCCCTCGGCGACGAGGCCGTTCGCCTGGAGCAAGGCGACTTCGCGCGCGTCTCCGTGCGGGCGGGCGGGGCTCTCGATCTCATCGCGCGTTTCGCGAGGGCACGCCCTCCGCTCCTCCACCTCGTGGACCTCGACGGCGCGCGCTCGGGGCGCGTGCGGCCGGAATTCGTCGCCCGCGCGGTCGCGGCCGCCGACGGCGTTCCCATTCAGGCTTCGGGCGGGATCCGCTCCGTCGCCGACGCCGAGGCCCTGCTCGAGGCGGGCGCGTCGAGGGTGGTGGTCGGCACGGCAGCCTTCGCCGACGGTGCCCTCCACAGGTTTGTCGCCGCGCTGCGCGACCGGCTCGTCGTCGCGATCGACGTGCGTGGTGACCGCGTCCTCGTGGGCGGGTGGCTGCGCGCGACCGGACTGAGCGCCGAGGAAGCGGCAGGGCGTTGCGCCGACGCCGGTGTAGCGCGAATCCTCTGCACCGCAGTTGAACGCGACGGTCTCCTGGGCGGTCCGGACCTCGAGCTACTCATGCGCGTGCGCGCGCGTGCAGGCGTTGCCGTCCTCGCCGCCGGCGGCATCTCGTCCGAGGCCGACCTCACCGCGTTGGAGGAGATCGGAGTCGAAGGCGCAATCGTGGGTCGCGCGCTGCTCGACGGCCGGCTCGCTGCGGCAAGCTAAATGCCCGTGAGCACCGCCAAACCGCGCGAGGCCGACGCCCCGCTCCGGCGCGACGTGCGCCTGCTGGGGTCGCTCCTCGGCCGGATCATCGTCGAGCAGGAGGGCGACGACCTGCTGGAAGCCGAGGAGCGGATCCGTCTGCTCTCCCGCGACGCGCGGGGGACCGGCGACGTCCAGCGCGTCCGCGAAGCCGTGCGCGCGATCCCGCCGCGCGAGCAGGCGATCGTCCTACGCGCGTTCGCCCTCTACTTCCAGCTCGCGAACATCGCCGAGCAGCACCACCGGCTCCGGCGCCGCCGCCAGTACGCCGAGGAGCGGACCGCGCCGCGCGAATCGCTCGCCGACGCGTTCGAGCAGCTCCGCGACCAGCCGCTGCACGAGCGCCTCAAGCACATCTCGCTCGAGCTCGTCCTGACCGCGCACCCGACCGAGGCGACGCGGCGGACGATCCTGCTCGCCCACGTTCGGATCAGCCAGCTGCTTCGACAGCTCGACGACGCGGCGCTGACGCGACCGGAGCGCGAGCGCGTGGAGCAAGAGCTCGCCGAGCAGATCGCGATCCTCTGGCAGACGGACGAGGTGCGCCACGGACGCCCGCGCGTTGTCGACGAGATCCGCCACGGCCTCTGGTTCTTCGAGCACAGCCTCATCGACGCGGGCGAGCAGCTCCTGGCCGAGTACCGCACGTTCGTCCCCGGATCGGCGCCGCCGCCGTTCTCGTTCGGGAGCTGGATCGGCGGCGACCTGGACGGCAACCCGAACGCGGGCGCCGAGACGATCCGCGAGGCGCTCCGCCGTGCACGCGAGCTCGTGCTCGAGCGGCATCGAGCGGACGTGCGCGAGCTGGCGATCGCGTTCTCGATGAACCGCTCCCTTGTCGGGGTCTCGCGGGAGCTGGAGGAGTCGATCGAGCGTGACGAGCGCGAGCTGCCCGAGTACGCCGCGGCGATCGGACGGCAGAACGAGCTCGAGCCCTACCGGCGGAAGCTCTCGTTCATCTGGTGGCGGCTCGGCAACGACGGCTACCGCGACGCGCGTGAGCTGCTGGCCGACCTCGGAGTCCTCGAGCGAAGCCTCGAGGAGAACCGCGGAGCGCGGATGGCGCGCGGCCGGCTGGCCGAGCTACAGCGTCGCGTCGAGCTTTTCGGCTTCCATCTGGCGAAGCTCGACGTGCGCCTGCACGCGCGCGACGTGCGTGAGCCGAGCAAACGGGCACGCGAAGCGCTTGCTGCAGCGGCGGAGGCGCCCGCGGAAGCGCTCGACACGGTGATCGTGTCCGGGACGGAGTCGGCAGCAGACGTCCTCGCCGTGCTCGACCTGACCGGCGCGCCGTTCTCCGTCGTGCCGCTGTTCGAGACGATCGCCGACCTCGAACGCGCGCCGGAGATCGTGCGCGAACTGCTCGGCGATCCGCGCTTCGCCCGGCGCGTGACCGAGCGCGGCCGCCGGCTGGAGGTCATGGTCGGCTACTCCGACTCCGGCAAGGACGGCGGCTACCTCGCGGCGCAGTGGGCGATCTACCGCGCGCAGGAGGCGCTCACGGACGTTGCGGGGGAGGCGGACGTCGAGCTGACGATCTTCCACGGGCGCGGAGGGAGCGCCGGCCGCGGCGGTGGCCCCACGTACGCGTCGATCCTGGCGCAGCCGGCGGGCCACCCGCCGGGGCGGTTGAAGCTGACCGAGCAGGGCGAGACGGTCTCGTTCAAGTATGGGCTGGCGGGCCTGGCGTACCGGAACCTCGAGGCGGCGCTCGCGGGAACAGTGCTCGCCGCGTTCCCCGAGGTTTCTGCTCGCGCACCGACCGAGGACGAGCGTGCGGCGCTCGACGACCTGGCCGTGCGTGCCGAGCAGCAGTACCGCGCGCTGATCTCGGGGCCGGGCTTCGTCGACTTCTTCCGCGCCTTCACGCCGATCGACGAGCTGAGCCTGCTCGAGATCGGCTCACGGCCGACGCGCCGTCCCGACGACGCGGACTACCTCGGTTCCCTGCGCGCGATCCCGTGGGTGTTCGCCTGGACGCAGAACCGGACGCTGCTGCCCGCGTGGTTCGGCGCCGGCGAGGCGCTCACGGCCGCCGAAGTCGGGGCCCTGCGCGGGCTCTACGCCGAGCTGCCGTTCTTCCGCACGCTGATCGACAACCTCGAGATGACGCTCGCGAAGTCGAGTCTGGAGATCGCGAGCCAGTACCTCGAGCTCGTCCCCGCCGAGCTCCAGCCCGAACGCCTCTACGGCATCATCGCCGCAGAACACGAGCGCATGGTCGACGCGGTCCTGCGGACGCTCGAGATCGACTCGCTTCTGGAGCGACAGCCGGTGCTGCGCCGCTCGATCCGGTTGAGGAACCCGTACGTCGACCCGATGAACGCGATCCAGGTCGAGCTCCTGCGCCGGTTCCGCGAGGGTGACGAGGAGGCGCGGCTGCCGCTGATGCGCTCGATCGCCGGGATCTCCGCAGCGCTGCGGAACACCGGCTAGCATCGGTCCGCTATCGCAGCACGCTTCGCCGTACTCGTCGTCGCCGCGGCGGTGGGAGCCGCCCTTAGTCCGGAAAGCGCGCGCCCCGCCTTGTTCTTCCTCTTCGAGCCGACCGCGGCGAACGCCGGCGACATGGTTGCCGTACGCACCGCCGGCACGCCGGCCGGGTTCGAGACACGCGAACGAATCAGGCCGTTCCAGAAGCCGATCCGCGTGTACCTCGTCCCGAGCCCGATCGCCGGTAAGGTCCGGTCGCGCTTCGACCGTCGCCTGCACTTCATCGGCGTCCTCGTCCCCGATGCGCGAGGGCGGGGCATCCTCTCCTTCCGAGCCCCGCCGCTCGACTCGGCCGCCTACGCGGTGGCCGCCTGGTGTCCCGGCTGCGCCCGCTACAGCCGCGGCAACACATTCTTCGTCCCGCGCGTGGACAGCACGATCGTCCCGCGTTACCAGCCGCTGATGCTGCTGCGCTTGAGCCTCTCCGCAAATGACACCTGCCCAGTGACGTCCGGCCCCTACGGCAACGGTCTGCTTTCCACGACCACTCCGCCGGACGGTGTCGTCGGCCGCTCGGAGCCCGACGGCTCGATCTTCTGGAAGTTCGGGTGGCTGCCCCACGGCCTCGATGGCGTCCTGTCGGTTCGCGGCGAGCGGCTCGACACCCGTTCCCCGCCCATGCGGGTACTCGCCGTGAACTGGGGTTCGTCATCGACCGGTCGCAGCGGCTGGGCGAGCGCTGTGGTCTTCCCGGACGAGGGCTGTTGGAGGATCACCGGGTGGATCCGCGACGTGAGCTTGACCTTCGTGGTGAAGGTGCTTCGTGGCTGAATTTGCGCGCCGCGCCCGGGTTCCCTACACTCGGTCCATGGCGCGCGCGATCTGCCGCATTTTTGACGTCCTTATGATCGTGCGCCCGCACACGAGCTAGCCGGCCTTTCGCACCCGCCCCGCCGACTAGCAGAAGCAGAGGCGGGGAGCAGGCGATGACCGGCGCGACGTTGCGGTGCCGGATGTGCGAGCGGACGACGCCGCTCGGCCCGCGCTCCGTCTGCCCGGTCTGCGACGGGCCCCTCGACGTCGACTACGACCTCGCCGAGGCCCGCCTGGTAGCGGGGAACGGTGAGGCGCCGCGCTCGATGTGGCGGTACGCCGACCTCCTGCCGTTCGCCCCCACCGACGTGGAGACGCCCGGGTTGACGCCGCTGGTCCACGCGGGCCGCCTCTCCGACGCGCTCGGGATCGAGCTCCTCCTGAAGCTCGAGGACGCGAACCCGACGCACTCCTTCAAGGACCGCGTCGCTGCGAGCGCGGTCGCCGCCGCGCAGGCTTTCGGCTTCGAGACGCTCTGCTGCGCGTCGACGGGCAACCTCGGCGAGGCCCTGGCCGCGCGGTGCGCAGCCGCAGGCCTCGAGGCGGTCGTCCTCTGCCCCGCGGAGGACGCGCACGTCGCCCCTGCCGCGTCCTACGGCGCGACGATCTTCGGCGTCCACGCCACGTTCGACGAGTGCCGCGAGCTCGAGCATCGACTCGACGGTCTGTTCCCGTGGGGCTTCGTGAACGGCAACCTGCATGCCGTCGCCTCCGAGGGCGCGAAGACGATCGCGTACGAAATCGCGGAGCAACTCGGCGCTCTGCCCGACGCGGTCGTCACGCCGGTCGCATCCGGGACGCTGTTCTCCAAGCTCGCTCAAGGCTTCGACGAGGTCACTGCGCTCGGAGCCGCCACCGGGCTGCGCCCCCGGCTCTACGGCGCACAGGCCGGCGGCTGCCCCCCACTCGCGGCGGCCTGGGCGGACGACCGCCCGCTGTCGAAGGTGCGACCCGAGACGGAGGTGCGGTCGCTTGCGATCGGCGATCCGGTGCACGGCGAACTCGCCGTCGGCGCGGCCAAGATGTCCGGCGGCGCGATCCACGCCGTCCCCGAAGAGGAGATTGGAAAGCGCACCGCGTTCCTCGCCGAGACGACAGGCGTCCTCGCCGACTCAGCGGGCGGCGTCGCCCTCGGAGCGCTACTCGAGCTCGTCTCCACGGGCGCGATCGCGGAAGGCGAGCGTGTCGTGCTAGTCGTAACCGGAAGCGGGCTCAAGCCCTACGCGTACGACCGCGAAGTCGCGCCGGCGGAGATCGACGGCAACGTCGACTCGCTCCTCGCCGCGCTCGGTCTCGACTGACCGTCAGCGTTCGGCTTGGTAGCGATAGACGTTCGTCTCTCGCTCCGCGAAGCCGATGCGCCTGTACATCCGGTTCGCCGCTTCCCGAGATGCCCGCGACGTGAGATCGATAGTCGTCGCGCCGTCTTCTGCAGCAATCGCTAGCGCGGCGCGGATGAGCGCTTCGCCCACGCCCTGGCCTCGCGCGGTCGAATCCACGACGACGTCCTCGATCCACGCTCGAATACCCGTCGGCGTGCGGAAGACGGCCAACGTCAGCGTCCCGATGATCTGCCCGTCCGGATTGCGTGCGATCAGCAGGCGCGTCGCGTCGGACTCGACGATGCGCGTCACCGCCTGCTCGTCTACGGGATTCGCGGTGGCCGAGAGTTGCGGGAGAAGCCGGTTGAGGCCTGCGAGAACTTCGGGCGTGGCTTCATGCACCTCTTCGACCATCGGGTGCGCGCAGACTACGCCGGCGTGGTGGCGCCGACCTACCACTGGCGGGCGACTTCGAGAACACAGAGCTGAACGCGCTTCACGCCGTCGCCCTGTAACCGGCGCTGCTGGGACTTCGTCGCGGGAAGTTGGGCCGCTCGGCCCATTGCCCGAGTCGGACCAAGCCTTCATGCTCCGGCTGACCGAGGTCAACGAAGGGAGAGGGTCTTTCAATGAAGCGTCAGCTCGCCGTAGTGCTCGTCGCCGCTGCGGCCGCCTTCGGCGCCGCGGGGGTTGCTCCGGCCATCAACGCCGCCGCCCCGGCACCTACCGCGGCGGCGCCTTCGTGCAGCTCGTCATACGTTTCGGCGAGTCTCCCCTGGGGCCGTAAGTGCCTCCGCGCCGGTCAGTTCTGCAAGCTCGACGGTGACCGCTACTACCATCGCTACGGCTTCCACTGTCACGCGTCGAGCCGGGATAGCCGCGGGAACTACCACCTGACGCACTAGGATCTATTTGTTGACGCGCGGCTCCCAGGCGGCTTCCACGACATAGCCGTCGGGGTCGCGGCACTTGACGCTGACGTACTCGGGCTCATCCCACTCCTCGACGATGGGAACGCCCTCGGCAACGAGACGATCTCGGAACTCATGAACTACTTCGCGACTCGGAAGATGGATCCCGAAATGGAGAAACCTCGGCAACTGGATCTGCTCGTCGGTCGGCCCGAGAGCGAGTGAGAACCCCTCGGCGTTGTAGAGCATCAGGACGCCGTCGTCGTACCGGCGTGACGGTTGCGCGCCGAAGCCGAAGTACGAGTCGTAGAAGCGGCGCGACCGCTCCTGATCGGTAACTGCCAGGGCCAGGTGTTTCACGGTGTCGTGCCGAACGTAGCGCGTGCCCGACAGCCGATCAATCTGGCCGAAAGTTCGAACAAGGACGGGCGCCCCTGCTGACCGTCGCGATAAACCCGCGGCCTGCCGACACCGCCGCCGACAAGCAGGCGCGCCGGCGGGTACTGGGGCGTGGCGCGTGCACGAGGATGGCCTCGGCCTCTCACGGGGCCGGTTCGACCACGTAACGGCCTCTGATTGTGCGAAAGGGGTACTATTTCTCGCGGCCCATGGATAGTACTCTCTGCGTGAGAGGGGTACTATTTAGCGCGGAGGATGGCTACTGAAACCCGCCTCGAGTACAGACGCCGCTTGGTCGACGATGTCCTCGACGAGCTCTTGGCTCAGTTGGCTGCCCTACTTATGATCGGGCCGCGCGCGGCTGGCAAGACGACAACGATGGCTCGCCGAGCAGCCACCGTAATCCGGTTGGATCGAGAAGCGGAGGCGGCCGCGTTCGAGGCCGATCCTGACGCGGCGCTTCGCGGCCTCCTCGAGCCCGTCCTGCTCGACGAGTGGCAGAACGTTCCTGGCGTGCTCGGCGCCGTCAGGCGTGCGGTGGAGGCGGACCCGCACGCCAACCGATTCTTCGTGACCGGCTCCGTTCGCGCCGAGCTCGAAAACGAGGTTTGGCCCGGGACGGGCCGACTCGTGCGCCTCGCGATGTATCCGATGACGATCCGCGAGCAACTCGGCGCTCTCGAAAACACGACCTTCTTTGACAGGATCGTGAACGAGGAAGAGCTCGTCGTTCCGCCCGACACCCCCGATTTGCTCGGCTACGTCGAGCTCGCGTTGCGTAGCGGCTTCCCGACGCCGGCTCTGTTGCTGAGTGGGCGAGCGCGTCAAGTCTGGCTCGAGAGCTATATCGACGACCTGCTGACACACGATGTCGACCAGCTCGAGGACCCGGCGACGAGAGGGCGCGACACTCACCGCTTACGTCGCTATTTCGAGGCGTACGCGCTCAACTCCGCGGGTGTCACCGATCACAAGACAATTTACGACGCCGCACAGGTGACCAAACGGACGGCTGTCGCATACGAAGAGCTCCTGACTGATCTCCTGATCGTCGAGCAGGTTCCAGCCTGGACCTCGAATCGTCTCAAGAGGCTCGTCCATAGGCCCAAGCGTTACGTGATCGATCCGGCCCTGATCGTCACCTCGCTACGAATGGACGAACGCGGAGTCATTCGCGATGGCGACCTCCTGGGACGGATCCTCGACACATTCGTCGCCGCCCAACTTCGGCCAGAAGCTCCCGCGTCGGCGTCCCGACCGCGGCTCTACCACTTGCGCACAGAGCAGGGACGCCAAGAAATTGACCTGATGGCCGAGCTCGCCGGGGAACGCGTGATCGGCATGGAGATCAAAGCCGGGGCCTCTCCGAGCGCGCGCGACGAAGGCAGGCACCTCGTTTGGTTACGCGACGAGCTTGGCGATCGCTTCGTCGTCGGCGTCGTCTTCCACACCGGTCCTCGTGTCTACGAGCTCGACGAGAAGATCATCGCTGCGCCCATATCGGTCCTGTGGGGTTAGGCGCGCGCGAGCGGTTTGTCCGGGATCAGCCACGAACGCCCGAACGCGGTCATCGCGTCGACGATCGGGAGGAGCGCGCGGCCCTTCTCGGTGAGGTCGTACTCGACGCGGGGGGGCGATTCGGGATAGCTGTGTCGACGGACGACGCCCTCGCGCTCGAGTGCGCGCAGGCGCTCGGCAAGCGTGCGGCTGGAGATGCCCGCGCACGAATGTTCAAGGTCGCGGAAGCGGCGCGGGCCGCCTGCGAGGTCGTAGATCAGGAGGGCCGTCCACTTCGCACCGACGATGTCGGCTGCAGCGGCGACCGCGTCGCGCCTCTCGTCCGTCTCCGGTACGTGGATCGCCATGTGCAGGGATTTTAGCCGCGAGCCGGAGGCCGATCCTGCCCGGGGCCGGATAAGACTAGCCCCTTCCCGACCGTTTGACCAGGCAGGGTCGTCACGGGATCGCGACTCCTTCCTCCGGCTCGGCGGCGGCCTCTGCACGCGCGGTTCCTTCCGCTTCGGCCTCGATCCGTCCGACCTCGGCGCGCGGGCGCACGAGCCGGAACTCGTCCGCCGCGCGCGGCCACGATGCGAGCAGGGCCCACGCGCGCCTGGAGCCGGTGTGCTGATGATGGCGCTCGAGCAGCACGCGCAGGCGTTCGGCCGCGTCTCCGTCCAGGCGTTCTCCGGTCACGAGCTGTGTGTTCAAGCGCAGCGGCAGGACCCCGTGCGGATCGTGCACGAACACCTCGCCGCCGGTCATTCCCGCGCCGAGGTTGCGACCGAACTGCCCGAGGACGACAACCGTGCCGCTCGTCATGTACTCGCACGCATTGCTGCCGACTCCCTCGACGACGGCGGTCGCGCCGGAGTTGCGCACGGCGAAGCGCTCGCCGGCCGAACCCGCGCAGTAGAGCTCGCCGGCGGTCGCGCCGTACAGGACAGTGTTGCCCGCAAGGCATGGCTCGCCGGCGTCGTCAGCGGGCGGCCGGATCACGATGCGGCCGCCGCTCAAACTCTTGCCGACGTAGTCGTTCGCTTCGCCGTCGAGGACGAACTCGACTTGCTCGGTGAGGAAGGCGCCGAAGCTCTGGCCGGCGGTGCCGTGGAAGCGGACGTGACGCAGGCTGCCGTTGCTGCCCGAGCGCGCGAGCTCCCCGCCCAGGCGCGCGCCGACCGCGCGGTCGGTGTTCCGGATCCTGTACGCGCGCGGCCTCGAATCAGCGGCGAGGCGCTCACCGAGCTCGCCGCCCTTCACGACCGGCTTTTCTCCGTCCACGAAGCGGATCGCGTCGCCGCGAGGCGCCGCCAGCAAACCGTCGATGTCGAGCAGCGCTGCGCGTCCGTTCGTCTGCCGTCGCGAGAGCAGGTCGCTCCGGCCCACCGCCTCCTCGAACGTGCGCAGGCCGAGCGCCGCGAGGTATTGACGCGCCTCTTCTGCGACGAGCAGGAGGTAGCTCTCGATCATCTCGGGCGTCCCGGCAAACTTCGCGCGCAGCTCGGGCCGCTGCGTCGCGATCCCGACCGGACACGTGTCGACGTGGCACGTGCGCACCATCACGCAGCCCTCGGCGAGCAGTAGCGCCGTGCCGAAGCTCACCTCATCGGCGCCGAGCAGCGCGGCCACGACGATGTCCCGGCCCGTCTTGATCCCGCCGTCGACGCGGAGCCGGATTCGCCCGCGCAGGCCGTTGCCGGCGAGCACGTGCTGCGTCTCGACCAGGCCGAGCTCCCAGGGGATGCCCGCGTTCTTGATCGAGGAGAGCGGGCTCGCGCCCGTGCCCCCGTCGGCGCCCGCGATGTGGACGACGTCGGCGAGCGCCTTCACGACGCCGGCGGCGACGAGGCCCACGCCGGCTTCTGCGACGAGCTTCACGGAAACCTGCGCGCGCGGATTGACCTGCTTCAGGTCGAAGATCAGCTGCGCGAGGTCCTCGATCGAGTAGATGTCGTGGTGCGGCGGCGGCGAGATCAGCGCAACGCCGGGCTGCGTATGGCGCAGGCGTGCGATCTCCTCGCTCACTTTGTGCCCCGGCAGCTGGCCGCCTTCCCCGGGCTTCGAGCCCTGCGCGATCTTGATCTGCAGCTCGTCCGCGAACGCCGCGTACTCGGCGGTGACGCCGAAGCGCCCTGACGCGACCTGTTTGATGCGCGAATTGCGGTCGGTGCGGAACCGTGCCGGATCCTCGCCGCCCTCGCCGCAGTTCGAGCGGGCACCGAGGTTGTTGAACGCCTGGGCAATCGTTTGGTGCGCCTCGGCCGAGAGCGCGCCGTGCGACATCCCGCCGCTCGAGAAGCGGCGCACGATCGATTCCGCCGACTCGACCTCGTCGAGCGGGACGGGCGCTCCCTCGCGCAGCTCGAGCAGGTCCCGAACCTCCATCGGCTCGCGCCCGTTCACGAGCGCGGCGAAGGTCGCGTAGCCGTTGCCGTTCGACTTGACCGCGCGGCGCAACGCATGCGCCGCAGCCATGTCGTCGGTGTGCACCGCGGCGTGGAGCGCATCCACGACGTCCGGAGTCGTCGCGTGCAGCTCGCCGCCCTTGCGGAACTTCACGTAGCCGGGGTTCTCGAGGCGCGGTCGCGCCGCCGCTGCACCGGCCGCCCGCTCGAGCGTCTCCGCCTCGAGCTCGGCAAGGCCCACGCCGCCGATCGTGCACGGCGTTCCCGGGAACGAAGCCGCGACGAGCGCCCGGTCGAGCCCGAGCGCGTCGAAAATCTGCGCCCCGCAGTAGCTCGCGACCTCTGAGATGCCCATCTTGGACATCACCTTCAGGACGCCGTCCTCGATCGACTGCTTGAAGCGGAGCTGCGCCTCGGCAGGCGAGGGCCGGTCGCCCCCTAGCCGATCGGCCTCCGCGAGCGACGCGATGGTTTGCACCGCCAGCCGCGGGCAGATCGCCTCGGCGCCGAAGCCGAGCAGGCACGCGAAATGATGAACCTCACGCGGCTCGTCGCTTTCCACGAGCAGGGTCGCGAGCGTGCGCAGCCCGGCACCGACAAGCCGGTGGTGCACGGTCGACGTCGCGAGCAGCATCGGCACCGGCGGGCGCTCGGGCGATGCATCGGCGTCGCTCAACAACACCATTCCGTGGCCGTCGCGGACCGCGACCTCGGCCGCGTCCCCCAGGCGTGCGCACGCGCCCGCCAGCCCTTCGCCTGCGTCGAACGTCGCGTCGAGTCGGACTACCGCGAGCTCCTCGAGCGCCGAGGGAAAGAGGAAGAAGCTCTGGAGCTCGAGACCCGCCGCAGCCTCGGGCGCCTCGACGAGCAACGGCGCACGTCCGCCGAGCAGCGTGCCCAGGGACATCACGAACCGTTCGCGAATGTGGTCGATCGCCGGGTTCGTCACCTGCGCGAAGCGCTGGCGGAAGTACGAGTAGAGCGGGCGCGCGCGGCCGGCGAGCGGCGGCAGCGCCGTGTCGTCTCCCATCGACGACGTCGGCTCGTGCGCGTGCGCGGCCGACGGCCGCAGGATCACCGAGAGCTCTTCGCGCGTGTACCCGAAGAGCGCGTGGCGCGCCGCGAGCTCTTCGTCGGGCGGCGCAGCGGGCTCGCCGATCGACGCTTCCCCGCGCCACTCGTCGAGCCACCGGCCGTAGGGCTGCGCCGATGCGAGCCGGGTCTTGACCGCAGGGTCCTCCTCGAGGCCGCGCTCCGGGTCGACGACGAGCATGTCGCCGGGGCCGAGCCGCCCGCGTCGAGCGACCACGCCGTCCGGCACGTCGAACACGCCGGCCTCGGAGGCACAGCAAACGTAGTCTCCCGCGACGACGTAGCGCAGCGGACGCAACCCGTTGCGGTCGAGCGCGGCGCCCACGACGTGGCCGTCGGTGAAGACGATCCCCGCCGGCCCGTCCCACGGCTCGATCAGACCGGCGTTGAAGCGGTGGAACGCGCGGATGTCGGGAGCCATCTCGGGATCGTTCTGCCACGCCGGCGGAACGAGCATCGAGAGCGCGTGACGCACGTCGCGCCCCCCGCGCACGAGCAGCTCCAGCGCGTTGTCGAGCATCCCGGAGTCAGAGCTCGCCTCGTCCAGCACCCGCAGGTCCCAGTCGAGCGTCCCCTGCCGCGCCCGCATCCAGTTCACGTTGCCGCGGATCGCGTTGATCTCGCCGTTGTGGCAGAGGAGCCGGAACGGCTGCGCGCGCTCCCACGACGGCTCGGTGTTCGTCGAGAAGCGCTGGTGGAAGATGCCGAACGGGACCTCGAGCGCCGGGTCGCGGAGGTCGGGGTAGAACGCGTCGAGCTGGTCTGCCGCGCAGAGCGCCTTGTAGACGACGGTCCGGAACGAGAGCGAAGCGACGTAGACGTCGTCCCGTCCGTCGAGCCGCTTGCGCGCGAGGAAGGCACTCAGCTCTGGGTCGTCGCCGTCCGGCCGCTCGAGCAGCGCCTGCGCGATCAGCGGCGCAGACGCGCGCGCCTCGGGCCCGAGCGCCTCCGGCTCCACCGGAACCGACCGCCAGCGGCGAACGTCGATCCCCTCGGCCCGGCAGGCCTCCTCGACCGCCCGCCGCCCGCCGGCTCCGCGCAGGAAGACCATCGCCAGCCCCAGCTGGGGTTCCGGGACGAGCGACGCGGGCAGCGGCAACAGCACGCCGGCCCCGTCACCCGTGCGGTGGTCGGCCGCGACCGCACCGCGGTGGCGCACCCGCCGGAGCGCCTCGAGCAGCGCGTCCGGGACCGCACGCGAGGCCGCACCGTGAAGGTGGGCGACGAACCCGATGCCACAGGCATCGCGCTCGCGTGGGGTGGCGTCGAGCGGCACGTGAAACCCTTTCGATCGAGAGGAAGGCCCGCCCGGTGTATCC
>DASYUZ010000198.1:0-8733 GCA_036000665.1 Gaiellaceae bacterium
ACGTCGAGCTCGTGCGTCTCGGCGCGAAACCCGTGTTGCCGCTTCAGGACCGCCGCCGACGGTGCGCCGCAAAGCTCGGTCTCCTCGACCGTTCCGCACGCGACGCAGACGAGATGGTGGTGATGCCCTGGGTGACAGCGGACGTATGCACCCTCGCCCACACCCGCGAGCTGACGGATGCTCCCCGCCGCGCGCAAGAGCTCGAGCGTGCGGTAGACGGTTGCAAGTCCGAGCCCGGGCTCTGAGCGTCGCGCGCGGTCGTACAGCTCCACGGCCGTGAACGCGCCCGGAAAAGCACCGACGGCGTCGAGGACCGCGCGGCGTTGCGGCGTGATTCGCACGGCAGCTGGAAGGGCGAGCTCCATCTCGGCCCGCATGGTAGTGAGAGTGAGTCTCACTCGCAAGTACGCAGGGACGCTCGCAGCCCGGTATGCGAGAATCGTTCGCTTCGTGGGCAAGCGGCTGTCCATCGCCCTGGCTCTTGTCCCGCTCGCCCTTACACCTGGGCTTGCGGGAGCGGGGTCGACGGCCCGAAACGGCGGCGCGACGTCGCAGTCCTACGCGATCAAGGTGATCGTGCCCGGCCAGGGCGGCGCCGCGACGGCGGCGGTAGCCGCGCCGAAGGACTCGGTCGCGTTCGGGAACGCGTCGTCGTACCCAAGCTCGGACGTCGTCTCCTGGGGCTCCTCGGTCGCGTCGGCCTCGGCGAGCCCGGGACAGACGGCGACCGCCAGCGCTTCCGCCGTGGTCAGCTCGCTCTCGCTCTTCGGCGGCGAGGTCACGGCCACGTCCATTCGCGGGCATGTCGAGGCCAGCGCGAACGCAGACGGCGCCAGCGGCGGCTTCGACGGCTCCAGCGTCGAGACGTTTGTCGTCCAGAACCAGGCCGTGTCGGCTGAGCCCGGTACGCACGTCGCGCTCGGCGACTGGGGCTCCGCGATCGTGCTCGCCGAGGGCTCGGCGCCGGCCGAGAAGAGCTACCGCGGGAACGTCACCGCGCTGGACATCCGCCTGACTGCCGACCACGGCGGGCTCCCGGCGGGGACCCAGATCCTCGTCGGCTATGCGGAAGCGGCCGTGAGCTCGCCCGAGCCGACGTCCACGAAGACGACGCCGACGATCCCGGTCCCGTCACCCCCGCGCAACTCGAAGCGCCAGCCGAAGCCTCCCGAGCAGATTCCGGGCGCGCCGTCGATCGTCCGCCAGCCGCCGATCGGCGTGAAGCCGAAGCTTACGAAGGGCCGGTACGTCTTTCCCGTCTACGGCCCCTGCTCGTTCACGAACACGTTCTTGGCTCCGCGCGCGGATACCGGCTGGCACCACGGCGAGGACATCTTCGCGGCCCTCGGGACACCGCTCCTCGCGGTGGCCGACGGAACGGTCTTCTCGGTCGGGTGGACCGACGTCGGCGGCTACCGGCTCTGGCTGCGCGACAAGCAGGGAAACCAGTTCTACTACGCGCACCTGTCCGCCTTTTCGCCGCTCGCGCAGAACGACGCGCAGGTCAAGGCAGGCGATGTCGTCGGCTTCATGGGCAACTCCGGCGACGCGCAGGGGACGCCGTACCACGTCCACTTCGAGGTGCATCCCGTGCAGATGCTCTACCTCGGCTACGACGGCGTGATCTCGCCGTACCCGCTGCTCATGGCGTGGAGGCGCCTCGAAGACATTCAGTTCCCGGACGGCACCGGCTGGGCGCCGACCCCGCCCGCAGGCGCGCAGGCGCCGAAGCCCGGCGCGATCGTCCTCCAGGTGACCGACATCTCCGTCGCGAGCGGCCTCCGCCCGGGCTCGCTCGCTCGCGCATTCGTCGCGCCGGTCTCCTCCGAGGGAGACGGCGCACTGATCCGCGCCTTCACGCCGCCGCCCCTGCCGAACGGCGGGCTACTGCAGGGCGCGCGCGCTCCCGGCCGCGGCTGAGTCAGGGCGAGTTGTTGCCCTGGTAGGTGAAGTCCTCCTCGCCGCCCCCGAACAGCTGGTCCGAGAGCCACTTGCGCGTGGCCGGCCCGGTGACGGGGTTGAAGAGGATGCCGAGCGCGATGCCGGCGAGCAGCAGCGTGGCGTTGCGGGCGGAGTGATCCTCCTTGCCCTGGAGACGGTTCGCGGCCTTGCGCAGGTCTTCGACCGCCGTCTTCAGGTTGTCCTTGATCTCGTTGTCCGTCGCAACGCGGGTCGCGAGCGGCACGACACCGCGCCCACCCAGCAGCTCGTTGTAGACGTCGCGCGCCGCCTCGAACGCGTTGCGCACGTTCTTCCGCAGCTCGTCGTCCTTGAGCGCGCGTTCGACATACGGACGGACGTTGTCCGCCGCGTCCGAGACCCGTTCCTTGGTCTTTGCCATGCTCCTCGGTTCCTTTCGCTCGCTTGTCGCTGCGTTGTTCCCCTCGGCCTCGTGCCCCTAATCCTCGCTGCTTGTGGTGGGGACAAGTCGGAGGAACCGTCGCTTCCGCTCTCGGGCCCCGGCTGGACCGCGCAGGCGCCCGCCGGCTGGGAGGTCGAACGGCGGCCCCGGACCGTGATCGCGCGCCGGCCCGGGGGCGCCGAGAAGATCGTCGTCTCACAGTTCCGGCTCCCGAAGGTGTTCAGGCCCGCCCTCTGGCCGAAGGCGAAGCCCGAGCTGCGCAAGCTCGCCGACACGATCGCCGTCCAGACGTCGGCGAACGCGAAGGTCGCTGCGCCGGAGGAAACGCGGCTCGCCGGTCGCCGCGCGCTGTCGTTCGACGTCACGTACGACCGGAACGGTGAACCGCGCGTCGACACCTTGATCTTCCTGCTCGTCGGCCGGCGCGAGTTCCAGCTCACCTGCTCGCTCTCCCTCGAGGATCGGGCCGCCGGCGACGCCGCGTGCGCGCAGTTGCGCCGGACGTTCCGGCTACGCGCCTAGGGCACCGCTTGCGGTGCCCGCTTCAGGACGTGCGGGCTTCGCCCGTACGTCCGTCTGCGATCCCGAGCCCGAGCCTGCCGAGCTATCTGACCTACGCGCGTAGGACGGCTTGGCCGAACAGGCGCTGTGCCGCCAGGCCGCGAGGCCCGTTCAGCCAAGCCCTCCCAGCGCCGCGCGGCGCTCGGTCCCGCCCGCGCGCTTGAGCCTGCGCGTCTTCGTGCCGTCGAGTGCGGCCTCGAGCACCTGCTCGACCTCGTCGGCGAGCACGAACTCGAGCCCCTTCTGCGTCTCGGGCGGGAGGTCCTCGAGGTCCGGCTCGTTCTCGTGCGGAAGGATCACGCGCTTCAGCCCAGCGCGCTGCGCCGCGAGCACCTTCTCGCGCACGCCGCCGATCGGCAGCACCTGCCCGGTGAGCGTGATCTCGCCGGTCATGCCGACGTCTTCGGCAACCAGCTGCTCCGTGATCAGCGACACGATTGCCGTCGCCATCGCGACCCCCGCGGACGGCCCATCCTTCGGCACCGCGCCGGAGGGGACGTGGATGTGCACGTCGTGGGCGGCGAACCAGCCGGGGTCGATCCCGAGCGGCACCGCGCTGGCGCGCACCCAGGAAAACGCGGCCTGCGCCGACTCCTGCATCACCTCGGAGAGCTGGCCGGTCAGCTTGAGGCGCCCCTTGCCGTCGTAGGCGCTCGCCTCGATGAAGAGGATGTCGCCGCCGAACGGCGTCCACGCGAGGCCGGTCGCGACGCCCGGCTCCGAGACCCGCTTGCGTACCTCGCCGGAGAAGCGGCGCGGACCGAGCCACTCGCGGGTCTTCACATCGTCGATCTTCACCTTCTGCGTCTCTCCCTTCGCGATCGCCGTTGCCGCTTTGCGGCAGAGGGCCGCGATCTGCCGCTCCAGGTTGCGGACGCCGGCTTCGCGCGTGTACTCGCGGATCACGAGGCGCACTGCCTTGTCGGCAATCGTCACCTTCGAGGCGGCCAGGCCGTGCTCGCTGAGCTGTTTGGGAATCAGGTACTTCCGCGCGATCCCGAACTTCTCGTCCTCTGTGTAGCCCGAGAGGAAGATCACGTCCATCCGGTCGAGCAGCGGCGGCGGAATCGTGTCGGTCGTGTTTGCGGTGCAGATGAACAGGACGCGGGAAAGGTCGAAGGGAAGGTCGAGGTAGTGGTCGCGGAACGTCGAGTGCTGCTCGGGGTCGAGCACCTCGAGCATCGCGCTCGCGGGATCGCCGCGAAAGTCGGCGCCCATCTTGTCGATCTCGTCGATCAGGAAGACCGGGTTCTTCGTCTCGGCGTCGCGGAGCGCGCGGATGATCGTGCCCGGCATGGCGCCGATGTACGTGCGGCGATGACCGCGGATCTCCGACTCGTCGCGCACCCCGCCGACGGAGATGCGCACGAACTTGCGCCCGAGCGTGCGGGCGATCGACTGGCCGAGCGACGTCTTGCCCACGCCCGGCGGGCCGACGAAACAGAGATTCGGTGCGCGGAAGTCCTGCCGCAACTTCAACACGGCGAGGTACTCGATGATCCGCTCCTTGACCTTGTCGAGGTCGTAGTGGTCCTCGTCGAGGATCCTCCGCGCTTCGTCGAGGTCGATGTGATCCGGCGTCAGCTTGTCCCACGGGAGCGTGATGATCCACTCGAGGTACGTCCGGATCACGCCGTGCTCCGCGGATGCGGAAGGCAGTCGCTCGAGGCGCGCGAGCTCTCGGTCGGCGGCCTTGCGAACGTCCTCGGGCAGCTCGATCTGGGCCAGCCGTTCGCGCAGCTCCTCGATCTCCGCGCGCTCGGGGTCGCTCTCGCCGAGCTCGTCCTGGATCGCCTTCAGCTGCTGGCGCAGGAAGAACTCGCGCTGGCCCTTCTCGATCTCGGACTGGACCTGCGACTGGATCTTCGTCCCGAGCTCGAATACCTCGAGCTCGCGGTTCAGGATTCGCGAGACCTCGCGCAGCCGCTCGTCGACGTTGGCGGTCTCGAGCAGCTGCTGCTTCTCCTCGGTCTTGATCCGCATCGTCGAAGCAACGAGGTGGCAGAGCGCGCTCGGGTCGTCCACGTTCGCGGCCGCGAGCTGCAGCTCCTCGGGGAGATACGGGACGAGCCCGATGATGCGCGCGAAGAGGTTCTGCACGTTGCGGGTCAGGGCTTCGACCTCGCGCGACTCGACGAGCTCGTCCGGCACTTCGACGAACTCGGCGATCAGGTACGGCTCGGTCTCGACCGGGCGCACGAGCCGGACGCGGCGGAGGCCCTGCACGAGCACGCGCAGCGTTCCATCGGGCACGCGGATCATCTTGTGGATCACCGCCGCCGTTCCGACCTCGTAGATGTCCTCGAAGCCGGGCGACTCGTTCTCGGGATTGCGCGTTGCGATCAGCGCGATCATCCGGTCGCCGGCGACGACGTCGTCGACGAGCTTGATCGAGCGCTCTTGACCGATTGCAAGCGGCGTCATCGACTCGGGGAAGACGACGGTCTCGCGCAGCGGCAGCACGGGCAGGACGTGCGGGATCTCGACTTCGTCCGGCTCGAGCAGCGGGGTCTCGAGCTCGCTCACGAGGCTTTCTGCACCTCGATCGGCACTCGCGACGCCTTCGGCGCGCGGGCCGCGATCGGAAGGACGATCCGCAGCAGGCCGCGCTCGTAGGTGGCGCGCGTTCCGTCGGCGTCGACGTCCTCGGCCAGCTCGAGCCGGCGTTCGAAGGCGCCGTACTCGATCTCGCTTCGGTACCAGACCTCACCTTCGCCTTTGGGCCGTGGGCGCTCGCCGGCGATCAGCAGCCGGCGGCCGTCCAACACGAGCTGGATGCGGTCGGGGTCGGCGCCCGCGAGCTCGACCACGATCTGGATCGCCGGAGGGTCCTCGGAGCGGACGACGTCGATCTGGGGCCGGTAGCCGCGTCGCAGCCCGGCCGCGAAGCGCGGCACCTGCCAGAGGTCCGCGAAGAGCTCCTCTAGCTCGTTGAGCCGGTCGATGTCCCGACGTGCCATCGGCTACAGCGTAGAGTGCCCATCTGTGCCCCGCCTGATGCGCGTCGTGAAGCTCGCGCTCGGCCTCTTCGCGACCTCGCTCTACGTCTGGTTCGAGGCGGTTCGCCGCACGCCCGAGGTCAAGCGCCTCAAGGCGGCCCGGCGCAGGCGGGTGAGAGTCTGAACGACGCCTGGTTACTCGGAGGTCTCGGCCGGCTCATGGTTTCCGTCCGGACAGCCGCGGATTCTTAGCATCGCCGTAGCGGGCGGCTTACATCGGCGGCGTAGCGTCGTGGCATCCGGCTGACCTTCGCACTCGCTGCTTGTCTGGTCGCCGCGGCTGCCCAAGCGCCCGACGCGGCCGCCTGGCTCGGATACGGCAACGGGCCGGCGCGGCTGGGGTACACGCGCTCCGGACCGAAACCGGAGGCGCTTCGCCCGGCCTGGAGCGCGCACGTCGTCGGCAGGATCACCGCGCAGGCACTCGTCGTCCGCGACGTTCCGGCCGCGGGTGACCGGACGATCTACGTTGTCACGACCGCAGGCAAGGTGTACGCCTTCACGCCGAACGGCAAGGTCCGGTGGGCGGTGGACGTCGGCTCGCTCGTCCACTCGTGTAAGCAGCTCGACCGGTACGGCATCACAGCGACGCCGGTTGCAGACCCCGAGCGCGGCGTTCTCTACGTCGGCGACGCGTTCGGGCTGCTGCACGCGCTCGACCTGGCAACCGGCCGCGAGCGGCCCGGCTGGCCGGTGGAAGTCTTCCGCTGGTACTGGCACGACCACATCTGGGGTGCGCTGACGCTGATCGGCGATTCCGTCTACGTGGCCGCGGGCGCCTACTGCGACCAGCTGATGGAGGGGAAGCTCGCCCGCGTCTCCGTGACGACGCGCCAGGTCGACACGTGGGTGTCGGTCCCGCTCGGGCTCGGCGGCGGGGGCGGCATCTGGGGCTGGGGCGGCATCGCGTACTCCACGGCGCGGAACTCGCTCTACGTCGTGACAGGGAACGCGTTCGACGGCGGCGAAAACACCGGCGACGCGTTCCGGGAGTACGCGGGGTTCGGGGAGCATCTCGTCGAGCTGTCCACGGAGCTCGGCGTTCGCGCGTCGAGCCACCCCGGCGACATCCTGGCGCGGCACGACCTCGACTTCACCGGTTCCCCCGTCGTGTTCACCCGGCCGGGGTGCGGGGAGCTCGTCGCGGCCGCGAACAAGAACGGCCGCTTGTACCTGTGGCGTGGAAGCGCCGTCGACGAGGGCCCGATCGGCGAGGTGACCATCCGCGCGGCCTCGCCGAGCCGCCCGCTGCTCACGCAGCCGGCGTACTCGCCGCGCCTCCGCTCGATCTACGTGGTCACGAACGTGAGCCTGGTTCGGGTCGCCGTCGATGCAGAATGCCGTCCGCGCAGCGTCTGGGCCGTGCCGCTGCGCACGCGCTCGCTGAACGGCTCGCCGACGGTCAGCGGCGGGACCGTCTGGTTCGCGACCTCCGGTGAGTCTCCGCGCCTTTTCGGAGTCGATGCCCGAACCGGCGCCGTCCGCGCCCGGCTGCGCCTGGGCACGCTGACGCTCGTCGCACCGACCGTGTTCGAGGGTCGGATCTACGTCGGCTCGTTCTTCGGACACGTCTACGCGTTCCGCTAGCGCCGCGGCGTCTAGCATCGCGCGGATGAACGCCAAGGGCCTGATCGCCGCGGGCGGCGAAGCGACGCGCCTCGGCGAGCTGACGCGCGTTGCGAACAAGCACCTGCTCCCGGTCGGCCGCTGGCCGATGATCTACTACCCGCTGCAGCTGCTCCAGCTGGCCGGGATCCGCGAGGTGCTGATCGTCACCGGCCAGGGGCACGCCGGACAGCTGATCGACCTGCTCGGCGACGGGCACATGCCCGCGCGCGGATCGAACGCGCCGCTCTTCGAGCTCGAGCTCTCGTATCGCGTACAGACGGAGCCCGGAGGCATCGCGCAGGTGGTCGGGATGGCCGAGGGGTTCGCCGGCGGCGGCAAGCTCGTCGTCTGCCTGGGCGACAACCTCTTCGAGTACGCCGAGGTCTCGGCGATCAGCAGCTGGGCCGAGAGCGGAGACGGGGCGCAGATCTTCGTCAAGGAAGTCCCCGACCCCGAGCGCTTCGGGGTCGTTGTCTACGGGGAAGACGGACGCGTGACCGATCTCGTCGAGAAGGCCGGCGTCGTCGACACGCGTTACGACTCGCCGCCGACCGCGGACGCAGTTGTCGGGCTCTACTGCTTCGACGGCGAGGTGTACGACATCATCCGCGGCTTGAAGCCGTCCAGCCGAGGCGAGCTCGAGGTCACCGACGTCAACCGCGCCTACGCCGAGCGCGGTCGCCTCTCCGTGCACCGCCTCCAGGGTTGGTGGCACGACGCCGGGACGCACGAGGCGCTCGCAGAGCTCGGGGCGCTCGTCGAGGAGAGCGGAGCGAACAAGGTCGCGTGAAAGGGATCGAGATCATCGGGCTGCGCAGGTTCGAGGACGAGCGCGGCTGGTTCCAGGAGCTCGCACGCGCGTCGCGGATGGCGAAGCCCTGGAAGCAGACGAACCTGTCGTTCTCGCGCAAGGGTGTGATTCGCGGTCTCCATTACCACCAGCGCGGGCAGGACGATCTTTTCGTCTGTCTGCAGGGGACGGCGCGCGTCGTCGCGCTCGACCGGGAGACGGGCGAGACGTTCACACGCGACATCGGCGACGACGATCCGGTCGCCGTCTATATCCCGGGCCACTACGCGCACGGCTTCGAGGCGCTCAGCGATCTGCTCTTCTGTTACCACGTGACGGAGGAGTACGACCCGGCCGATCCCGACGAGCACGAGATCGCGTGGAACGATCCGCGCGTCGTGCACCTGTGGAGC
>DASYUZ010000199.1:0-6997 GCA_036000665.1 Gaiellaceae bacterium
TTGATTGCGGCGACGTAGCCCGTCTTGCCGTCGCGCGAGAACTGGACGTCGTGCGGACGCCAGAGACCGCTCGCGCTCGAGCCGTCGGGACGCGTCATGACGACGCACGTGAAGGATGCGCCGGCGGGACACCGGCCGGCCGCAGCCACGCGGCTCTCGTCGATGTACCGGTAGCGATGGACCGCGTTGCCGTTCGCTGCGTCGCGCAGGTCGACCACGTCGATCGCCCAGTCGGAGCAGCAGTTGAGGATCGCGAGCCAATCGCCCCCCGGATGGATCGTGACATTGTGGGCGCCGCCGGGCGGGTTTGCCACGCACGTGAGCAGGTTCGTCTCGAAGGTCGCGGTCAGCTCGTTGAAGTCGAGCCGGTAGATGTCGATGCCCTGTCCGTTCGCGGTCGGATAGCGGGTCTTCAGACAGGTCGATGCCGACGAGTCCTCACCGACGACGCCGTCGAAGGTCGCGACAGCGATGTCGCCTGCGACCTGCACGTCGTTCTCCCATCCGGAGTCGATGTACCCGCCGGCGTGCTTCGGGTGGTCCGGGTCCGTGACGTCGTAGATCCGGAAGCCCGCACCCATCGTGCCGACGAACGCGTAGTCATGGACGAGGCCGGCGAGATCGCGCCGCGACTGCAGCTCGACGTCTGTGCCGACGATCCCGCAGACGTTCGCGACGTGCGAGATGTTGCGATTCGACCGTGGCGTCGTGGCGGGGCCGCTGAGGAACTCGCACGGGATCGCAAAGTTCCGCGCCGGGTCCGTCTCGTCGCCTGCCGCGAGCGCTGCCACCGTGGGCACGCCCGCCACGAGGGCGAGCAGGAGCAGTGCCAGCCGTTTCATTCAGGTCCCCCCTGGTTGTGACGACCACGTCACATACCCCGGGAGCCGGGACGCTGAACGCTACGGGTGCGGAACGACCAGAACCGCGAGCGTGAAGAGCGAACAGGCGATGGCCAGGAAACGCATGAAGACGACCCTACGCACACCCTTTGAGGATCCCGTCGCGGGTCTGTAAGAAGTGCGTTAAACGACCACCCGGCAAAAAGTCTCAGGGCCGAGCAGCGAAGACCGCCTCGTCCAGGCGCGTCCCCCGCGGAGCCCCAGCAAGGATCACGATCGGCACGGGACGGCCGTTCAGGAACGAGGTCGAGATGTAATCGCCGACCATCGGGCCGTACTGCGTGTCCGGGAGCCAGGAACGCTCGATCGACTCGGGGCTGAGCCGCGTCGGCCGGGACCAGGTCGCGCCGCCGTTGGACGAGGCCGCGTAGTACGCGTCGACACCGCCGGTGGACGGCACCCGGTAGAACGCGAGCGCGAGCCTGCCGGGGCGCGCAGGATCCGCCGCGAGGCCGGGCAGCGAGTAGTAGAGCCCGCTGCGCGTCGGCCCGAGCGGGATCCTCGCCGGCGCGGACCAGGTCACGCCGTCCGCGGAGCGGACGAGCAACAAGTCGGCGCCGTCGCAGTCGGGGTAGCGGCGGCAATCCATCCAGGACATGTAGACGGTGCCGTCGGCGCCGACGTCGGCAGATGGAAGCGAGAAGGCGCGGAAGCGCGGGGGCGCGATCGGCGCCGCAGACGCGACGAGCTCGCGCCGCCCCAGCGTGCGCCCGCCGTCGCTCGACCGCAGGAGCGACATGCGGACGTCATCGAGGAAGAGGATCAGCAGGTCGCCGTTGGGGCGAACGACCGGCTGCACGCCCGGAGATTCCCGGTTGCCGCGGCCGGCGAGATCCGGGGAAGCGATCGGGTCCGACCAGGTGAGCCCGCCGTCGGTGGACGTCTGCAACGCGACCCGGTCGAAGCGTACGTCCGTGTAGGCGAGGTAGCAGTTGCCGTAGTAGGGGCTGGAAGGCCAGTTGTCGCAGGCGAACCACTCTTTGTCGACCGCGAGGTCACCCGGCAGCCGGCGTGCGATGACCGGCGCGCTCCAGACGACGCCGTCGGTCGAGCGGTTGAAGGCGATCCCCGACTCGTCGCTGGAGATCACGAGCGACGCAGCGAGCCAGACGCCGTGCCGCGCGTCGTAGCCGGCGACCGGGTCGCTCGCGCGCTCGAACGTCCCCTGCGCGCCCGTCAGGCCGGGGAGCAGGCCGGACCGCCAGGTGCGGCCGCCGTCGCGCGTCGTGGAGAAGCCGGTCGCCGCGGCTGCACCGCCGGGGCGCGGCACGCGGCCGACCTGGTAGACCGCGAGCAGCGTCGAGCCGAACGAGAAGCTGTCTGGCTCGACGATGGTGGCGTGCCGCGTGCCGGGGTCACTCGTCCGGTCGACGGCGAGCCGTCGGCTGACCGTCTCGCAGTCGGCCGCGAGGCGGTCGCCCAGATCGGCCGCGACGATGTCGGGACCCGACCCGCAACGGACGTCGTCGACGACCCCGTCGAACGCTTTGATGCGATCGGGCCCGCTGCCCGCGAGCACGCGGTCGCGGCCCCCGCGCGGGTCGATGAAGTCGGCGCGCGGGGTCCCGCGGATGAGCTCGGCGCGGTCGGTGCCGCGGAACTCTGCAGCCGAAGCCGTGGAGACGAGAACAGCGCCCAGGAGGGCGCCGAGCGCGAGCAGGTGCATCGACTAGGGCCGGTCGGGTGGCCCCGCGCCGTCGACTTCGGGAAGGAGGAAGGGGTAGCGGTAGTCGCGCGGCGGGACGAACGTCTCCTTGATCGTCCGTGGGCTCACCCAGCGGATCAGGTTCCACATCGAGCCCGCCTTGTCGTTGGTGCCGGACGCACGCGCGCCGCCGAATGGCTGCTGGCCCACGACCGCGCCGGTCGGCTTGTCGTTCACGTAGAAGTTGCCGGCGGCGTAGCGGAGCGCCTCCGCCGCCTCGTCGACCGCGCCGCGGTCCTCGGAGAAGATCGCACCCGTGAGTCCGTACGGCGAGGTCGACTCGACGAGCTCGAGCATCTCCCGCCACTGGCCCTCCGGATAGACGTACGTCGTCACGACGGGCCCGAAGAGCTCCTCCTGCATCGTGCGGAAGCGCGGGTCCTTCGTCGCGATCACCGTCGGCTCGACGAAGAAGCCGCGGCTGTCGTCGACGCCGCCGCCGACGACGATCTCGGTCTCCGCGTGTGCGCGCGCGTCCTCGATCGCGCTCCGCTGCGTGTCGAGGGACTTCTGGTCGATCACCGCGCCCATGAAGTTCTCGAAGTCCGCGACGTCGCCGACCTTCAGCTCGGCGACCTTCTCCTCCAGCCGCTCGCGCAGCTGCGGCCAGAGGTTCGACGGCGCGTAGATGCGCGATGCCGCCGAGCACTTCTGCCCCTGGTACTCGAACGACCCGCGGACGATCGCGGTCGCCACGGCGTCGACGTCGGCAGACGGGTGCGCGACGATGAAGTCCTTGCCGCCGGTCTCGCCGACGATGCGCGGGTAGTTGCGGTACCGGCCCGCGGCGATGTTTGAGCCGATCGACTGCCACATGGAGTTGAAGACAGGGGTGGAGCCGGTGAAGTGGATCCCGGCGAGATGCTCCGACGCGAGCGCCGCGTCACCGATCTCGGCTCCCGGGCCGTAGACGAGGTTGATCACGCCCGGCGGCAGCCCCGCCTCTTGGAGCAGGCGCATCAGCCAGTAGGCCGAGACCATCGCGGTCGTGGCGGGCTTCCAGACGACGGTGTCCCCCATCAGCGCGGGCGACGAGGGGAGGTTGCCGGCGATCGCCGTGAAGTTGAACGGCGTGACCGCGAAGACGAAACCTTCGAGCGGCCGGTACTCCATCCGGTTCCATGTCCCGGGCGCCGAGTTGGGCTGCTCGGCGTAGATCCGGAGCATGAACTCGACGTTCCAGCGCCAGAAGTCGATCAGCTCGCAGGCGGCGTCGATCTCGGCCTGGTGCACCGTCTTGGACTGGCCGAGCATCGTCGCGGCGTTCAGCGTGTCGCGCCACGGCCCGGAGAGCAGCTCCGCCGCGCGGAGGAACACGGCCGCGCGGTCCTCCCACGGCGTGCGGTGCCAATCTTCCCAGGCCTCGGCGGCCGCTCCGATCGCGCGCTCGACCGCTGCCGCGCCGCCCTGGTGGACATCGGCGAGCACGTGCTCCTTGTCGTGGGGCATCACGGCCTCGCGTGTCTCGCCGGTCCGGACGTCCTCGCCGCCGATCACGAGCGGGATGTCGAGGCGCTCGCTGCGCATTCGCTGCAGGCGCCGCCGGATGCTCTCGCGCTCGGGCGAGCCCGGCGCGTACTCCTTCACCGGCTCGTTCTGCGGCGCGGGAGGTCGGAAAAGTCCGGGTGCGCTCATCGGGCACGATTGTATGCGTGAGGATCGTCCACTACGCCGCCGAGGGGTGGGGTGTGGGGGAGCTCGTCTTCGAGGGCGAGGTGCTCGTCCACCATGAGCTTCCGCGTGCCCGGGCGGGACCAAGTAACAGACTGTTACTTGGGCACCCGCTCGGCGAACGCCTCCGCGCCTACTTCGCGGGCGAGCCCGTGTCCTTCGCAGACGTGGCGCTCGACGACGAGGGCGCGTCGGACTTTCAGCGCTCGGTGGCGGAGGCGCTGCGGGCCGTTCCGTACGGCGAGGTCGTGACGTACGGAGAGCTCGCAGCGCTTGCCGGCCATCCCCGCGCTCAGCGCGCGGCGGGAACGTTCTGCGCACACAACCGCTTCCCGATCTTCGTGCCCTGCCACCGGGTCGTCGCCGCGGACGGGATCGGGTCGTACGGCTCGTCGGGCGTCGCGTACAAGCGGCGGCTGCTGGAGCTCGAGCGTGTCGTTCTCTGAGGACCTGCGCAACGAGCTGGCGGCGATCGCACCCGCGAGTAACTGCGACCGGCTGGCGGAGCTCTCGGGGCTCGCGCACTCGGCCGGGCGCGTGCACCTGCTCGGGCGCGGCGAGGTCGCCGTGCACTTCGACGTCTCGAGCAACGCCGTCGCGCGGCGCGTGTTCAGGCTCCTGCGCGCGTTCGGCGTCGCCGCGGAGATCAGGACCTATCGGCGCCGCGCGTTCGACCGCGCGATGCGCTACCAGGTGCACGTCGCGGGAGCCGGGCGCGCGCTGCAGGTGCTCCACGAGGCCGGGATCCTCGGCCCGCGACTCCAGCCCGCCGAGCGGCCGCCGAAGCGCGTCGTCGGGCGGGCCTGCTGCCGCGCGGCCTACCTGCGCGGAGCCCTGCTCGGCGGGGGCTCGCTCTCGGGGCCACGCGCCCCGCACCTCGAGATCCGGACGGCCTCCCTCGAGGGCGCGGACTTTCTGACGACGCTCGCCCCGCTGCACGCTCTCGACAGAGGGCACCATGCGATCGCGTACGCCAAGGGCGCAGAATCGATCGCCGACGTGCTCGCGGAAGCCGGGGCGAGCGACACGGTGCTCTTGCTCGACGAGCACGCCGTGATCGGGTCCACGCGCGCGCGCGCGAACCGGCTGGCGAACGCCGACCACGCGAACCTCGTCCGTTCGAGTCGTGCCGCGCACGAGCAGTTGCGTGCGATCCGGAAGCTCGCCGAGGCACGTCGTCTCGGCGACCTCGAGCCGGCCCTCCGCGAGGTGGCCGAACTGCGTCTCGACCACCCGTCGCTCTCGCTCCGCGAGCTCGGACTGAAATGCCGACCGCCCGCTGGAAAGGCAACGGTGCACCGGCGGATGAAACGTCTCCTGCAACGTGCGGAGAATGTTTTCTGATTCGCAAATGACGCTGTTGCACAGGCTGAGCGGCACGTCCATACTTCGATAGCGGCGGGTCCGCTCTCGTCCGGTGTCGGATTCAGACCCCGTCCGGCGCCACGGTTCTGAGTGTGGTGAAACCGGAGGGGGAGGTCGTCCTCGGAGCTTCCCCTCCGGCCCGCCGCTTTAGCGGCGGGCCGGTCGGGGGAAACGGCCGGCCGGCAAAGCCGTCCGGCCTTTCATGCGGCATCGCAAGCGATGCCTTAGCGGCCCGCCGCCCGTGCGTCTCGGGCAGTTCGGGCCGGTCGGGGGAAACGGCCCGTCGGCAAAGCCGCCGGGCCTCTCATGGTCGGCATTGCAAGCGATGCCTGAGCGGCACGCAACGGAGCGTCTGACGAGACGCCGCCGCGGCGGCGAGAAGTCTCGCCGCCCCCGCCGCGGGTCCTGCTCATCTGCGGAAATCGGGCTATCCGCTTCCGGATGTGCCTCCGGATGTGCCTCCGGACGTGCCTCCGGACGTGCCTGTCGAGCCGGTGACGAGCGTCGGCGCCGGCCCGCACGGCGGTCCGGTGAACAGGAAGCTCGCAAACGTGGGGAGCGGCGCTCCGCCGGCCGCACCGGTGGCCGGGACCTCGAGGAAGCAGTCGACGGCGACGCCGTTGGCGGTCTTGATCGTCCCGTCCGCGTTGACCTGCTCGCCCGCCGGCACGAAGAGCTGCGGGTGGTCGAACGGCGCCGCCGCGGACCTGACCCGCTCGTCGGTGAGGGCCTTGAGGAACGCCACGAGTGCGTCCTTGTCCTGCTCGGAGAGCCCGAGGTTACGGATGTTGGGGTTCTGTTCCGGGTTCGCGAAGTCGCCGCCGCGGCTGTAGAAGTCGACCACCTGCCGCAGTGTCAGCTCACCGCCGTTGTGGAAGAACGGCGCCGTCAGCTCGACGTTCCGTAGCGAAGCGACCTTGAACGAGCCCTGGACGCCGTCATCCGCCAGCCCGTTCAAGCGCGTCACCGAGAGCGGGTTGCCGAACGGGTCGAAGCCGCCGTTCCCCGGATCGGAGGCGGTCGGCCTCACGCCGATGTTGGCGAAGCCGGTGTCGAAGCTGCGCCGCCGGAACGACCCGCTGGGCTCCTGCACATTCGAGTCGTCCGCAATGCCGAGCGTCTCGATCGCGTTGACCGAGGCGGTCGTCAGCTCCGGCCCGGCATGGCACTTGTTGCACCTGCCCTTGCCGCCGAAGACGCTCAACCCGTCCTTCGCCAGCTCGTCGATGGCGCCGTTGTCGCCGGCGAGGAAGCGGTCGACGGGCGTCTGGTCGGAGACCAGCGTCGCCTCCCACAGCTGGATCGAGAGACCCCAGAAGAGGGAGAAGTTGTACTCCATGACCGTGTACTGCCG
>DASYUZ010000200.1:0-3570 GCA_036000665.1 Gaiellaceae bacterium
TCTTCGGCGGAGGCCCGCGGCTCATCGACCCACAGCTCGGTCACGGCGAGCCACTCAACAGCAGAGACGGATGGCGAACATGGCCGGGCGGAACCTGGTTGCGCACGCCTGGGTGTTATGCGTGGCAGATCGATGGAACAGACTTCAGCAACGTGATCGTGTTCGACGCGGTTTTCGATTCGGGCTGCTTCGGCTGCCCCTGATGGTGGGCCGGGATCGCGCTCGTGGCTACCCGGCTTGGTTCAGACGACCGAGTGCTGCGAGCAGCTCCTGGTGCCGTCGTTCTTCGTCGGGCGTTCCTTCGTCGATCGGCTCGCGCCGGGGCCGCGCCAGCATTGCCTGCACAGGCTTGACGACGAAGAAGAACACAGCAGCTGCGATTGCGACGAACTGGATTACGTCGGTGATGAAAGACCCGTAGCGGAAGACGGCATCGTTGATCGTGAAGGTGAGTTCGCCGAAGTCCGGCTTGCCGAAGATCATCGCGATGACAGGCATCACCAGGTTGTCCACGAGTGAGTTAACGACCGCGGCGAACGCGACTCCCATCACGAAAGCGATAGCGAGCTCCACGATGTTGCCGCGAAGAAGGAAGTCCTTGAAGTCGCTAAGCATCAACAGCCTCCTCAGCTCGTATAGACGGGCTACAGATTTTCGTCTGGATACTTACGGATGTCGGGCAGACGCGTCGGCCGGCGGGCGGCCACCCTACCCCCTCAGAATCGCCGTCAATGCACTGGGAACTCCGAGACGTCGCGGCGGGGTTGTGGCTGTGGCGGGTCGAGCATCCCGACTGGAGAACCGAGTTCGAGTGGGGACGACTGGTGGCTTCGACGTGCGTCGAGTCTGGCCGCGAGGTCGCCCTGCTCGACCCGCTCGCGCCGCCCGACGAGGCGAGCGACATCTGGGAGCGGCTCGACGCGAGCCCGCCGACACTCGTCGTCGTCCTCAAGCCGGACCACGTCCGCGACGTCGATCTCTTCGTACGCCGCTACGGAACGCGTGCGTTCGGCCCGAGCCTCTTCTGGCGCGACAACGTCCCCGAGACGGACCTCGAGCCGATCGAGCCCGGCAACGAGCTGCCGGGCGGCCTCGTCGCCCTGTACGACGGACGCGGAAGGAACGAAACGCCGCTGTGGCTTCCCGAGCAGCGCGCACTCGTGTTCGCGGACGCGCTGACAGCGCCTGCGGGCGAGCTCCGCATCTGGTCGACACCGTGGCACGAGGAGCGCGTGCTCCCCGCCCTCCGGGCGCTACTCGAGCTGCCGTTCGAGCACGTGATCGTGTCTCACGGCGAGCCCGTGCACGACCGTGCCGCGTACGAGCGCGCGCTCGAGCTCGCGCCATGGCCCGACTGAGAGCAGCTATTTGCCGCTGCCGTCGAGCAACTCGATTCTGTAGTCATCCGATTACCGGCGGATGGAGCAGACGGCCGATTCGGACAATTACCTTTGTCCGCGCCTCGCGAGGTTCTGCGAGCTCTCCTGCCGGTCGACGAGATCAATCGGATCAGGTACTTCACCGCGCGTGTGGCGTCGCGGCCTGATGATCCCCAGAAGGCTCAGAGGCAGCAGGTGTTCATCCGCGCGCTCGAGACGATTCCGAACTGACGGTTCATTACGGGCACTTCATCGACCAGTCCGGCGACCGGAGTGCCTCCACGCCCTCAGTTACAGATACGAGGTCACGAGGAAAACGGCGTGGTCGGCACGCGTTTCGCCAGATGCTGTCGTTACTGCGGCAGACGACGACTTACCTCCCGCTTCGGTCAATGAGTTCGATTCTGTAGTCGTCCGGATCGCGGACGAAGCAGAGCCGCGAGCCGCCCTCGCGCACCCGGTAGGGCTCCCGTTCCGGCTCAATGCCCTGCTCCTTGAGCTGCGAGAGCGTGTCGTCCAGGTCGTCGACCGCAAGCGCGATGTGCCCATAGCCGGTGCCGACGTCGTACGTGCGCCCGTCGTGGTTGTACGTGAGCTCGAGCTCTTCGTCCTGGCCGGGAACGCCGAAGAAGTAGTTCGTCGCCTCCTTCTCGCCGTTCCGGACGATGTCCATGTCGCGGCGGAACTCGAGGCCAAGCGCCTCGTAGAAGGCGCGGCTCTTCTCGGGATCGGTGATCCGGTACATGGTGTGGAGATAGCGCGTCATGCGCCCATCCTACGACGGAGCGTGAGGACGAGCAGCGCCACGAACAGCACGACGAAGAGGATCGGCGCCCAGACCGCGATCACGCCCGCGGCGATCTGCCCCGAGGAGCACGCGTCGTGGCAGTCGAGCCAGCCGTCGACGTCCCGCCAGCCCTGCGAGATCAGCGCGACGTCGAGCAGCCAGAGCCCCGCGAGCGCGCCGAGCAGCGTGATCCGGTGGCCCCGCACCGATGCGAACGCGAAGAGCACCGCGCCGGCGAACGCGACGACGAAGAGCCAGACACGGACGTCGTAGTTCACTCCTCCAAATCTTCCCGGATCAGCCCGTACAGGACACTGTCGACCCACTCGCCGTGCCGCCGGTAGGCCTTGCGCTTGACGCCCTCGCGCACGAAGCCTGCGCGCTCCGCGTGGCGCATCGCGCGCTCGTTGAAGCCGTAGATCTCGAGCTGGAGGCGGTGATACCCGAGGTCGAAGATCAGGTGGCGCTGGAAGAGACGGGCCCCCTCGTCCGAAACGCGCCGCCCTCGAAAGTCGGGGTGCACTGCGAGCCCGCCGAGGGCGGCGACCCGGCTGCGCTTATTGTCGACGCGGAAGCCCATCACGCCGGCGCGCTGCCCGTCGAGCTCGATCACGAAGCGGCCGAAGTCGTCCGGCTCGCGCTCCGAGCGCTCGATCTCCTCGAGCAGCTCCTCGCGCGTGGTGGCGCGCCGCGCCGACAGGTACGGGTCGACGTCATCGTGCGTCGTCAGCTCGACGAAGAAGTCGACGTCCTCGGGCGTCGCGCGCCGGATCGAGACGCTCACGGACGCGCGGGCTCGACGGCTTCGCGCGCGCGTACGGGCCGCACCATCCCGGAGCCGAGGGCGACGCCGCTCAGGATCAGGAGCAGGCCGAGCAGCATCCAGGCGTTCACCGGCTCGTCCAGGAGCAGCGCTCCGTAGAGCAGCGCGGTCACCGGGAGCAGGTACGTGACGAGGCCCGCCCGGAACGAGCCGTAGTCGTTGATCAACTTGATGTAGATCACGAGTCCGATCGCCGTGCCCGCAATCGCGAGCGCGAGCACGGAGCCGATCGCGTCCCAACCGGGCGCCTCGCTCGGAGCCTGGACGAGTGCGAACGGGAGCAAGACGATTGTTGCGCCGACCGTCGTTGCGGTGGAATACGTGATCGGGTCGCGCCCCGCCATCATGCGCTGGAGCAGCAGCGCGGCAGCCGCGTACGAGACCGAGGCGAGCACGACCGCGAGCGTCCCGGCGACGGCCCACGCGTCCACGCCCGGCTGCGCGCCGCTGAGAACGCCGACGCCGACCAGCCCGAGGACGATCCCGACGAGGCGAGCCCCGCTCGCGCGCTCGCTGCGCAGCAGCCAGACGGCGAGGAGCGCGATGAAGATGGGCACCGTCGCGTTCGCGATCGCCGCGAC
>DASYUZ010000201.1:0-4422 GCA_036000665.1 Gaiellaceae bacterium
GAACGTGCTCGCCCACGTCCTGCCGCCGTTCGTCGTGCGGCCGATCCAGTAACCGTCGCCGACGAAGTCGTTCGCCGCGGCGACCGCGATCAGCGGATTCGACACCTTGTAGGCGACGGACGTTTCGTCTTGCGGCAGCGGCGGGTCGCCGTCCGCGTTCATCTGGACATTGTTGAGCTCGATCGTGGCGGCAGCGGTGAAGCCGCTCCCGAGCACGCCCGTCGCCTCGAGCCTCGCGCGCGGGCCGATCGAGATACCGCCGTCGAAGTTCTGGACGTGCCGGACCCAGAGTGGCGGGTCCGCGGCCTGCGCAGCGCCGACCACCATGACTCCTGCGATCGCGGCGAGCACGATCAGGAGCCTCCAACCTCTAACCATCTCCCCTCCTGTTTGTGACCGAGGGACAGCTGCCGCCCTCCTCGGCAGCGCCTACGACGAGCCTATGCAGAGAGTCGGTGGCGCTTCAAGGGCCCGCCCCCGGCCGAACCGTTCGGCGGGTTGAACCGAATCACGGAGGGCGAGACAATCGCGCCCTGCTACCAGGAGGAGCTCAATGACTGAACGGACCCCGCTGCAGACGGTCGCGATGCTGACCGGCATCGTGTTCCTGCTCGTGGGCATCCTCGGCTTCATCCCGGGGATCACGACGAACGCGCCCGGCGACTTTGCCGGCAGCGATTCCGACGCCGAGCTGTTCGGCATCTTCCGGACGAGCATCCTGCACAACATCGTGCACCTGCTCTTCGGGCTCGCCGGCATCGCGCTGGCCCGGACGTGGGACGGCGCGCGCACGTTCCTGATCGGCGGCGGCGTGATCTACCTGCTGCTGTGGATTCTCGGCCTGATCGGCGGCGCGAACTGGATCCCGACGAACACGGCCGACGAGTGGCTCCACTTCGTGCTCGGGGTCGGGATGGTCGGCGCCGGCTTCCTGCTCTCACGGGAAGGTGCCACGCGCACGACGGCGATGGCGCCCTAACTGCGGCCACCTGTGGCTCGGGAAGGGCGGGGACCTCCCCGCCCTTCCCGGTCTCTAGCTCGGCCTCCCCGCTGCCGATGGAGTCCCCGTGCACGTGCGGCGGCTCCTCCTCTGTGGTGTGTTCGCGCTCGCGGCGCTCGTCGGCGCCGGGGCCGCGCCCGCCTCGGAGCTGATCGACCGGAACGCGAGCAGCATCAAGCTCGGCGTCGACGCGAAGGGCCGTGCTCTCCTCACGTATCGCGCACGCGGGCAGGTGCGCCGAGTACTCGCGTGGGGCGCGATCAACGCGCGCCCGCCCGATCCGAAGCTCAAGCAGTTGGAGTTCAAGCTCGACTACGCGGGCGGTTGGGGCGCGTTCCGCACCCAGGTTTGGAAGACCTTCAAGGACGTCTGCTCCGACTACGACGGGCCGGCCCTGCAGTGGTACGTCACCGGCTGCCGCGCGGCAGACGGCTCCTACTGGGCCGTGCAGAGCTGGCAGCGCATGCTTCCGAACTTCGGGCTCGACCCCACCCCGGCTGAGGCCGTCTGGGAGCTCCGCCTCGCGCACTGGCGCGGCGATCTCCCGCTGCTGACGGTCAAGCTCGACTGGGCGTACCGCCGCTACGACCACCTGTACGGCACCTACGCCTATCTGGGTCACCCGATCTTCGGCTTCCGCGTCACCCCGACCGGCGCCCCGCTCGACACGCACGGGCGGAATCTCTACCTCGACACGTTCGACTCCGCGTACGGCGCCGGCTGGAAGCGCGAGAACAGCTTCCTGGCCCAGAACCCGCGCGGGAACTTCTGTTACGGCTTCTACGCGCACGGCAACCGGCCCATCGGCAAGGGCGCGCGCTATCGCGCGACGATCATCGGCCCCGGCGTCACGCCGGACGTGTACTGGGAGTCCGACGCGCCCGGTGAGTACAACCGCGAGCTCGACGTGGCCGCGAACGCGGAGCAGAAGGAGCTCGCGGGCGACTCGAAGTACTGCCGCCCGAACTAGAGTCGCTTCCATGGTGAGCGGGGACGAGCTCCGCGCGGCAATGCGGCGGTTTCCGTCCGGGATCGGGGTCCTGACGCTGCAGCGTCCCTTCGGGGTCACGGTCGGTTCGCTCGTCTCGCTCTCGCTCGAGCCCGCGCTCGTCGGGGTGGCGATCGGCAAGGACACCCAGGCGCACGAGCTCGTGCGGGACGAGATGGGCTTTGCGCTCAGCCTGCTCGCCGCCGACCAGGAGCCGCTCGCGAAGCACTTCGCGCGCAGCATGCCGCCGATCGCGCTCTGGGAGGGCATCGCAACGCGCGACGGGAACCGCGGTCCGCTGCTGGTCGACGCACTCGCGTGGCTCGAGTGCGCGGTCCGCAGCGAGCACGACGCCGGCGACCACACGTTCTTCGTCGGCGAGGTCGAGCAGATCGCGCTCGGCCGCGAGCGTCCCGCCCTGGTCTACGTACGCGGCGGCTACGCGGCCGCGTGATCGACGCGGTCGTCTTCGACCTCGACGGGCTGCTGCTCGACACCGAGCAGCTCTGGGACGAGGTGCGCGAGCAGCTCGCGCGCGAGCGCGGCGGGCGCTGGTCCGAGCGCGCGCAGGCGGACATGATGGGGATGAGCTCGCCCGAGTGGTCGCGGTACATGCACGAGGTCGTCGGGCTCGCCGAGCCTCCCGACGAGATCGCGGACGAGGTCGTGCGGAGAATGGCCGCGCGCTACCGAGAGCGTCTGCCTCTGCTCCCGGGCGCGGGAGAGGCGGTCGAGCGCCTGGCGGCCCGCTGGCTCCTCGGGCTCGCGTCGTCGTCGAACCGTCCCCTGATCGAGCTCGCGCTCGAGGCCGGTGGCCTCGCACCCTTCTTCCGCGCGACCGTGTCCTCGGAGGAGGTGGCGCGAGGCAAGCCCGCGCCGGACGTCTACCTCGAAGCGTGCCGCCGCCTCGGTGTCGACTGCAAGCGCGCGGCCGCGATCGAGGACTCGCGGAACGGCATCCGCAGCGCGCACGCCGCGGGCATAAAGGTCGTGGCGATCCCAAACGCGCACTTCCCACCGGACGAGGAGTCTCTCGCTCTCGCCGACGTCGTCCTATCCTCTTTGGCGGAGCTCGATGCGGACGTTATCGATCGTCTGTAGCTTCGGCCTCGCCCTCGCGCTCGCGGGCGCATCCGCCGCAACCGTCCCAGGCTCGAACGGAAAGCTCGCGTACTTCTCCGCCGCTGAGATCTTCGTCGTGGGGAGTGACGGAGCAAACGCACGGTCTCTCGGCGCCGGCCTCTCTCCTGCCTGGTCGCCGAACGGCCGGCGGCTGGCATTCGATGCACCGACCAGCGGGAACTACGACGTCTGGACGATGCGCGCAGACGGCCGGGACCGGCGGCGAGTGACGCAGAACCCCGCGCCCGACTACTTCGCGTCGTGGGCGCCGGACGGCACGCAGGTCGTGTTCACGAGCGACCGCGGCGGCGAGGATCTCTACGTCGTGGGCGCCGACGGGAGCGATGAACGGCAGCTCACGACCGACCCCGCGCCCGACTGGGGCGCGGCCTGGTCGCCCGATGGTTCTCGTATCGCCTTTGCCGGCAACGCGCGCGGCAACCTCGAGGTCGAGGTCGTGAACGCTGACGGCACCGGCCGCATCGCGCTCACCGACGACCCTGCGCGCGACTACGACCCGACCTGGTCGCCGGACGGGACGCGGATCGCGTTCACGAGCGAGCGTGACGGAGACGCGAACGTGTACGTCATGAACGCGGACGGCTCCGGGGTCACGCGCCTGACAGACGATCCCGCCGGCGACTACCGCCCTGCCTGGTCGCCCGACGGGATGCTGATCGCGTTCGAGTCCGATCGCGATCCTGCGGTCTCCGACCGCGACGTCTACGTAATGAACGCGGACGGCACCGGGCAGCACAGGTTGCGGTCCGGCGACGCGAACGCACGCGACATCGATTGGCAGCCGACGATCGACCTTGCGCTCGCGCTGCGCAGGGCGGCACGAGGGGTCACCGCCGTCGTCAACAACCTCAGCCCCGCCGCGGAGCGCGAGATCACGGTGACGGCGACGGCAGGCCCCCGCCGCGTCGTCGTTCGAATCGGCGACCTCCCGGCGAGCAGTGGGCGCGCCGTACAAATCCGGATCCCGCGCTCGACCCGCATCGCCGCTGTCGTCTCGGGCTGGCATGCGGACGCGAACCCGCGCAACAACCGCGCCGTGCTCGTGCGCCGCTAAGAAAGGAGCGTCAGCGCCGACACATGCGCCGGTCGCACGCCGGCGAAGTGCTTCCGATCGAGCGAGCAACCTCCGACTCGTTCACGATCAGCGCCGCCCCCACTCGTCGCGAAGGATCTCCTCGATCCGCACCGAGAGGTCCCCGTGCCCGCTTCGGCCGGCCGCGGCGAACCCCAGGCTACGACGCGGCCGCGCGCCGAGATATTCCGAGATCGCCTCTCGCGTCAGCTCGGACAC
>DASYUZ010000202.1:0-32897 GCA_036000665.1 Gaiellaceae bacterium
GCCTCCACCTCCGCCACCGCCACCGCCGCCGCCGCCGCCACCTCCACCTCCACCTCCACCTCCACCTCCGCCTCCTCCACCGCCACCTCCGCCGCCTCCACCACCGCCTCCACCGCCTCCTCCACCACCACCTCCGCCTCCACCGCCTCCGCCTCCACCGCCGCCTCCGCCACCACAGCCGCCGCCACCGCCACCGCCTCCACCTCCGCCACCTCCGCCGCCTCCACCACCGCCACCTCCACCACCGCCTCCGCCACCACAGCCGCCGCCACCACCACCGCCGCGCCCCTGTCGCGTGCCGCGGGTGATCGGCCTGCGGCTCAGCACGGCCCGCACGCGGATCCGCCGTGCGCGCTGCGCGGTCGGGCGGGTCAGAACGGCGCGCTCGACGCGCGTGGGCCGCGTGATCGCGCAGAGCCCGCGCCCGGGCGCGGTGCGGCCGCGGGGGACGAGGGTCAAGCTCATCGTCGGCCGCCGCTAGCCGGACCGCAGCGGCCGGACCTCAAGCCTCGGCCGAAGCGGCCGATGTTGAAAGCGAACGCCGCCCCCAATGAGCATGATCCGCAACCGCCTCGAGAGCTATGTCGTCCGCAACGCGGGCGCGCTCGTGGGCGACCTCGCGGCCGAGCGGCGCGAGGAGCTCGCCGACGTCCTGCACGATCTCGAGGGACACGGCTCGCGCGCGGTAGAAGCCGAGTCGCGGGCGGACGAGCTCGTCGAGAAGCTGGAGCATCGAAACGCCGTCCTCGCCAAGGCGCGTGCGCGGATCGAGGAGCTCGAGGCAAATCTTGCGCGGGCGGAGAACGAGCTCGGCGACCGCGAGCAGCGCATGACCGACCTGCTCGAGGCCGAGCGTGTTCGAACCGCGGAGCGCGAGCAGAAGCTGCACGCCGACCTGGCAACGAAGGAGTCCGAGCTCGCGCTTCGCCGAGAGACTCTCGTGGCCCACGAGAGTGTCCTGCGCGAGACCGACCGCGATCTGGCTGCGCGAGAGCATGCGCTGGCGGGCCGGGGGCAGGAGCTGTCGGAGCGAGAAGACTCGCTCGTCGACCGCGAGCGCGAGATGGAGCTCCGCACCGACGAGCGGCTCAGCGCGCGCGAGGGCGAGCTCGACCGTCGCGAGGCCGAGCTGGCGGCCGCGGAGGAGTTCGCCCTCACGGAGAAGCATTCGCTCGAGCGGCGCGCGGTTCAGATCGCCGAGCTCGAGCGCGCGGCACAGGAGCAGGCCCGGCGCCTCGACGAGCGCGAGTCCACGCTCGCCCTCAACGAGGCTCGGCTCGCGGGCGAAGTCGAGCAGGCTCAGCAGCGCTCAGCGAGGCTTGCGGAGCTCAAGCAGCAGCTGGAGCGCCGCCAGGAGGAGCTCGCAGCGTACGTCGCCCGCGCGCAGGACTCGTTCCGTCCCTTCCAGCCGTAGGACGCCCTGGGCGCCGCGAAAGCGCGGCTAGTCGGGGAACGCGAGGCGATATGCTCGCCACATGGCCACGCTGGGTGAAGTGATGTCGCACGATGTGATCACGATCGAGCCCTTCGACACGATCGGGCACGCGGCCGAGAAGATGGTTGCCGAGGGCGTCAGTGCAATCGTCGTCTCGGACGGGGGCCGTCTGATCGGGATCGTCACGGAGCGAGACCTGACCCGCGCGGTCGCAGGGCGCGTTCACTCCAGCGAGGCTCGCGTCCGAGAATGGATGACGGCCGACCCGAAGGTCGTGTCGGAATCGACCGACCCCGTCGAGGCCGTGGAGATCATGCTCGAAGGGGGCTTTCGCCACTTGCCGGTCGTCGAGGGAGAGCGAGCGGTCGGGATCGTGAGCATCCGCGACCTCGCCGAGTGGAGCATCCGGGTCCAGCCGGAGGCGCCGACCTAGCGGCTTTCCGGAGGCTCCTCGATCTCGTTCTCGGTCTCGACTACCAGCCGCGGCGCGTGCAGGCCTGACTCGCGGCTCGCGAAGTCGGCGCCGTCCGAAGACGTGGTGGTGAGGCCAAGGTTGACCGAGCGGTCACCGGCCACGAGCGAGGTCACGTCGACCGCCTTCCACCGCCCCGCCCGTAGCCGCCCCGAAGCGACGAACCGCAGCGAGAGCTCCGGCGCGTTGTCGTAGTTGATCCTGCGCTCGCTCCAGCGTCCCTGCACGAGTCGCGCCTGGTAGCCGCCGCGCGAGCGGGTGCGGCTCCAGAGGAGAAGGCTCACGCGCCGGATCTCGTTCGAGTGGAGGTCGACGTCGAACCTGATGTAGGTTCGCACCGCCGGCGAAGCGGCGACGCGGATCACGCCCGCCCGCCCGAAGTTCGTCGTCCGGCTCGTCTCGCTGACGAAGGCGTCGGCCTTCGCCCGCACGGCGCGGATCTTCGGCTCGCGGTCGAATCCGGCGCCCGGCAGCGCCGCCACGCTCACCGTCGCCGCGAGCAGGGCGACCAGCGTCGCAGCGACGAACGGACGCCACCGGAGCTCTCCGGTCTGACAGCAGGGGGTCGTACTGCGGATCCGCAGTCCTCCTTCTGCTAACAGGTACTGCGAAGGGCCGCGGGACCCTTACAGCCGGCCGGGCGCTACTGCGGGGTCTCGGCCCGGACGGCGACGGCCTTCTTCAGCACTTTGAGCGCCTCGTCCTTCTCGCCCTCCGCCTCGAGCAGCTGCGCAAGACGGGAGTAGACCTCGAGCACGTAGCGTGAAGCCGCGGGCTCGAGCCGTTCCGCGGCAAGCTCGTAGAGCTCGCGAGCCTTCGCGCGGTCACCCAGCTCTTCGAACACTTCGGCCACGACCATGTAGCCGCGGCCCGCATCGAACGGACTGCCGTCGGAAAGGAGTCCCGCGGACTCCATCGCGATCGACGCGGCCTCTTCGTGCTTGCCCAGCTGGAGGAGAGCGCGCGCCTCCTCGAGTCGGAACAGCGCGTGATCGATCTTCGTGCCGCTGTCGGCGAGCATGTCGATCCCCTTGCGGATCAGCTCCAGGGCCTCATCCGGGCGCTTTCGGTCGAGCTCGATGTGCGCGAGGAGCTGGTGCGCGCGGGCGGCGTAGTACGTGTGCTCGGTTAGCTCGAGGAGCTCGAGGGCCCTGCGCGCATAGCGGGCGGCGATGCGAGTGTTGTTCTGAAGGGCATGTAGCCGCGAATGCGACCAGTAGACCCTCGCGCGGAAGATCGGATCGCGTGAATCGGGAGCCAGCTCGACCGTGCGCTCGAGCAGTTCCTCGGCGCCGCCGAACTCGCCCTTGTCGATGAGGGCATTCGCAAGTAGCACGGCGAACCGGACGCCCTCGACCGGATCCTCGCGCTCCTCGGCCGCTTCGAACGACTCCCGGAAGATCGCGATCGAAGCCCCGAGTTGGTCGATCATCGAGTACGCACGGCCGAGGGTGTCGGCCCAGCTCGGATAGTCGGGAAGGGGGCGACGGGAGACTCGCCGCGCCTCTTCGAGGCGTGCGATCGCCTCCCGGGGGTTGCCCTCGCGAAACGCGAGCTGGCCGAGCCCCGCGAGCGCGCGCGCTCGCTCTTCCGGGCTGACGGCCCGCTCGAGCGCGTCCATGAAGAGCCCGCGGGCCTCCTCGCTCTCGTCGAGCCGCATCGCGATCTCGGCTTCGATCAGGCCGGTCGGGTCGTGGCCCCTCTCCGTGCCGGTTGCCAGGTAATCCTCGCTCACGCCCAGGCGGCGCCCCATCTCGCGGAGGAGCTGCAGGGAGGGAATCCTGTCGCCCGCCTCGATTCGCGAGATGTACGCAGGAGAGCAGCCCTGGAACGAGAGCTGGCGCTGGCTCAGGCCGGCGCGCTCACGCGCTTCTTTGAGTCGGCGACCGACCTCTACGGGGTCGTCGACATGGGTTGACTTCCGTCTTGGCAGGGGCCTCTCCCCTCCTATAATACGACCTTCCTCGGGCCCGGGGCTATCCAGCGGCAACTAGAGAAAGGATGGTCCCGTGAAAGGAAGGCTCGCGCTTCTAGGCGCGCTTCTGGGCCTGCTTGCGGCCATTGGCGCGCACGGCCCTGTCTGGCCTTAGGCCGGCGTAGGGCTCTACTGGGGTGGCGGGCTTCGGCCCGCCACCCCGATCTCTCTCTCCGCCGTCTCGCTCGAAGTGGGGACACGGCATTGACGCAAAGCGAGCGATGGTTACTCTCGTCAAAGGATCATGCCGAGGAAGCTCGCCGAGGTGCCGCAGCTGAGGCGGGCCTCCTCGCCCGTCCATTCGGAGATGTCCTCGACATGTGAAGCTACGCGCGTGGGCTACGCCGCTCACATCCGGAGGCTCGCGCTCTCCCTACCGGAGTCGTACGAGGACAGCCCCTGGGGCCACCCGGTCTTCAAGGTCGCGGACAACCGGATGTTCGTGTCGATCAGCAATGAGGAGAATCCTCTCCGCGTGACGGTGAAGCTCACGCCGGAAGAGCGCGAGATCGCGCTCATGCTGCCGTACGTGACGAAGGCTGCCTACGTCGGGCGCTACGGCTGGGTGACCGCCGAGGTCGCGGACGACGAGTCGCTCGAGGCGGCGCTCGAGTGGGTTCGTGAGAGCTACTGGTTGCGCGCGCCGGTGGAACTTCGCGCCGCCGTGGAGCAGAATGACGGCGAATGATCCGCGCTAGCCCGTAACTCAACAGGGTCTGGCGCCGGCGCCGAGCCGCCGGCCTCGTCATCCTCCTGCTGGCGATCGAGCTCCTCGACGAGCTCGTCGGCGGTGTGCGCGCGGCCGCGTGGCCGCTGATCCGGCACGACCTCGATCTGAGCTACGCCGAGGTCGGGCTCGTGCTCGCGATCCCGGGATTCGTGGGGAGCGCTCTCGACCCGCTGATCGGGGTGCTCGCCGACGGTGGCCGCCGACGGGCCCTGGTCGTCGGCGGAGGGCTCGTCGTCGCGCTCGCGACGGCACTCTCGGCCGCGTCGACCGGGTTCTGGACGCTGCTCGTCCCGCTCCTGATCTGGAACCCTGCCGTAGGCGCGTTCGTCAGCCTCTCGCAGGCGACGCTGATGGACCTCGCGCCCGAGGAGCGGGAACGGCGGATGGCGTGGTGGACGCTGGCCGGCTCGTTCGGCTACGTCGGCGGGCCGCTGCTGCTCGCCGCAGGCATCGGGCTCGGTCTGGGCTGGCGGGGAGTCACCTTCCTGCTCGCCCTCGCTGCCCTGCCGCTCGCGTTCCAGGCTCGGCGGCTGCCGGTGCCTCCCGCAGCGAACGGGGGCTCGCTCCGGCGCGGCGCGCTCGATGCGCTCGCGGCGCTGAAGCGCTTCGAGGTGCTGCGGTGGCTGCTGCTGCTGGAGGCGTCGGATCTGATGCTCGACGTCCTGCACGGCTTCCTCGCGCTCTACCTCGTCGACGTCGCGGGCGTTCGTCCGATCGAGGCGGGTCTCGGCGTGGCTGTCTGGACGGGGGCCGGTCTCGTCGGCGACGCGCTGCTGATCCCTCTGCTGCGCCGAGTTCCCGGCGTCGTCTATCTGCGCTGGAGCGCGGCCGCCGCGCTTGCCGCGTACCCCGCGTTCCTGCTCGTCCCGAGCCTCGCCGGAAAGCTGGTCCTGCTCGCCGTCCTCGGCCTGCTCAATTCGGGCTGGTATGCGATCCCGAAGGCGGGGCTCTACTCGGCGCTCCCGGGGCGAAGCGGCGCGGCGATCGCGCTGGGCGGAGTCGGGGGCATCGCGGGCGCAGCCGTGCCTGCCTGTCTCGGCGCCCTCGCGGGCGCAGTTGGGCTCGGCGCCACGATGTGGCTCCTCGTCCTCGCGCCGGTGGCGCTGCTCGCCCTTGCGCCGCGGAGCCGGGACGCCCGTGAGCCCTCAGTATCCTCTTCTCCGATGCGGGTACTTCTTCCGGACAGCTCCGAGCTCGAGCTCCCCGAAGGCGCCACGGGCCTCGACGCCGCGCGCGCGATCGGGCCGAAGCTGGCGAAGGAAGCGGTCCTCGTGCGCTCGAACGGGCGCGTTCAGGACCTCAGGCTGCCGCTCGAGAACGGGCAGCCGATCCAGATCGTGACCACGCGCGACGCGGACGACCCGGACGCGCTCTACGTGCTGCGCCACTCGGCCGCGCATCTGCTCGCCGAGGCCGTGCGGCGGCTCTACCCAGGGACGAAGATCGCAATCGGGCCGCCGATCGAGAACGGCTTCTACTACGACTTCGAGTTCCCGGAGCCAATCGGCGAGGACGCCCTCGGGAAGATCGAGGACGAGATCCAGCGCGAGCTGAAGGAGGGCCGGGCCTGGGAGCGCCGGGAGGTCTCCGCCGACGAGGCGAAGCGGCTCTTCGCCGCCCAGGGCGAGGACTACAAGGTCGAGCTCGTCGACACGGCGGAGGGAGACATCTCGCTCTACACGCAGGGCGACTTCACCGACCTCTGCCGAGGGCCGCATCTGCAGAACTCGGCGCCGATCAAAGCCGTCAAGCTGACCGGGCTCGCCGGCGCGTACTGGCGCGGCGACGAGAAGAACAAGCAGCTGACGCGGATCTACGGGACGGCGTTCTACTCCAAGGAGGATCTCCACCGCTACCTCGAGCAGCTCGAGGAGGCGCGCAAGCGCGACCACCGGCGGCTCGGCGTGCAGCTCGACCTGTTCCACTTCGATGAGCACTCGCCCGGCTCGCCGTTCTGGCACCCGAAGGGGATGGTGATCTGGAACGAGCTCGAGGAGCTGCGCCGCCGTGAGAACGCGAAGCGCGGCTATGTGGAGGTGAAGACGCCCCTCATCTACGACAAGGCGCTCTGGGTCACGTCCGGTCACTGGGAAAAATTCCGCGAGCACATGTTCTTGATTCCGCTGGACGACGAGCAGGTCTACGCAATCAAGCCGATGAACTGTCCGGGGCACATGCTCCTCTTCGGGAGCGCGCTGCGCAGCTATCGCGACCTCCCCCTCCGCTACGCGGAGGCCGCGCCCTTGCACCGGAACGAGCTCGCCGGCGCGCTGCACGGGCTAACGCGCGTGCGGCACGTGACCCAGGACGACGCGCACATCTTCTGCACGCAGGAGCAGATCCCGTCCGAGCTCGACGGCTGCCTCGACTACCTGCGAGACCTCTACGGCATCTTCGGCCTCGAGCCGCGCGCGGAGTTTTCGACCCGACCAGACGACAAGCTCGGCAGCGACGAGGAGTGGGACTTCTCTGAGGGCGAACTCGCGGCGGCCCTCGCGCGTAACCAGATCCCGTATGTCGTGGGCGAGGGCGAAGGGTCGTTCTACGGACCGAAGATCGATCTCCATGTCACGGACGTGCTCGGGCGGTCGTGGCAGCTCGGGACGATCCAGCTTGATAGGCAGATGCCGGCGCGGTTCCGTCTCACCTACATGGGCCCGGACAACACGGAGCATCCCGTGTTCGTCATCCACCGCGCGCTCTTCGGCTCGTTCGAGCGTTTCATCGGCATTCTCATCGAGCACTACGGCGGCGCATTCCCCTTCTGGCTTGCGCCGGTTCAGGTGCGCGTGATTCCCGTCGGGCAGGACCACCGCGAGGCGGCCCAGGAGACTGCGAATGGGCTGCGCCACGCAGGGTTCCGCGTGGAGGTGGACGACCGGGACGAGACCGTCGGCAAGCGGATCCGGGACGCCGAGCTGGAGAAGGTTCCGAAGACGATCGTCTATGGAGACAAGGAGTCCCCGGACTCCCTGGCGATCCGCGACCGGGGCGGCCAGCAGTATCGGGCCGGGCTGGTGGACTTCGTTCGTGAGCTTGCTACGCTGAGATCCTGAAAGCAGGGGCGGACCCGTTCCTCACCCGGCCGGCGCAAGCCGCGTCCGGGTTCAACCGAGTCGAAACCGACGAGGGCTACGGGCCGCTGTTTGCAGCGGTTTTTGTCGTCAAGGAGGAGGAACAAGCGAGCTTGGTGAACTGCCTGTGAGGCCACGGCGGCGTTTCGCGCCCGAGCCCCCGCGCCCCCAGAGAAACGACCTCGTGAACGAGAACATCCGGTCGCAGAACGTGCGGCTGATCGACGAGGACGGGACGCAGCTCGGGATCAAACCGACGAACGACGCCCTGGAGGTCGCGTGGGCCAAGAACCTCGACCTGGTGGTCGTCGCTGCCCAGGCTGACCCGCCTGTGGCGCGCGTGATGGACCACAGCAAGTACAAGTACGAGCAGGAGCAGAAGGCGAAGCTCGCACGGAAGCACCAGCTCCAGGTCAACGTCAAGGAGATCAAGCTCAGGCCGAAAATCGGAGTCCACGACTACGAGACCAAGAAGGGCCACGTCGTCCGCTTCCTCAACCAGCGGGCGAAGGTCAAGGTCACGATCATGTTCAGAGGGCGCGAGACGCAGCATCCCGAGCGTGGTCGTGATCTGTTGATGCGGCTCGCGGAGGACGTCAAGGAGCTCGGCGTGATCGAGCAGGCGCCGCTCCTCGAGGGGCGCAACATGGTCATGTTGCTCGGGCCGACGAAAGCCGCGGGAGAGAAGGCGAATGCCAAAGCAGAAGACACACAGCGGAGCGAAGAAGCGGTTCAAGATCTCGGGGTCGGGCAAGCTGCTGCGCCGCAAGGCGATGCAGAGCCACAACCTCGAGAAGAAGTCCGCCAAGCGTAAGCGCGCATTCCGCAAGGACGTGCCGGTCGCGCCGTCGGATGCTCGGGAGATCAAGAAGCTGTTCCCGGGGAGGGTGCGCTGATGCCGCGCGTGAAGAGATCGACCAACGCCCGCAAGAAGCGCCGCAAGGTGCTCGAGCAGGCGTCCGGCTACTGGGGCCTCAAGCACTCGAGCTACCGGCGCGCCAAGGAGCAGCTCGATCGCTCGCTCGTCTACGCCTATCGCGACCGGAAGACGAAGAAGCGCATGCTGCGCCGGCTCTGGATCATCCGGATCAACGCAGCGGCGCGGCAGCACGATTTGTCGTACAACCAGTTCATATCCGGCCTGAAGAAGGCGGAGATCGAGCTCGACCGCAAGGTGCTGGCCGACCTCGCCGTCTCCGACCCGGACGCCTTCGGCGCGATCGCCGAGCAGGCGAAAGCCGCCCTCTCGCGCTGATCACGTCGGCCGCGAACCCGCGGCTTCGTCTCGTGCGGCGGCTCGCCTCGCGTTCCCAGCGCGAGCGCGAGGGCCTGTTCGTCACCGAGGGCGAGGACCTCGTCGACGCCGCGCGGGAGGCGGGGATCGAACCCGTCGACCTGCTGGTCGCCGGCGAGACGATCGCGCCGGAGCTGCTCGCCGAGGTCTCGACGCTCGTGCATCCGCCGCGCGTCATCGGGATCTACCGTCGGGACGACCTGCCGAGAGGCGTGCGCCCCCTCGCGCTGGCGCTCTGGCGCGTCTCCGATCCCGGAAACGTGGGCACGCTGATCCGAACGGCCGACGCCTTCGACGCGTCGCTGGCCCTCTCGCCCGGTTCCGCCGACCCGACGGGGCCGAAGGCCCTGCGCGCTTCGGCGGGCGCGATCTTCCGCGTGCCGACGGCGCCGTTCGAGGACGCGGGCCGGCCGCGCATCGGCCTCGTCGCCCGCGGCGGCACGCCGCTTGCCGACCTGGACCTCGGCGACGCTGCGACCTTCGTGCTCGGCGCGGAGCGCGACGGTCTGCCGGACGAGCTCCTACGCAGCTGCGAAGCACTCGCGACGATCCCGCAGTCGGAGCGCGCCGAGTCGTTGAACGTCGCTGTCGCGGGCGCAATCGCGCTCTACGAGCACCGCCGCCGCTGACGCGGCGCAATCCGGCGCGCGAGGCGCTGCGTAGAACTGACCATTACTGCAGCCGGACGTCCGTCCTGAGGGGGGCGGGCCGGCCGTCCTCGGACCCAGGAGGTTCGATGACGATGCAAGAGGAGGGCGTACGGCGCGGCAGACTGTCGCGGCGCGCCCTGCTACGACGCGCGGGCGCGGCGGGAGTCGTCGCGGCAGTTCCCGCAGGGGTCTTCGCAGCGGACGTCGCAAGCGCGCCGGAGCGCGAGCGGCTCGAGACGTTCACCGCCACGGAGGCGGACATCGCCGACGCGTTCGTTTCGCGGCTCATCCCGAACGATGCAAGCGGTCCGGGAGCGCAGGAAGCTCGTGTTCTGCGCTACATCGACCGCGCGCTGAGCGGCGAGCTCGCGCCAGCCCGCTCGGCGTACACGGCCGGTCTCGCGGCGACCGACGCGTATGCGCGGTCGCGCTTCGGCGCCGGCTTCGCTTCGCTCGGCCCGGCACAGCAGGACGCCGTCCTCACCGACATGGAGCGCAATGTGGCACCGGGCTTCACGCCCAACTCGCGCACGTTCTTCGACCTCGTCCGCGAGCACGCGTTGCAGGGCATGTTCGGCGATCCCGTCCATGGCGGGAACGCCGACTTCATCGGCTGGGACCTGATCGGGTTCGCGGGCTTGAAGCTCGAGTTCACGGAGGCGGAACAGCAGCTCGACGTCACCGTTACTCCGGCGCACAAGTCCGTCGTCGACTACCCGATGTTCAGCGGAGCACGCGGAGGCGGCCATGCCCACCATCACTGAGAAGGGCGCGGACGTCGTCGTGATCGGTCTCGGCGCCGGCGGTGGCATCGCCGTCCTCCCGCTCGCACAGGCCGGACTCGACGTCGTCGGCCTGGAAGCCGGGGGCCGTTACACGACGAAGGACTACCCCGCCGACGAGATCCGCAACGACATCCGGAACTGGCTCGGCCGCGCGAAGGTGAACACCGAGATCCCGACCCAACGTTCGACGCCCGGCTCGGCAACGACGCCTGCGATCGCGCCGAGCCGGATGATGAATGGCGTCGGCGGGACGTCGATCCACTGGGGCGCGCAGAGCTGGCGCCTGATGCCGTGGAACTTCCGCGAGCGGAGCGAGACCATCCGCCGCTACGGAGCTTCGGCGATCCCGGCGGGTTCGACGATCGCCGACTGGCCGATCTCCTACGACGACCTCGAGCCGTATTACGACAAGGTCGAGTTCCTGTTCGGCGTCTCGGGAAAGGCCGGGAACCTCAGAGGCTCGATCGACCCGCGCGGGAACGTCTTCGAGGGTCCGCGTGCGCGCGAGTATCCGTTGCCGCCGCTACGCCGCTCCGGGTTCACGGAGCTGCTCGCGAACGCGGCCAGACGGCTGGGGTGGCATCCGTTCGCGGGGCCCGCCGCGATCCGCTCGCAGGAGTACGACGGCCTCGGCGCGTGCGTTTATCACGGGTTCTGCACGTTCAACGGCTGCCACGTGGACGCGAAGGGATCGACGAACCTGAGCTCGATCCCGAAGGCGGAGAAGGTGGGGAAGCTGAAGGTCGTCGAGCACGCCCGCGTGACCGAGATCGTCGTCGGGCGCGACGGGCGCGCGACCGGAGTGAACTACCTCAAGGGTGGGGAGCTCCACTTCCAGCCGGCGAAGGCCGTGCTGCTCGCCGGGTACACGTACGAGAACACGCGGCTCCTGCTCCTATCGAGGTCGGCTGCGTACCCGAACGGGCTCTCGAACAACCACGGACAGGTCGGGAAGCACTACATGGCCCACACGCGGGCGGGCGCGAACGGCGTCATCCCGGGGCGGAAGCTCAACCGCTTTTCCGGGACTGCGGGACAGTGGACGGCGGTCGACGACTGGGACAGCGACTTCTTCGACCACACGGGCCTCGGCTTCATCGGCGGAGGGACGATGTCCGCGACGATGGAGGCGAAGCCGATCGGGGCGGCCCGCACGACGCCGCCGTCGCTGCCGCGCTGGGGCTCGGCCTGGAAGGCGTGGCTGAAAGAGAACGCGATCTCCGTCGCGTCGACGGCGACGCAGATCAATACGACCCCGTACGAGTCGAACTTCCTCGACCTCGACCCGACGACGACGGATCCGGACGGAGTCCCGGTCGTGCGGGTGACGAACGAGCTGAAGCCGATGGAACGCGCGGCCGCCCAGTTCGTCGCGGAGAAGTGCCGGCAGTGGCTCGTCGAGGCCGGGGCGACGGAGACGTGGCTCGTCGCACCGAACGCGGTCTCGATCCAGACGCACGCCTTCGGCGGCACGCGGATGGGCGACGACCGCGGGCAGGACGTCACCGACCGCTGGTGCTTCTCGCATGAGGTGCCGAACCTCGGCATCCTCGGCGCGTCGAACTTCCCCACCTCCGGCGGGAGGAATCCGACCGAGACCGTCATGGCCCTCGCCTGGCGGACGGCGGACCACCTCGTCGAGAGCTGGTCGGCGCGGACGGGCTGAAGAGGGTGTGGGTGAGGCCCCGGGGGCGCCGACCACGGCGCCCCCGCCGCCTCAACGTCGCCGTAGCGGCGCACTCCGGCTCCACGAAGCGCGCCAAACCCGCTGCCACACGTCTGTCACAAACCCTCGACCACCCTCGAGTGCGCCTGGCACCATCGAGGGTGGTTGAGGGTTGCGCGCGCGCCCCCGTTCGAGGGAACGCCGGGCGCGCCGACGCACTTTCGTGACAAAACCTCGACCCCCCTCGAGTGCGCCTGGCACCGTCGAGGGTGGTTGAGGGTTACCAGGCGCCGCCTCCGCCGCCACCGCCGCCGCCTCCGCCGCCGCCCGAGAAGCCGCCGCCGAAGCCGGAGCCGCCCGAGTTCGGCGGTGCGAGGGCGGAGCCGAACCCGGAAGAAAGGTCCGAAATGGCTAGTGCGCTCGGGCCCGATCCGAGGTCACCGGTCGGACTGATCCAGTAGATCGAGCTGGCGTTGTGCAGCTCCTCCGGCATCAAGAGATGCGCACCTTGGAGGACGCGCTCGGCGATCCCGAAGGCGATGGCATAGACGAGGAAGCGCTCCCAGAGCTCGAGCGAGGCGGGGGGTGCCTCCTGCAGGCGCGGGAAGTCGACGAGGTAGCGGCGGAACGCCTCCCAGCGCTCGGCCTCGACCTGTGCCTCCGGCCGCCGCCGGCGCCACATCGGCACCGCGACGAGCGAGACGAGCAGCACGCCCGAATTCACGAGCGCGCAGACGCCGAGTGCGAGCAGCAGCACCGACGTCCACGATGGGAAGGCCGCGTCGTACCGATCACGTCCGATCGTGAGCAAGATGAGCCCCGGGATCGCGAACAGCAAGGCCGCAAGCGCGAGCGCGCCGAGCCCGGCGCCCGAATACCAGCTGCGGCGCTTGATCTCGTCCCCGACCGCCTCCTTGAACGCCGTGAAGCGCTTCGACTGCGACTTCCGCTCGTCCTCGATCTTGTCTCTGAAGCGCGAGAGCCGCTCCGGCCCGTCGACGAGCACGGCGTCGACGACGTGCGTCACGTCCTTCTCCCACGGCGTCAGCCCGTCGCGATTTCCCCGCGAAAGCTCGAGGTCCGCCACGTCCTGATGGCGCAGACCGCTCCAGACCGCTTTCTCGGTGGTGACGGGCTCCGCCATGTAGATGCCGCGGCGGATCAGGTCGAACAGGGTCGCGGTGAACTCGTTGGAGCCGACACCGGCGCGCTGCGCGACGAGAGGCGGGACCAGCGCCGGCTCGAGGGTCGACGGGGGCTCCTGCTCGTACTCGCGGTCGTACCCGGTTTCGAACTCGCGGCCGAACCGGCGGTAGACCCAGAAGACGATCGCCGCGGCCGGGGCGAGGCCGAGGAGCAGCAGGCCGAGCACCGTCCGCAGCGGGTGCCGCTTTGCGTCGTCGATCCGCTCGCGGTCGCGTTCCACCGCACGCGCGGCGCCGACTTCCTCGCGAACGATCTTGTCCAGTCCCGCACCGCCGACGACGCGCATGCCGTCGGTCGACGTGAACGCGCTGCGGGGCAGCAGCGCGCGCAGCTCCACCCACTGCCCGGCCGCCACGTTCTCGGCGCGCAGCAGCGCGCGCGCGTCCTGCAGCTGGACGTCACCGCGCACGGTCACAGGATGACCCCACGCGCGCAGCACGGTCCCCGGCCCGACGAGCGACGCCGTCAGCTGAGTGAGTCCGACCTTCCACTCGTCGCCCCAGACCCGGAAATTGACGTCGACGACGTCGTCGTACGCCTCCGCGAGCCCGCGCAGCCGGTAGTGGACGCGGAACGTCCGCGTCTCCGAGGCGGCTGCGTAGTGCCAGACGACCCGCAGCCGCCCGTCTGTGCGCGTCGTGCCGAAGGTGTCGGACGCGCCTGCGGACCCGAGCTCCGCGGACGCGCCCGAGCGGTAGGCGCGTTCGCCCTCGAACACGCCGACTTGGTCGATGGTCTCGCCGTCGCGGAGCGGGATCTCTCGGAACGCGCCGGTGAACGATCCGCCGAACGCGAACGTGATGTTCTCGTCCACGATCAGCGATCCGTCGTCCGCGACCTGGACGATGACGTCCGCCAGCGGAAGCGCGAACGTCTTCGCCGCCGCCGTGGGCGCAGCCGCAAGCGCGGCCGCGACCGCGACGGTCAGAACTGCACGCGTGGGGCCTCCCGGACCGGTTCCTCGATCTCGAAGAAGGGCCTGCGCTCGAAGTGGAACCAGCCCGCGACGAGGTTCGTCGGCACGGTTTGGCGTGCATTCTCGTACGTCAGCACGGTGTCGTTGTAGATCTGACGGGCGACGCGGATTTTGTCCTCGGTGTCCTCGAGCTGTGACTGGAGCTGTTGGAAATTCTCGGTCGCGCGCAGCTCCGGGTACGCCTCTGCGACGGCGAACAGCCGGCCGATCGCCGCGGTGAGCGCGTTCTCCGCCTGCGCCTGCTGCTCGACGCCTTGCGCCTGCTGCGCGCGCGTCCGCGCCTTCGTCACTTCCTCGAACGTCCCGCGCTCGTGCGAGGCGTACCCCTTCACGGTCTCGACGAGGTTCGGGATCAGGTCGTAGCGGCGTCGCAGCTGCACGTCGACCTGCGACCAGGCGTTGTCGACGCGGTTCCTCGAGCGGACGAGCCGGTTGTAGATCGCCACGAGAACGAGCCCGAGCACGATCAGGACCGCGATCGAGACGATCGTCCAGGTCACGGCGCGACTCTACCCCTCGGGCCGACGCGTGATCCAAACTGAGTCCTCCCCGCCGCGGTAGGCACGCCGGTCGAACCAGCCGTAGTGGGCGACGACGTCGAGCCCGGCGCGCTCGATCACGTCACGCCATTCCTCCGGGGAAAGCCAAGAGAGCGCCATCGTCGTCTCGCCGGTGTCGCCGCGAACGGACAGCGTCAGCGTGCGCGTCTCGATGTCCCAGTCGGCGCGTTCGAAGATGCCCGGCTCGCGCTCCAGCCACCGGCCGTGCGTCTCCGCGATGTCGTCTTCGCCCGGAGCGAAGACGTCGAAGACGAGGCGGCCGCCCGGCACGAGCAGGTCGCGCGCCGCCCCAAGCGCGCGCCGCCGCTCGTCGTCGCCGCGCAGGTGGAGGTAGGCGCGGAACGGACACGTGACGAGCCGGACACGCTCGCGCACCGGCGGGTCGGCCAAGTCGCCCACGCGAAGGTCGAGCAGCTGTGCGACGCCCGCGGCCGCGGCGGCCTCGGCGCAGACCTCGAGCATCCCGCGCGAGGAGTCGACCCCGATCACCGGGATTCCTGCCGCAGCCGTCGGGATCGCGATCCGGCCCGTCCCGACACCGAGCTCGACGACGGGCCCGCCGGCTTCCCGCGCGAGGTCGACGTAGAAGCGCACGTCCTCGGTGACGCTGACCGACCAGGGGTCGTACAAGCGCGCAATCGCGTCGTACGAGTTCACGGCTTCCGCGCGATGCTCTCGCCGCCCGCGAACGGCTTGTAGGCGCTCATCCGCGCTATTCTCCGTGTGATGACCACCCGCGCGAACCTGTTTATGCGGCCCCGGCTTGAGCCCGGGGCGTCGCGCTAGCGCGGTCGTTCCATCCTTTTGGAAACGGCCACGCGGCTGAACCGCGCGGCCTCTCATCGAGCCGGGGCCCCTGTCCCGTCGTCGACCCAGCGAGAGGAGGAACCCGTGGATAAAGTCGCCGCCGTGGATGCCGAAGCGCTCGAACGCGAGGCGCTCGACGGGATTGCGAGCGCGAAGACGCCCATCGAGCTCGACGAGGCGCGGGTCCAGTACCTGGGGCGGAAGAGCCCGCTGAAGCTCGCGCTGCGAGAGATCCGCGACCGCGAGACTGGAATGCGCCTGAACGCGCTGCGCGAGCGGCTCGAGGCCGCGCTCGAGCGGCGGCGCGGCGAGCTCGAGCTCCCGCAGGAGGACGAGGCGTTCGACTCGACGCTGCCCGGAACACCGATCCCCCGCGGCACGTACCACCTGCTCACTCAGCTGCGCCGCCGGATCGAGGACGTCTTCATCGGCATGGGCTACGAGGTCTACGACGGGCGCGAAGTCGAGACGGTCTGGCACAACTTCGACGCGCTCAACCAGCCGGAGGCGCACCCGTCGCGTGATCCGCAGGACACGTTCTACCTCGACGAGCAGACTCTGCTCCGCACGCACACGTCGCCGTCCCAAATCCGGGCGATGATGGAGCAGGAGCCGCCGGTCTATCTCGTGTCGCTCGGACGCGTGTACCGCCGCGACGCGCTCGATCCGACGCGCACACCCGTCTTCCACCAGGTCGAGGGGCTCGCGATCGATCGGCACATCACCCTCGCCGACCTGCGCGGAACGATGGCACAGTTCGCGACGGCGATCTTCGGCGGCCACCGCGAGGTGCGCATGCGGACGAGCTTCTTCCCGTTCACCGAGCCGTCGGTTGAGTTCGACGTCACCTGCTTTCTATGCGGCGGCGCGGGCTGCCGGGTCTGCAAGTACTCAGGCTGGATCGAGATGGGCGGGGCCGGCGAGGTCGATCCCAATGTCCTCGAGACCGTCGGCTACGACCCCGAGCAGTGGCAGGGCTTCGCGTTCGGCCTCGGCATTGACCGCATCGCCTTCCTCCGGCATGGGCTGCCCGACCTGCGCTTGTACTGGGACAACGACATCCGCTTCCTCTCCCAGTTTTGACATGAAGGTCCCCGTCTCCTGGCTTAGCGAGTACGTCCGGTTCGACCTCCCGATCGAAGAGCTTGCGCGGCGGCTCGTCTTCTCGAGCTGCGAGGTCGACCGGATCATCCGCCGCGGCGTCGCGGACGACGACGGCAACCTTGGGCTCTTCCTTGTCGGCAAGGTCGTCGAGGCGGGCCAGCACCCGAACGCCGACCGGCTCCAGTTGTGCCAGGTCGACGTGGGCGAGGGCGAGCCCCGCCAGATCGTCTGCGGCGCATGGAACTTCGGCGAGGGCGCGAGCGTCGCCGTCGCACTTCCCGGCGCGGTGCTCCCAGACGGGACGAAGCTCGACGAGCGCCCGCTGCGCGGCGAGGTCTCGCGCGGGATGATCCTCTCCGAGCGCGAGCTCGAGCTCGGCGTCGACCACAGCGGGATCATCGTGCTCGACGACGCGCCGGAGCCCGGGACTCCGCTCGCGGATGTGCTGCCCCTGACCGAGACCGTGCTCGACATCGAGACCGGCTTCAACCGGCCGGACCTGACGGCGATCTACGGGATCGCGCGCGAGGTTGCCGCCGTCGCGGACGGCGAGCTCGCGCCGATGTCGGGCCGTGACCCCGAACGTGCTGCGGACGAGCCGGTCGACGTGCGCGTCGAGGACTTCGAAGGCTGTCCGCGCTACGTCGGCCGCACGTTCAGCGGCGCGACGATCTCGCCCTCACCGGTGTGGATGCGCGCCCGCCTCACCGCAGCGGGCATGCGGCCGATCTCGAACGTCGTGGACGTGACGAACTACGTGATGCTGGCGCTCGGCTCGCCGCTGCACGCCTTCGACCGCACGCTGCTCGCGGAAGGGCGGATCGTCGTGCGGCGCGCGCGCCCCGGCGAGAAGATCCGCACGCTGGACGGCACCGAGCGCGAGCTCGATCCGACCGATCTCGTGATCGCAGACGCCGAGCGGCCGGTCGCGGTCGCGGGGATCATGGGCGGCGAGAACAGCGAGGTGCGTCCGGAGACGACGGAGATCCTCCTCGAGGCTGCGAACTTCGATCCGCTAACGGTTCTCCGCAGCTCCCGCCGGTTGCGGCTGCGCACGGATGCGTCCACGCGCTGGGAGAAGGGCGTTGACCCGTACCTCGCCAAGAACGCGGCGGTACTCGCGACGCAGCTGATCGTCGAGCTCGCCGGCGCGCGCTGGACCGGACACACCGACGTGCACGCCGAGCTGCCGCAGCCGCCGGTCGTGCAGCTGCGTCCGGAGCTCCCGGAGCGGCTCGTCGGGATGCCATTCCCGGTCGAGGAACAGGTCGCGCGGCTCCAGAGGCTCGGCTTCGAGGTGGACGGCGATCGCGTGCGCGTGCCGACCTGGCGCATGCGCGACGTGACGCGTCCGGTCGACCTCGTCGAAGAGGTGGCGCGCTTCCGGCTCGAAGAGGTCCCGGCGACATTGCCCACGCGTGAGGCGGTCGCCGCGCAGCTCACGCGTTCGCAGCGGCTCCGTCGCCTCGCCGAGGAGGTGCTCGTCGGCGCGGGCTTCTACGAGGCATACACGTGGAGCCTCGTGCCGCTCGGCGAGGGTCGCATCCCGCTCGACGAGCCGTACTCCACCGAGCTCGCTGCGCTCCGCACCGATCTCGAGCTCGGCCTCGTGGAGTCTGCAGAGCGGAATCGGAACGCCGGCGTCGAGCGCGTCGCGCTCTTCGAGCTTGCGCGCGTGTACACGCCGGTCGGCCAGCAGCTGCCGGCCGAGCCGTGGCACGTGGGCGCGATCACGGAGGGCGGCTACCTCGGCGCGAAGGGCGCGCTCGAGACGCTCTACCGCACCTTCCACGTCGAGCCGCAGTTCCGGGCCGGGGGGGGTCGCGAGGCGACCACGCCCGAGGGCCGCGTCCGCGAGCTCGACGGCGGCTGGGGGTTCTTCGAGCTCGATCTCGATTCTCTCTTCGAGCGGGTCCCCGACCTGCCGCTGTACGAGGACGTGATCACGTTCCCGGCGCTCAAACAGGACCTGGCCTTCGTGGTGGACGAGGGCGTGCTGGCCGGCGACCTCGTCGCCGCCGCCCGCGCGGCCGCCGGGCCCGAGCTCCGCGACATGCGCCCCTTCGACGTCTACCGGGGCGAGCAGGTGGGGCCGCGGAAGAAATCGATCGCGTTTGCGGTCGCGTTCCAGTCGCCCGAGCGGACGCTCTCGGACGAGGACGCCGCAGGGCTCAGAAAGCGCATCGTGCAGGCACTTTCTGAGCGTTTTGGGGCCGTTTTGCGGGCGTAGTCCGTACCTAAATCCCTCTCGAGACCGTTTTGGAGGTGGAAACACGCTTCTCCAAACGCTTACGCATACGCGAGAAGGAGACGAAATGCACGGTTTCAAGCGCCACCTCATTTTTGCGGTCGCGCTCGCCTGCGGGGTGGCCGCGCTGACCGCGTCGGCCCTCGCCGCGCCGCCGAATCCGCCGCCCGGCCAGGAGAAGAAGGCCGAGCAGGCTCCGGCTCCGGCGCCGGCCGCGACCCCGGCCCCACAGCCGGCTGCGCCGACCGATAAGGCGAAGGCGGGTGCGCCCGGCCAGCAGAAGAAGGCGGCCGAGCCCGCGAAGGCCGGCAAGCCGGCGAAGGGCGTCAACGCCGGCACGGCCGGCGTCAAGCCGAGCAACACGACGCACAACAACCCGAAGTGGACAACCGTCGGGGCACAGCCTGACGTCTCGAAGCGCTACGGCAACGGCAAGACCGCTGCCCAGATCGCGCGAAGTCGCGGCGCTCCGGGCAGCACGCCGCTCTACGGCCCCGGCAACAGCCAGCCGCACAAGGTCTGTGGCAAGAACGGCCACTACGTCGACGTCCACGCGGTCAAGAGCTACCCCAGTAGCAACTGCGCCCAATCGACTGCGCCGATGGCGACGCAGCAGACCGTGACCGTGACCTGCCCGCCGACGACGACGCTCCTGACGACCGGCGTCCACCACCGGACCGGCTCGGGGAAAAAGATCGTCGTGATCCATCCGAGCGCGAATTCCGCGCACGTCCGGAAGCACGGCGACCGGCCCGTCACCGTTGAGGCGACGCTTGCGAGCGGCGCGACGTGCAGTGCGACGATCCCGGCGACGACCTCGACGGTCGCGACCCAGGCGACGACGCAGCAGATCGCTGCCGCCGTCCGGCAAGCGACCGGCAGCACGGTCGTCTCGACGGCGGTCGTCCCACAGGGCCGACCAGCTTCCGGCAGCGTCCTCGGTGCCGAGCATACGGCCTCGCGCACCGGCGGCGCCGGTAGCACCGGCGGAGTTGCAGGTGCGTTCGCGACCTTCGGCAAGGTTGCCGCAGGCACGCTCCCGTTCACGGGCTTCCCGCTCTGGGCGGCCGTCGTGATCGCGCTCGCAGCGATCGCGGTCGGGTGGACGCTGTGGCGGCGCGGTCGCCCGGCAACGACGCGCGACGTCGTCTAGCCAGTAGCCGTCAAGGTACGAGGCCCCGGCGCGGAAATCCGTTCCGGGGCCTCGCCGCGTACAGGGGGCAATATCTATGCGCCGTCTACTCATCACCGCCGTTTGCGCGCTTGGCGCACTCGCAGCTCCCGGAGTCGCCCAGGCCGTGACGCTGCACGGCACGGTCGGGCCGGGGTTCACGATCGCACTCAGGAACGACGCAGGGACCACGGTGACGCATCTCGACCCGGGCACGTACGAGATCGAGGTCGAGGACAAGTCCGAGTTCCACAACTTCCACCTCAGCGGACCGGGCGTCGACGTGGCCACCGATGTCGACACGACCGGCAAGGTCACCTGGACGGTCACGTTTCAGGACGGCGTCTACGACTACGTCTGCGACCCCCATTCCGAGAACATGCACGGCACGTTCACCGTCGGCAACGCGCAGCTCCCGCCGGCGCCTGCACCGCCGCCGCCCCCGGCCACGCCGCCGGCTCCGAAGAACCGGCTCGTCGCGACCGTCGGGCCGGGCTTCACGATCGCGCTGACGCTGAACGGGAGGCGCGTCAGGAGCTTGAAGGCGGGCACGTACACGATTGTTGTCCGAGACCTCTCGGCCAGCCACAACTTCCACCTCTCGGGGCCGGGAATGAACAAGCGCACGTCGGTCGCCGGCAAGAGCACGGCCACCTGGCGCGTCCGCCTGCGCAAAGGCACGTATCGCTACGTGTGCGATCCGCACGCAGCGGTCATGAAGGGCAGCTTCCGCGTCGGCTAGCAGCTAGCGGTTCCGCCGCGCGCGGTGCACCAGCCCCGCGCGCGGCCCGCCGCCGGCGTGGATGTCCGCCTGCCGGTCGAGCTCCGCGTTCAGCTCGGCGCCGAAGAGGAGCGCGAGCGCGGAGTAGTACAGCCAGAGCAGCAGGATGATCCCGCCCGCGAGCGAGCCGTACGTCTTGTCGTACGAGCTCGCGAACTTCGTGTACAGCGCGAAGAGCCCGGAGAGCACGAGCCAGAGGATCGAGCCGATGAGCGAGCCGGGCGTCACCCACTTCCAGTTGCGCTGGTTCGTGTTCGGGGCGAGGTAGTAGACGAGCGCGAAGAAGAGCAGGATCACGCAGAATGCGAGCGGCCAGCGGAAGATCCCCCAGAGCCAGTCCCACACGCCCCCGAGGTGCGCGCGCTTCGCGATCGCGTTGCCGAGGGGGCCGCCGAAGACGATCAGCAGGAAGAGGCCCGCGGTTGTGAGCCCGCTCGCGATCACGAGGATCAGCGCGTACAGGCGCACCTTCCAGAAGGGCCGCGTCTCTTGCCGGTCGTAGGCGCGGTTCACCGCCTTGACCACCGCGCTCATCGCGCCGCTCGCGGCCCAGAGCGCCAGGAAGAGCCCGATGACGAACGCGACGACCGACGCCCCGGACTTGCCCGCCGCGCTCTTCTGGGCGAAGCCGATCGCCTTGATGACCGCGTCCGGCGCGACCGTGCCGAGGAAACGCTTCAAGTCCTCGTACGCGTGGATCAGCCCGAGCAGGCCGACAAGCAGGATCACGCTCGGGATGAACGCGAGCAGCGAGCTGAATGCGACCTGCTGCGCCAGCCCCAGGCAGTCGTCGCCGAGGAACCGCTTCGTGGTGCGCTTGAAGACGTCCAGCCACTCGCGGGCCGAGAGGCGATGGGGCCCCGGCGGAACGCGCCCGACGTTTGTTTCCGCGTCAGCCGCGGTCGACAAGCGAGAAGCGGCCGGCCCTGGCCTTCGTCTTGCCCTCGCGGCCGCGGCGCGCGAGCAGGCGCATCGTCGCGCCGATCCCGCCCGCAAGGAAGAAACCGGCGCCCGCCGCGCCCGCTGCGAGCACGGGCAGCTTCGAGCGCACCATCGAGCTGAGGTCGGCCGCGCCGCGCAGGTCGTCGACTGCGTTCGCGAGCTGCTGCCGCTCGCGCTCGAGCTCGCGGCGGACGTCCTCGGGCGTGCGGCTGTTCGCTCCGGCCATCACTCGCCCCTGAGCGCGGTCGACGTCACCTTCGCCTCGTGAATCGCCAGCTCCGGGACAGGCGGGACGCCCTTGCGGATCCTCGAGAGACCGACGAGACCGAGCAGACCCGCGAGCAGGAGGAGCGACACGGCCACGATCAGCAGCGCGAGCCACGTCGCCATCGCCGTCGCCAGCGCCGCGGCGATCGTGGCGAAGAGGAATCCGAGCGCGAAGACTCCGACGACTGCGGCTCCGAGCGTGAGCACGATCCCGAGCCCGAGCGCCACGACCTTGCGTTTCAGCTCGAGCTGCGCCAGCTCGAGCTCGAGCCGGAAAAGCGCACTCGCGTGCTCGGCGACCTGTTTGACGGCGGCGCCGAGGCTCACGTGGCCGTTCTCAGACGCGCGGGTGGGCGTGGCCCCTCCAGTCGATCAGCTTCGCGAACAGCATGCCGGCGACGAGCGCCGCGACGACGACGAGAAAGGGGCTCGCACCGCCGCCGGTACGCCTCGGTGTGTGGCGCGCGCCAAGTTGAGGGCCGCGAGGTGCGCGGGGCGGTTCGCCCGGTTTCTCGTTCGTCGGCGCGTCGCCCTTCGCGCGCGCCACCATGAGACTCGGCTTGAGCTTTCGGAGGAACGCGGCGTCGTCCGCGAGCTCGTCGGCGAGCTTCGCCTTGACACCGCCTTCGGCGGCCATGCGGCCGGACACGCTCTCCAGCTTGTCCGCGCCGCGCTCGACGACCTGGTCGACCTTCGTCACTTCTTGGTCGGCGGCTCTTCGCCCGTGGCGATCCGCCAGATGCGAGAGGCGGCGCGGCGCGAGGCCATGGTCGCGGCGGCACCGAGGGCGGCATAGAGCCCGGTCCACATGACCTTCCGCAGCATGGTCAGTGGGTTTCCACGGTTGCTTCCAGACAAACCTCGAAGGGGAGCCGCGCCGTCATCGCCGGCCAAAGATCCGTTCAACCAGGCGACGCCAGGGCGTGACCCGGTGCGGGCCGGTGTCCGGCTCGCTGAACACGTCCGCGACGCGATCGGTGAGCGACGGGTCGGCCGCGGAGACCTCGAGGCTGGCCGGGGGCTCTCTGAATTCCGAAAGGCGCTCGAACTGGTCGCGCGTGAGCGCGAGGCGGATCCGGCCCTGCGTGATCTCCGCGACCTGCTCGGCCGGAACGTAGCGCGGCCGGGCGAGGAATCCGGTCGAGACGGAGAGGCCGTTGAAGATGTCGACGCCCGTATCGCCGACCACCTCCTCGACCTTTCCCAGTTCGGTGCCGTCGGCCGCAACGACCGCCCAGCCGGGCTCGATCACGAGCCACGAGACGGGATCGGCCATCAGACGACCTTTCCGCCGACGTACCAGACCGGCCCCTGCGTCGCGACCGGCTTGGTGTCGGACAGTACGTACAGGATCCGCAGGTCGCCGGTGATGCCCGCCTCGTCGAGGCGCTCCAGGCAGCGGCGCACCATCTGCGGCGAGGCGCCGTAGCCGAACGAGCGCGCGGCGCGGAAACGGAACGCCGGGCGCGTGTCGACGCGCGAGGGGTTGAGGGGGGCGAGCCGGAGGGCGGCGCCGTCGAGGTAGTCCGTCGACGCGAGCTCGAGCTCGGCGTAGAGGTCGGTCCAATCCGGCGGGACCTTCTCGATTTCGGCATTCCAGTCGGCGGCAAGGGATCGGCGCGCGCGCGACTCGGAGACCGGCTCGGCGTCGGCGCTCGCGGTCGAGACGAGCTTCAGCTCGCCGCCGAGCCGTTCGCGGTCGACCCGGCGCAGGGCGCGCGCGACGGTCTCGGGCGATGAGCCCGGGCCGTGCCGGGTCGTCGAGAAGAGCACCTCGTTCCGGCGACGAACGGCATTGATCACGCCGAGCAGGGACGCCGCGCGAGCGGCACGCTGCTCGTCCTCGAAGATCAGCGTAAACCGCGCCTCTGGCCAGTCGTCCGGCAGCGTGCGCAGGCTTGCGCGGAAGTCGTCCGCCAGGGGCACGGTTCCTGAGCATAATCCCAGTGTCGTGGCGAAGGTCGAGGCCAGGAAAGGCCTGAGCGAGGATCGGCTCAGGGATCTGCTGCGCGAGATGCAGCTGATCCGCCGGTTCGAGGAAAAGGTCGAGGAACGCTTCCGCGCGGGCGAGCTCCCGGGCTTCCTGCACGTCGCGATCGGCCAGGAGGCGGTCGCGGTCGGAGTCTGTGCCGCGCTCGAGGAGGATGACGTGATCGCCTCGACCCACCGGGCGCACGGACACACGCTCGCGCGCGGGACCTCGCCGAATGCGCTCATGGCCGAGCTGTACGGGAAGGTCGAGGGCTGCTCGCACGGCTACGGCGGCTCGATGCACCTCTACGACCTCGAGCGCGGGAATCTCGGTGCGAACGCCGTCGTCGGCGGCGGGCTCCCCGCGATCACCGGCTCCGCGCTCGCGTTCAAGTTTCGCGGCGAGCCGCGCGTCGCGCTCGCGTTCTTCGGCGACGGCGCGACGAACATCGGGACGTTCCACGAGTCGCTCAACCTCGCGCAGCTCTGGCAGGTGCCCGCAGTGTTCTGCCTCGAGAACAACCACTGGGCGGAGTCGACTCCGAGCTGGCAGCACTCGCCGATCGAGGACTTCACGAAGCGCGCGGTCGCGTACGGGATGCACTCGCTCAAGGTCGACGGCCAGGATCTCGAGGCGGTCTACATGGCGGCGAGCGAGGCGATCGATCACGCGCGGCGCGGCGACGGGCCCGTGCTGCTCGTCTGCGACACCTACCGGCTCGTCGGCCACTACATCGGCGACCCGCAGGTCTACCGTCCGAAGGGCGAGGTGCAGGAGCTCCGCGAGAAGCAGGACCCGATCACGAAGCTGCGCGAGAAGCTGGGCGTCTCCGACGAGGAGTGGGAGGCGATCGACCGCGAGGTCACCCAGGAGGTCGAGGAGTCGGTCGAGTTCGCAAAGAACGGCACCGACCCGGCGCCCGAGGACGCGCTCAAGAACATCTATGCCTGAGCTGACCTACCGCGAGGCGGTGCGCGATGCACTTGCCACCGCGATGCGCGCCGACGACGACGTCTTCATCATGGGCGAGGACATCGCCGAGATGGGCGGCTCGATGGGCGTCACGCACGGGCTCGTCGACGAGTTCGGACCCGAGCGCGTGCGCAACACGCCGATCTCCGAGATCGCGATCGTCGGGGCCGGCATCGGCGCGGCGATGCAGGGCATGCGGCCGGTCGTCGAGATCATGTACGAGGACTTCCTCACGCTCTCGGCCGAACAGCTCGTCAACCAGGCGGCGAAGCACCGCTACATGTCCGGCGGCCAGGTGAAAGTGCCGCTGACGATCCGCACGCAAGGAGGCGCCGGCTGGTCGCCGGGCGCACAGCACGCGCAGCAGCTCGAGGCGTGGTTCGTGCACATTCCGGGGCTGAAGGTCGTGTTCCCGTCGACGCCCGAGGACGTGCGCGGAATGCTCTGGACGGCGATCTACGACGACAATCCCGTGATCGTCTTCGAGCACCGCTTGCTCTACCCGGTCAAGGGCGAAGTGCCGGAGCAGCTCGACCCAATCCCGTTCGGGGAAGCGAAGGTCGTGCGCGAGGGCGAGGACGTAACGGTGATCGCGACCGGGCCGATGGTGCATCGCTCGCTCGAGGCCGCGGAGGAAGCGGAGAAGGAGGGCGTGTCGGTCGAGGTCGTCGACCCGCGCTCGCTGCAACCCCTCGACGAGGAGACGCTCGTCGCGTCGGTGAAGAAGACGAACCGCTGCGTCGTCACGCACGAGGCGGTAACGCGAATGGGCTTCGGCGCCGAGGTCGCGTCGGTGATCCAGTACCAGGCCTTCGACTGGCTCGACGCGCCGATCGAGCGCGTGGGCGCGAAGTTCGCGCCGCTCGCGTTCGCGCCGGTGATGGAGCAGTTCATCGTCCCCAACGCCGAAACCGTGCTCGAGGCGATCTACCGAACTGTCGGCAGGACATGACTCGACCGGCCCCATCCTCCATGCCTCTGGTGCGCGATCACGCTGCGCCATGCCGCGTCCTCAGTCGCGCCCGTGCTACTAGCACGAGCGCTCCCTGCGTCCTTGCCTGGCTTGGTGCTCGCGCCCCAGAGGCGTGGCAATGGAGCCGGCCGAGTCATGGCAACTGAGATCAAGCTCCCGCGGCTCGGGCAGGGCATGGAGTCGGGGACGATCGTCAAGTGGCTGAAGAACGAGGGCGACGCGGTCGAGAAGGGCGAGCCGCTCTACGAGCTCGACACCGACAAGGTGACGCAGGAGGTCGAGTCCGACGCGGGCGGCGTGCTGTTGAAGATCGCCGTCCGCGAGGGCGAGGTGCCCGTCGGCCAGACGGTTGCTGTGATCGGCGAGCAGGGCGAGGAGGTGTCGCTCGACCAGCCGAGTGACGACGGCGCGCCGGCGTCGGCGGAGAAGCCCGCCGAGGCGCCGAAGCGCGAGCCCGAGCGCGAGCGCGGCCGGGAGGTTTCGGCGCAGCAGGAAGCGCCCCCGACCGATGGCGCAACGCGCGCCGACGGTCGAATCAAGGCGTCCCCGCTCGCGCGCCGAATCGCGCGCGAGCGGGGAATCGACCTCGCTCAGCTGCGCGGCACGGGACCCGAGGGTCGGATCGTCGCGGAAGATGTCGAGCGTGCGGCCGCGGCGCCTGCGCCGCTCGCCGCTCCGGCCGCGGCGCCCGGCGAAGTCGAGCTCGTCCCGCTCACCTCGATCCGGCGCACGATCGCCCGGCGGCTGACTGAGGCGTGGCAGATCCCCGTCTTCCAGCTCACGATCGAGGTCGAGATGACGCGCGCGCTCGCGCTGCGCGAGCAGCTCGTCGAGCGCGCCGGGGACGGCCCGAAGCCGACCCTCTCGGACCTGCTCACGAAGATCTGCGCCGTCGCGCTGCTCCGGAACCGCGCTGTGAACGCGCACTTCTCCGAGGACGGGATCAAGCGCTTCCCGACCGCGGACATCGGGATCGCCGTCGCCGCCCCGCAGGGGCTGGTGGTCCCAGTGATCCGCCGCGCCGAGTCAAGCTCGATTCTCGAGATCGCGGCCGCTCGCGCGGACGTCGTGGGACGCGCCCGGGCGAACAAGCTCACCCGAGAGGACCTCGAAGGCGGCACGTTCACGATCTCCAACCTCGGGATGTTCGGCGTGCAGCAGTTCATTGCTGTGCTCAATCCGCCGCAAGCCGCGATCCTCGCGGTCGGCTCCGTCGAGGAGCGGCCCGTCGCGCGTGACGGCGAGCTCGTCGCGCGGCCGCTGATGACCGTCACGCTGACGTGCGACCACCGGGCCGTCGACGGCGCCGACGGCGCGCGCTTCCTCGAGGATGTGAAGTCGTTTCTGGAAGAGCCAGGACTCGCCCTGTGACGGTCTGGTACCAAGTGCGCGATCTCGACGCCGCGCGACGCTTCTACCGCGAGCACCTCGGCTTCACGGAGACGTTCTTCGACGCGCAGGACCAGTGGTCCAGGCTCGAGCGAAACGGGATGCAGATCGCGCTCACGACGGGCGAGCCGCAGGGCGACGGCGCGGTCGCACATATCGAGGTCGAGGACGTGAAGGCGGAAGCCGAGCGTCTGCGTGCAGAGGGCGTGGCCGTCGGCGTCGTTCTCGAGCTGCACGGCGAGATGCGCCTGCTGGAGGTCATCGACCCGGACGGCAACCGGATCGAGCTCGGCGAGGACGTCTCCCACCGCGAGTGATCCGCGAAGGCGGCAACCAGGACGTGCGTTTTCTCCGCGACATGCTTCGCCACGCTTACTACTGGCGCTCGCGCGACACCGAGTTCCCGATCACGCGCTACGTGAACGCGTGGGGGAGGCCAGGAGACAGCTGTCTGATCGCGCTCGACCAGTTCCACCCGGTCGGGGCCGCCTGGTACCGGCTCTACACGCAGAGGGAGCCGGGCTTCGGCTTCGTCGACGAGGAGACACCCGAGCTGACGATCGGCGTCGTGCCCTCGCGGCGCGGCAAGGGGATCGGCTCGGAGCTCCTCGACGCGCTGCTCGACCGGGCCCGCGCGGACGGCTACCCGCGCATCTCCCTGTCCGTCGAGCGGACGAGTCCTGCCGTGCACCTGTACGAGAGCCGCGGCTTCCACCCGCTGCGGGGCGACGGCGACGTCGTCATGGTCGCTGACTTGGCATAGCGACTTTGCGCTAGTCGCATCACGTTTCTGATATAACACGCTGCGATGCCCCGCGTGCGGCGACTGACGGCTCTCGACCGGCTGCGCGATCGCGTTGCCGGCCTCGACGACGAGGACGACGCGTTCTACGGCGCGCTCGGAGCCGACGTTGCCGAGCAGCGCGTCGCGAGGGGCCTCTCGCAGAAGGAGCTCGCCGCGCTCTGCGGCACGAGCCAGCCGGCGATCGCCCGGCTCGAATCAGGCGCGCAGGCGCCTCGCGTCGACACGTTGCGCCGGATCGCGCACGCGCTCGACTGCGCACTCGAGGTGCAGCTCCGGCCCAGAACTCGAACGAGAGGGGGGTCGAGATGACGACCGTCGACATCGAGGAAATCCAGTCCACCCGGAGCGAGAAGCTCCTCGCCGTGGTGCTGATGGTGTTCCTGCTGATCGGCACCGTCTGGACGTACGTGAAAGTCGACGATTACGCGCGCGAAGCGATCCACGATCCGCCGCCGCCGAGCGCGACGGACCAGGCGGCGCGCGACAGGCTTCTCCGTGCGCGGCAGCACTACAGCCGGGCTGGAGGCGAGAAGCGCCGGGCCCTGGAGACGCTGAACGTGCGCCGCGAGCAGTACCGGACGGCGCTCGATGCGGGGAAGTCAGCTGGAGACCTGGAGCGGCGTTACCGCTCGGCGCAGGCCGCATACGACGCCGCTGTTCGCGAACAGCAGCGCGCTCTGGTCGAGGTCACCGCGGCCAAGCCCGCGGCGGCAGAGGTCAGCCGCAAGCAGAGCGAGCGCTTCGAGGCCGTCCACCGGAAGCGCGAGCTGCTCGCGTTCGGCGTCCGGCTGACGTTCATCCTGGTGCTGCTCGTCCTTGGCTTCTGGCTGCTGGCCCGGCTGCGCAGGCGCGCTCCCCGATACTTGCCGCTGGCTAGCGCCCTCCTGGGGACGGCGGCACTGATGGCCGTCGTCTTCGCCGGAGACTACGTCACGGACTACATCGACCCGCTCGACCTCGGGCCCCTCGTGCTCTCGCTCTTCGGGATCGCGGCCACCGTCGCGGCCTTTGTGGCGCTTCAGCGCTACCTGGCGCGCCGGATCCCCGTCCGCCGGGTCCGGAAGGGGGAATGCCCCTTCTGCGGCTTCCCCGTGCGGGGCTCCGGGCCGCACTGCGAGAACTGCGGCCGGGAGGTCGTGGCGGCCTGTGCTTCCTGCGAGAAGCCGCGCCGGGTGGGCAGCCCTCGCTGCGCGACGTGCGGGAACGTGTAGTAGGTATCCTTTCGATAGTTACTACTCGAGAGGAACCCGAAGTGTCGAAGCTGCTGCTGATCCCGCTGGAGGACGAGATCGTCTTCCCGCACATGACCGTCACCCTGACGGTCGACACCGCGGGCGAGGAGCGCGTGCTGCTCGTTCCGCGGCACGAGAACGAATACGCCTCGGTCGGCACGGTCGCCGAGGTCACCGAACGCCTGCGCCTGCCCGGAGGCGGCCGCGCCGTGGTCGTGACCGGAAACCACCGCGGCGTCCTCGGGGCTGCCGAGGCCGACTCGCGAGGGATGCTCCGCGTGGAGGTCGAGGAGCACCCCGACGACGAAAGCTGGGACGCGCGCCTGCGCGAGCTCGGCACCGAGTACCGCGCGATCGTCGAGGAGATCCTCGACTTCCGCGGCGACGACGGCCGCATCGCCGCCTTCGTGCGCGCGATCGGCGAGCCCGGCGCGCTCGCGGACACCGTCGGCTACTCGCCGGAAGTCGAGTTCGAGCAGAAGGTGCGCCTGCTGGAGACGCTCGATCTCCGCGAGCGGCTCGAGCTCGCAATCCAGCTCCAGCGCGAGGTGCTCGCGCGCTTCGAGGTGCGCAAGCGCATCCGCGAGGACGTCGAGTCGGGCGCGCAGAAGCAACAGCGCGAGTACATCCTGCGCCGCCAGATGGAGTCGATCCGCAAGGAGCTCGGCGAGGACGATGCGTCCGTGATCGACGAGTATCGCCAGAAGCTGGAGGAGCTCGAGCTCCCCGAGCACGTGCGCGAGCAGGCCGAGCGCGAGCTCTCGCGCTTCGAGCGCATGGGCGAGCAGGGCGCCGAGTCGCAGATGATCCGCACGTACCTCGACTGGCTCTTTTCGGTGCCGTGGGGCAAGACCTCCGAGGAGCGTCTCGATCCCGCGTTCGCGCGCGAGGTCCTCGACACGGACCACTACGGCCTCAAGGACGTCAAGGACCGCATCGTCGAGTACCTGGCCGTCCGCAAGCTGCGCGAGGAGCGCGGCATCGAGGAGGACAAGCGCTCCGGCGCGATCCTGACGCTGATCGGCCCGCCCGGCACGGGCAAGACGTCGATCGGCGAGTCGGTCGCCCGCGCGCTGAACCGCGAGTTCGTGCGCATGTCGCTCGGCGGCATCCGTGACGAGGCGGAGATCCGCGGCCACCGCCGCACGTACATCGGCGCGCTGCCGGGCCGACTGGTTCGCGCGCTGCGCGACGCGGGGACGATGAACCCGGTGATCCTGCTCGACGAGGTCGACAAGGTCGGCGCCGACTGGCGCGGCGACCCGTCGGCCGCGCTGCTCGAGGTCCTCGACCCGGCGCAGAACCACTCGTTCCGCGACCACTATCTCGACGTCGAGCTCGACCTCTCGCAGGTCGTGTTCATCGCAACGGCGAACATCGCGGACACGATCCCGCAGCCGCTGCTCGACCGGATGGAGGTCATCCGCTTCGACGGCTACACGGTCGACGAGAAGGTCGCGATCGCGCGCGGCTACCTCTGGCCGCGGCAGCGCGACCGGAACGGCCTCCGCGAGGACGAGGTGTCCGTCGACGACGCGACGGTGCGCACGATCGTGAGCGAGTACACGCGCGAGGCGGGCGTGCGCCAGCTCGAGCGCGAGCTCGGCAAGGTGCTGCGCAAGACCGCGACGAAGCTCGTCTCGAACGAGCTCGAGGCGCCCGTCCTGGTCGACCTCGAGCGCGTGCGCGACGGGCTCGGCAAGCAGCGCTTCTACCAGGAGGCCGCCGACCGCACCGCAGTGCCTGGTGTCTCGACCGGGCTCGCGGTGACGGGCACGGGCGGCGACATCCTCTTCATCGAGGCAACTCGCATGAAGGGCAAGGACGACCTCGTACTCACGGGCCAGCTCGGCGACGTGATGAAGGAGTCGGCGCGGATCGCGCTCTCCTACGTCCGGTCGCACGCCGAGGAGCTCGGGATCGACGAGGCCGCGTTCGACGACACGTCGTTCCACGTGCACGTGCCCGCGGGCGCGATCCCGAAGGACGGGCCGAGCGCGGGGATCGCGATGACGACGGCGCTCGCATCGCTCCTCTCCGGCCGGCCGGTGAAGCACACCGTCGGGATGACCGGCGAGGTGACGCTGCAGGGCCGCGTGCTCCCGATCGGCGGGCTGAAGCAGAAGGCACTCGCAGCGCACGCCGCGGGTCTGAGCGACGTGATCATCCCGGAGCGCAACCGAGCCGACCTCGACGACGTCCCGGAGGACGTTCGCGAGGAGCTCTCGTTCCACCCGGTGATGACCCTCGGCGAGGTGCTCGAGCTCGCGCTCGAGCCGGAGGCGTCGCCCCGTGCAGTCGCCGCGTAAAGCAGAGCAGACGGTTCCCGAGGAGGTCGCCCGCGCGGCGGACCTCCTCGGGCGCCGCTGGGTGCTTGCGATCGTCTACGCCTCCCACGGAGGCGCCACCCGTTTCAACGAGTTCAAGCGCGTGCTCGTCGGCATCCCGCCCCGCACGCTCGCGCAGCGCCTGCAGGAGCTCGAGAAAATGGGGATTCTCGAACGGCGCGTAATCGACGCGCGCCCACCGCGTGCGGAGTACCGCCTGACCCCCGCGGGCCGCCGGCTCCGCGCCCTCGTCCGCGCGCTCGATCACTGCGCGGGCGACCTCTGCGGCCCCGACAGGTAGCCCACCTGGGTCGGAAGCCGGCGTTGTTCGTCCACAAGCAGAAGCGCCGCTAGGATCGGCCTGATGGAGTGCGACGTCGCCGTACTCGGAGGCGGCCCGGGCGGGTACACGGCCGCTATCCGCGCTGCGCAGCTGGGCGCGAAGTCCGTCTGCATCGAGAAAGAGCCGGAGCTCGGCGGCACGTGCCTCCGGATTGGCTGCATCCCGACGAAGGCTTGGGTGCAGACCGCGTTCGCGATCAAGGAGGCCGAGGAAACGTTCGCGAAGCTCGGCGTGAAGGTCGGCGAGCCGCAGCTCGACTTCGGGACCGCGAACGAGTGGAAAGCGAAGGTCGTCAAGCAGATGACGCAGGGCGTCGCGGGGCTCTTCAAGGCCAACGGCGTCGAGTGGGTCAAGGGCGCCGGACGCTTCAAGGACGCGAACACGATCGCGGTCGAGGGCGCGGATGACGTCGTGTTCAAGAGCGCCGTCGTCGCGACCGGCTCGTTCCCGAGCCGGCCGCCGATCGAGGGACTCGACTCGGCGCTGTGCGTCGACTCGACCGGGCTGCTGGCCCAGGAGGCAGTGCCGAAGCGCCTCGTCGTGCTCGGCGGCGGCATCATCGGCTGCGAGTTCGCCTCGATCTTCGAGCGCTTCGGTTCCGAGGTGACCGTCGTCGAGATGCTGCCGAAGCTGATTCCGATGGAGGACGACGACGCGTCGAAGGAGCTCGCGAAGGCGTTCCAGAAGCGCGGCATCGCGCTGCAGCTCGGTAAGCAGTGCACGAAGGTCGAAGACGGCGGC
>DASYUZ010000203.1:0-8603 GCA_036000665.1 Gaiellaceae bacterium
GGCCCTTCCGTCTGCTCGGGCGCGAGCACGCACGTGATCGCGCCCGATGCGACGGCGGCTGGGCCTACCCCTTCAGAGTCCTCGCTTTGCCAGGCACCCGCGCCGAGCGCCGCCGCGACCAGGCCTCCGAGCCTGGCGAGCGACGCGCGGCGCGTGATCGGGCTGTCCACGCCGCCAAGGTAAGACAGCTCTCTGGGAATGTCTTGAGAATCCTCATGCCGCCGGACGCTCCCCGTCCAGGAGGTCTCGGACCCGCGCCAGCGCCCGCTGCACGTTCGGGGGCTCGCCCTCGAGTTCCGCCTGGACGTCCCGCAGGAGGTCGGAGAGCGACGTGGCGTAGAACCGCTGCATCTGGTAGGCGTGCTCGCGGGCCTCGGTCTCGGTGCGCTGGAGCGTCGTCTCGAGCTCGCGCACGCGGCGCTCGCTCGCCGCGAGGTGCCGGCGGAGGTCGACGATCACCTCGCGTCGCGTCTCCGCGAGCGCCAGGGCCTCGTCCCGAGCTGCGTGCGCCTCGGACCGGCGCACGAAGTACAGGTAGGCGAGGAACGAGCCCACGGCGGCGGTCGCCGAGGCTGCGGCGATGATCGTCTGCATGGCTGCAGCGAGAAGGGACATGGTGACCCCGATCCCAAGGCTGAGCGCCCGGCCTTCGTGGCCGGTGCCTAGAAAAGTGCGCTCTTGCGGCGAATCGGGTCCCTCCTTCGTTGCCGGACTCATCCTCGTCCGCAAGAGCGACGCCACTCACCAAGGATGGTCGGCCAGCATCGAGTGTAGCCAAAAGCCCCTGCTCTTAACGCCCTTTTTACGACTTTCGTTAGCGTTCCTCGGCGATGCGCGCCGCGACGGCGTCCACGCGCCTGTTCTCGTCTCTCCTGACCGAGCCGCGCTCGAGACGGATCGCGCTCCTCCTCGCGCTCCTGGCCGCAGACCTGGCGCTCTTCGCCGACATAACCGAGGACTACGTGACCGGCGATCCGCTCGTCCGGTGGGACGTGAGCTTCGCGCGCTGGCTGTACGAGCACTCGAACCCGGCGCTCGTCGACGTCGCGAAAGTCGTCACCTATCTCGGGAACGGCATCTTCCTGCTCCTGCTGGTTGCCGGAACCGGCCTCGGGCTGCTGCGCCGCAACCGGGTAAACGACGCCCTCCTGCTCCTGATCGCATTTGTCGGCGGCGAGATCCTGAACGCCCTGCTCAAGCTCGCGTTTCAGCGGCCGCGGCCGGAGCTCGCCTTCGTCCACCTCGAGACGTACTCGTTCCCGAGTGGGCACGCGACGGCCTCCGCTGCCGTCTACACGCTCCTCGCGTGGCTCGCGATCCGCCGTCTGAGGCGGACGCTCTGGCGTGTCGCGGTTGCGCTTGGCGCCGCGCTGGTGATCGTCACCATCGGCTTCACCCGCATGTATCTCGAGGTGCACTACCTCTCGGACGTGCTCGCGGGTACTGCCGCGGGTCTCGCGTGGGCGCTCGCGGCGATCCTCGTCGCGACGATCGACCGCGACGTACTCGGCTGGTTCCCGCCGCCTGTGCGCCGGTTCGTCCTGCGGCTAGTGCCTCAGACGCGCGACGTCACTTCACCCGTTCCCAGGCCTCGCTGAGCACTTCGCCCAGGATCCCGGCGATCTCGTCGAACTCCTGCTGGCCCGCGACGAGCGGTGGCGAGATCTGCACCACCGGGTCGCCGCGGTCGTCTGCGCGGCAGATCAGGCCGCGCTCGAAGAGCCGCCCGGAGAGGAAGCCGCGGAGGAGCGACTCGGACTCCTCGTCGGTGAAACTCTCGCGCGTCTCCTTGTTCTTCACGAGCTCGATCGCGTAGAAGAAGCCCGTTCCGCGCACATCGCCGACGATCGGCAGCTCGAGCAGCTGCGCAAGCGTCTCGCGGAAGCGGTCCTCGTTCTCGCGCACGTGCTCGACGATCCGTTCGCGCTTCATGATCTCGATGTTCTTGAGCGCGATCGCGCACATCGTCGGGTGGCCGCCGAAGGTGATGCCGTGCATGAAGGCCTGCGTGCCCTCGACGAAGGGCTCCATCACGCGGTCGGAAGCCACGACGGCGCCGATCGCCGCGTACGCCGAGGACAGCCCCTTCGCGCACGTCACGAGATCCGGCCGGATGTCGTAACGCTCCGAGCCGAACCAGTAGCCGAGGCGGCCGAAACCCGTGATCACCTCATCCGCGCAGAGCAGGATCCCGTGGCGGTCGCAGAGCTCGCGGACGCCCTGAAAGTACCCCGCCGGCGGCATGAACGAGCCGCCCGCGTTCTGGACCGGCTCCAGGATCACCATCCCGATCGTGTCCGGCCCCTCCGCGTTGATCGTGTGCTCGAGATCGTCGAGCAGGAACTGTGTGAAGTCCTCTTCCGTCTCGTCGGGCGGGCGGTGGTACCGGTTCGTGTTCCGGACGTGAAAGACGCCGGGGACGAGCGGTTCGAACGGTGCGCGCAGTGCGGGGACGCCGTTGATCGAGAGCGCGCCCATCGTCGTCCCGTGGTAGGCGACGTTGCGCGCGATCGCCTTGTACCGCCGCTCGCCGCGGACCAGGTGATACTGCCGCGCGAGCTTCCACGCGCTCTCGACGGCCTCCGAGCCGCCCGAGACGAAGAAGACGCGGTTCAGGTCGCCCGGCGTGAGGTCGGCGAGCACGTCCGCGAGTTCGATCGCGCGCGGATGCGCGTACGACCAGTTGGTGTAAAAGGGCAGCTCGCGCATTTGCTCGTGCGCGGCCTGGCCGATCTCGTCTCCGAACGAGTAGCCGATGTTCACCGCGAAGAGCCCGGCGAGCGCGTCGAGGTAGCGGCGGCCCTGCGAGTCCTCCAGGTAGCAGCCCTCGCCGCGGACGATCACCGGGACGTCCGTCTGCTGGTACACGGACATCCGCGTGAAATGGAGCCAGAGGTGGTCGCGCGCGGCCTGCTGCAGCTCTTCGTGCGAGAGGCCGGTGAGTGGAAGGCTCATCGAGAGTCCTTTTGCTGGAGGAGGATGTTGGCGAGCATGAGGCCGAGCGCGATCACGAAGATCATCGTCCCGAAGACGTTCACCTGCGGCGGCGCGCCGACGCGCGCGGCGCCCCACACGAACAGCGGGAACGTGATCGTCGAGCCCGAGTTGAAGTAGGTGATCACGAAGTCGTCGACGGAGAGCGCGAAGGCGAGCAATCCCGCCGCGAGGATCCCCGGCATGATCAGCGGCAGCGTCACGCGACAGAACGTCGCCCACTCGTTTGCGCCGAGGTCCATCGCGGCCTCCTCGAGGTGCCGGTCAAAGGCCGCGAGGCGCGCCTTCACCGTCACGACCACGTAGCTGATGTTGAACATCACGTGCGCGATCACGATCGTCAGGAAACCCGTCGCGAACTGCAGGCTCAGGAACAGCGCGAGGAGCGACGCGCCGAGCACGATCTCGGGCGTCGACATCGGCAGGAAGATCAGCAGGTTCGTCGCGCTCCGCCCGCGGAAGCCGTAGCGGACGAGGGCAAGCGCGATCAGCGTGCCGAGCGCCGTCGCGACGAGGCTCGAGATCGCGGCGACTTCGAGCGACGTGACCATCGCGTTGCGCAGGCCGGGGACAGCGTCCCAGTTGCGCCAGTTGTCCAGCGTGAAGCCCTGCCACGTGTAGTTGAAGCGGCCGGCTGGATCGTTGAACGAGAACGCGATCACGATCGCGATCGGCAGCAGCAGGTAGCCAAAGGCCAGCACCGCATACGCCGTGAGCGCGTGATAGCGCGCCCGCGCCAGCGGGCGCGCACGCACGGCCGGCTGCGAAGCGGCGTAACCGGCGGTCACCCGGTCAACCGCTCCGTGCCCAGCACCCGGGCGTACGAGAGCACGCCGAACAGGATCGCCGCCATCAGCACGAACGAGAGCGAGGCCGCGGCCGGGTAGTCGATCAACTCGAGGAACTTCGACTGGATCACGTTCCCGATCATGTGCTGCCTCGGCGTGCCGAGCAGCTGCGCGTTGATGAAGTCGCCCGCGGCCGGGATGAACGTGAGCAGCGTCCCGGCGAAGACGCCCGGCAGCGAGAGCGGCAGCGTGACCCGGAGAAACGCCTGCAGGCGCGACGCGTAGAGATCCTCTGCCGCCTCGATCAGCTGCGGATCGATCGCCTCGAGCGCGACGTAGAGCGGCAGCGCCATGAAGGGCAGGAAGTTGTAGGTGATGCCTGCCACGACCGCCGTCGAGGTTGCGAGCAAGCGCCCGTCGGCGTCGAGCAGGTGCAGGTCGCGCAGGATCCCGGCAACGACGCCGTGATCGGCGAGGATCGTCTGCCAGGCGAGTGTCCTGATCAGGTAGGTGACGAAGAAGGGCGCGATGATCGCGAGCAGGAGCAGGTTCTTCCAGCGCCCGCCGCGGAAGGCGATCCAGTACGCGAGCGGATAGCTGACGACGAGCGCGATGATCGTCGCGAGCCCGGCGTAGACGAACGAGCGGATCAGCTGTTCGTGGTAGTTCGAGATCGCGTCGCGGTAGTTCTGCCAGGCCCACGAGAACGTGTAGCCGAAGTCGAACGAGCCCTCCTGCAGTGACTGGTAGCCGAGGAACCCGAGCGGGACGACGAAGAAGACCGCGAGCCACGCGAGCCCAGGTGCGAGCAGCAGGTAGGGGACGACCCCACGGTGACGGTGGACCCAGCTCAACTCAGGAGCCGATCAGCGTCTGCCACTTCTGGGCGTAGTCCTGGTTGCTCAGCGCCTCGCTGTCGAAGATCTTCACCTTCGAGAGCGTCGCCTCGTCGGGGAAGATCAGCGGGTTCGTCGCGAGCTTTGGGTCGAGCTTCGCGGCCTCCTCCTTGGCTCCCTTCACCGGCGTGATGTAGTTCACGTACGCGGCGATCTGCGCCGCGATCTTCGGGTCGTAGACGAAGTTCATGAACGTCGACGCGGTGAAGACGTCGCCGCCTTTCGGGATCAGCATGTTGTCCGTCCAGATGTCGCCGCCGGATTCGGGCAGGTTCCACACGAGGTTCTTGTTGTCGACGGTGAGCTGCACCACGTCACCCGACCACGACATCGCCGCAGCGAGGTCGCCCTTCGAGAGCGGGCCGCTGTAGTCGTTCCCGGTGAACTGACGCACCTGGCCGGAGTCGACCGCCTTCTTGATCCGGTCGAGCGCCTTTTGGAAGGACGTGTCGTCCACCTTCGTCGGGTCGTCGCCGTTCGCGAGCATGACGAGGCTCATCGTGTCGGCCATCTCGGTGAGCAGCGTGACCTTCCCCTTGAGCTTCCGGTCCTCGAGGAGTTGGTCCATCGTCGTGACCGCCTTCCCGCCCGTCAGCTTCAGGTTCGTCGCGATCCCGGTCATACCTGACTGCCACGGCAGCGAGTAGTCGCGGTTCGGGTCGAAGCTCGGGTGCGCGAGCGCGTCCTGGAGCTTCGACATGTTCGGGATGGCGCTCTTGTCGAGCTTCTCGGCCCAGCCCTTCTTCACGAGCAGCGCCGGGAAGCGCGAGTTGTCGGTCAGCACGACGATGTCCCGGTCGATCGACTGGCCCTGCGAGAGCGGGCGCTGGATCTTCCCGAAATACGAGGCGTTGTCGTTGATGTCCTCGAAGTAGGCGACCTTCGTCCCGGTCTTTTGCTCGAACTGCTCGAGCGTCGGCCGCTTCTTCGTCTTCTCGTCGATGTCGATGTAGAGCGTCCAGTTCGAGAAGCGCAGCGTCTTCGCGAGTTGCTTCTTGGCAGCCTCGGTCGTCGCCGCGGCCTCTTCGCCGTCGCCGCCGCAGGCAGCCAGAAACGATGACGGGATGGTCAGGACGACGCCCGCCGCGGCGCCGCGGCGCAGCAGCTGGATGCGGGTGAAGGTCTCGCTCATGTGGCCTCCTCGACGACGAAGGTGCTCTGGGGGTCCCAGCCGACGGTGACGGAGTCTCCCTCGACGGCCGCGCCGGACGACTGGACGAAGACGGTAACGATGCCCGCGGTGGTCTCGACGAGGTACTGCGTCGCTACGCCCGTGTACGCGCGCTCCTTGACCGTGCCGTGCAATGTGTTCGCGCCCTCGCCGTCGAGGTTGAGCTTCTCGGGGCGGACGCCCACGGCCACACGGCTGCCGGACGCCGGGAGCGGCGACCCGACGCGGATCTCACCCACCCCGTCCACGCGCACGCCGTCGTCGAGGGCAACGGTTCCACGCAGCAGATTCGAGATGCCGAGGAAGCCGGCGACGAACTCGGTGCGCGGACGCTCGTAGAGCTCGCTCGGCGTCCCGAGCTGCTCGATCCGGCCGTTGTTCATGACCGCGATCGCGTCCGCCATCGTCATCGCTTCCTCCTGGTCGTGCGTGACGTGGACGAACGTGATCCCGACCTCGCTTTGGATCCGTTTCAGCTCGAGCTGCATCTGCTTGCGGAGCTTCAGGTCGAGCGCGCCGAGCGGCTCGTCGAGCAGGAGTACGCGCGGGTTGTTGACGAGCGCGCGCGCGAGCGCGACCCGCTGCTGCTGCCCGCCCGAGAGCTGGCGCGGCTTCCGTTTATCCATGCCTTCGAGGCCGACGACGCCGAGCAGCTCGCGCACGCGGGCGTCGACGTTCTTTGCCTTGCGCCGCCGCAATCCGAAGGCGACGTTCTCGAACACGTTCAGGTGCGGGAAGAGCGCGTAGCTCTGGAAGACCGTGTTGACGTCGCGCCTGTAGGGCGGCACGCCCGTGACGTCGGCGCCGCCGATCTGGATCCGGCCCGCGTCGGGCTCCTCGAAGCCGCCGATCATGCGCAGCGTCGTCGTCTTGCCGCAGCCGGAGGGGCCGAGGAGCGCGAAGAACGAGCCGTGCGGGATCTCCAGGCTCAGGTCGTCGACGGCCACGACGTCGTCGAAGCGCTTCGTGGTGCCGTAGAGCGAAACGTCCGCGGGGGTCGGGCGGACGCCGGCCCGGGGCTCGTCGACGGCAGTCACCGTCACGTGAGCTTGACGGCCACGTGCTTGATGCGGGTGTATTCCTCCATCGAGTAGAGCGACATGTCCTTGCCGTAGCCCGACTCCTTGAAGCCGCCGTGCGGCATCTCCGAGGCAAGCGGGAACAGGTGCTCGTTCACCCAGACGGTGCCGAACTCGAGCTTGCGCGCGGCCGAGAGTGCGCGCCCCACGTCGCGCGAGAACACCGACGCGGCGAGCCCGTAGCGCACGCCGTTCGCCATCTCGATCGCCTCGTCATCCGACGAGAAACGCTGCATCGTGACCACGGGTCCGAAGACCTCGCGCTGCACGATCTCCGAGTCCTGCGTCACGTCCGAGACGATCGTCGGCTTGACGAAGAAGCCGCGGTCGCCGATCGTGCCGCCGCCGGTGACGACCGTCCCGCCCCCGTCGAGGCGCTCGAGGAAGCCGAGCACGCGGTCCTGCTGCTCCTTGGAGATCACTGGGCCCATCTCGATGTCGTCGCCCTCGGCCGGGTCGCCGACCTTCATCGCCTCGACCACCCTGACGGACTCGGCGAGCACGTCGTCGTAGATCCGCTCGCTGACGAGGATCCGCGACGACGCCGTGCAGTCCTGGCCCGAGTTCCAGTAGCCGCCGATCTTGACCGCCTCCGCGACCTGCGCGGGGTCGGCGTCGTCGAGGACGACCATCGGCGCCTTACCCCCGAGCTCGAGGTGCACGCGCTTCAGCGTGTCGGCCGCGTTCTTCGCGATCAGCTTGCCGGTCTCGACATCGCCGGTCAGCGAGACGAGCCGGATCTCCGGGTGCCGCACGAGCGCATCGCCTACGGGGACACCGTCGCCCGTGACGACGTTGACGACGCCCGGCGGCAGCACCTCCTGCGCGAGCTCGACGAAGCGGAGCGTCGTCAGAGGCGTCTGCTCGGCCGGTTTTAGGATCTGCACGTTGCCGGCCGCGAGCGCGGGCCCGAGCTTCCAGACGACCATCATCAGCGGGTAGTTCCAGGGCGTGATCCCGGCGACGATCCCGAGCGGTTCGCGGCGGATCATCGACGTGTAGCCCTCGACGTACTCGCCGGCGCTCTTGCCCTCGAGCGTGCGCGCGGCGCCCGCGAAGAAGCGGAGGTTGTCGGCCGAGAAGGGCATCTCGTCGCCCGCGATCGACATCGGCTTGCCCACGTTCAGCGACTCGAGCTTGGAGAGCTCCTCGGCGTGCTCGTCGATGACGTCCGCGAGCTTGAGCAGGAGCTCCATCCGGTCTTTCGGCGTCTTCTCGAGCCAGGCCGGCAGCGCCTTCTTGGCCGCCTCGACTGCCCGCTCGACGTCCCGTTCCGACCCCCGCGGCACCTCGGCGATCACCTCGCCGGTCGCCGGGTTGAAGACTTCCATCGTCTGCCCGTCGAGGGCGTCCACCCATTCGCCACCGACGAAGTTCTTGTGCTGCTGGACGGTCACGCTCATGGGCTCACCACTCCTCCGTTTTCAGGCCGATGTGTCGAGCCTACCGGCGGGCGTCTCATGCCAACAAGAGGCTCTGCGGGTGGAGCCAAGAGCGCAATTTTCGCCACCGTGTCGAATGTTCTCAGCGTTCGATCACGGTTCGGGCTCGCACTCGAGCCACCCTTCGGCGGCTGAGATGGTGAGGCGGAAGAAGCGCATGAACCCTTCCTGGCCGAGCAGCCCGAACGCGAATGGCCATGGGTCACAGAACCAAATCGGCGCGTCGAAGCGAA
>DASYUZ010000204.1:0-5539 GCA_036000665.1 Gaiellaceae bacterium
GTCTTCTCGCGCACCTCGGCCAGCTCGTTGAACGCCTTGCCCAGCTCGCCCACGATGCCGGCCTTGCGTGTCGAGAGCCGTTGCGACATCTCGCCGCGCTTGGCGTCCTTCAGCGCCTGGAGGAGGTCCTGGAGATCGGCGGTGCTCACCGTCCCGTTCGCGGTCGCGTCTGCGTTTTTTGCCGGCGCGCGTCGCGCCGTCTTGCGTCGCTGCTTTTTCTGCTCGACTGCCGCCACGGTCGTTCCTCCCTAGTGGGCGATGGTGTGGGGGTCCACGCGCCGGCACGAGCGCCGGCGCACGGGTTTCGGGGACGGTGAAAAGCTTTCCCCGTCTGGAACGCTCTTATTCAGAGCCTGGACTGCGACTCCTACGATCAAAGGCCCCCGGAGGGCGGAATTTACCTGCTCAGCGACCGCTGTAGGTCGTCCCAGAGGGGATCGACCGGCTCGAGGCCGACGCTGAGCCGGAGCAGGCCCTCGGGCACGCGCTCGCCCTCCCAGCGACGCCTCCACTCGAGCGTCGACTCGACCCCGCCGAGGCTGGTCGCGTTGGCGATCGTCGTCAGCCGGCGCTCGACGTCCCGCGCGGCCTCCTCGCCGCCGGCGACGTCGAAGGAGAGCAGGCCGCCGAAGCCCGGATAGCGGACGCGCTCGACCGCGGGGTGGCGCTCGAGGCGGTTCGCGAGCTCGGTCGCGGTCTCCGTGTGGCGGAGCATCCGGACCTCGAGCGTCTTGAGCCCGCGCTCCAGGAGCCAGGCGGATTCGGGGGACGCCGTGATCCCGGTGCGGCCACGTGTCTGCCGGAGCTGCTCGGTGTCCGCGGGGTCCCGCGCGACGACCGCGCCGAGGAGCACATCGTGGTGCCCGGTCAGATATTTCGTCGCCGAGTGGAGGACGAGGTCGGCCCCCCGCTCGAGAGCTCGGAGGTAGACGGGCGTTGCGGCGGTCGCGTCGACCAGGACCTTTGCCGGGTGCGAGGCGGCGGCCTGAAAGTCGGGCATGGTCAGGAAGGGGTTCGAGGGCGCTTCGAGCCAGACGAGATCGACGCCGTCGGGCGGTGCTCCTCGTTGGTCGAACTCCACATATCGGACCCCCCAGCGCTCGAGCTCGCGAAAGAGCGTCGAGGTCCCGTAGTAGCACCCCTCCGCGAGCGCGATCGTCGCGCCCGGCCGGAGTAGGCCGAGCACGACCGCGGTCTCGGCTCCGGTCCCGGACGCGAACAGCAACGCCTCGCCGCCCTCGAGCTCGCCGAGCGCCCGCTCGGCCTTCGACTGCGTCGGGTTGCCGTAGCGCGAGTAGTAAAACTCGCCCGGCTCGCCGTCGCGGTAGCGCCAGATCGTGGAGCGGTCGAGCGGGGGCACGCCCACGGAACGACTTTACGCCGACGGACGGGAACGGGATTCCGCTTGCTCGACCGCGACGTCCCGACGCTCGTGGACCCCACCGTCGACTTCAGCGCCGTCGCGTCTCCAGACTGCGAACGGTGCTCGCCCCCTGACCGCGAGCCTCACGAGGGACAGTCCCTCGCCCTCCGCGACCCGGACAAGTGAGGGACAGTCCCTCATGCGTGGGGACAGTCCCTCGGGGCGTCGCGAGAGAGGCTGACGCGCGAGTCGCCGCATTCCGAGCGGCGTCGCGCGCTGGTCGTGGGGACAGTCCCTTGGTCGTTCGCCGGTTGCGCAGCGCGGGGGGCGGGGGTCTGTCCCCGGGCGCGGGGACAGACCCTGTTGCGAAAGCGTGCCAATTGTGTGCCGAAACGCGTACGCGCTCTAGCGGTGCGCTGCGCCGCTGCTTACCGTGTGAGCATGGCTCGCACTCCGCGTTATGTTCTCCCCGACGGGGTCACACACGTCTTCGCGCGCGGTAGTCGGAAGCAGGCGATCTACGTCCGCGCGGCGGACGCTTACAGGTTTCTCGGCGGGCTCGACGAGATGACGCAGAGGTTCGAGATCGCGTGCCTTGGCTACTGCCTAATGCCGAACCATTACCACCTCGTCCTCGACGCGACTCGGGCGGAGTTGTCGCGCGGGATTCACCGGCTCAACGGGATGTACGCGCAGTGGTTCAACAGGGAGCACAGCTCCTGGGGTCATCTCTTCGGTGATCGCTTCGGCTCGAACGAGGTATTCGACGAGGCGGATGCACTGAGGGTCGTGCGCTATGTGTTGCTCAACCCCGTGCGCGCTGGACTCTGCCGGCACCCGCGTGAGTGGCAGTGGAGCAGCTACGCGGCGACGACCGGAATCCGGCCCCGGCCCCGGTTCCTCTCGCTCGACTGGATGAGCGACTTCATCTCGCCGACCGGATTCGCAGAGTACGTGGAGGAGGCGCTCTTGGCGGAGGCGTCCGCGGCCTGACCCGTGGACGGGCGGTACGCTCCGCGCATGGCCGCGACCGACGAGAGCGAGAGTCCGCCGCAGATCGAGGACTCGACGCCGGCAAAGCTCGCGCGGCTCGAGCAGCTTCGCGACGAGGCGCTTCACGCGGGTTCCGAACAGGCCGTTGAAAAGCAGCGAGCCGCCGGAAAGCTGCTCGCGCGCGAGCGCGCGGTCAGGCTCCTCGACCCGGGGTCGTTCGTCGAGCTCGACCGCTACGTGCGACACCGCGAGTCGAACTTCGGGATGCTCGAGCGCCGTCCCTACGGCGACGCGGTCGTGACCGGCTACGGCACGATCTTCGACCGCAAGGTCTTCGTCTTCTCGCAGGATTTCACCGTCTTCGGCGGCAGCCTCTCCGAGGTCTTCGCGGAGAAGATCTGCAAGGTCATGGATCTCGCGGCCAAGTTCGGCTGCCCCGTGATCGGGATCAACGATTCCGGCGGCGCGCGCATCCAGGAGGGCGTCGTCAGCCTCGCCGGCTACGCGGAGATCTTCTGGCGCAACGTCCAGTGCTCAGGCGTGATCCCGCAGATCAGCCTGGTGATGGGCCCTAGCGCCGGAGGTGCGGTCTACTCACCCGCGATCACCGACTTCGTGGTCATGGTCGAAGGGACGTCGTACATGTTCATCACCGGCCCCGATGTCGTGAAGACCGTCACCGGCGAGGAGGTCAGCTTCGAGGAGCTCGGCGGCGCCGCCACCCACGCGAGCCGCTCGGGCGTCGCGCACTTCATCGCCCCGGACGACGAGGCTGCCCTCGACGACGCCCGCTACCTGCTCAGCTTCCTCCCGCAGAACAACCTCGACCCGCCGCCGTACACCGAGCCCGCCGATCCCGTCGACCGCGAGGAGTCTGAGCTCGACAGCATCATCCCGGACGACCCGGCGAAGCCGTACGACATCAAGCAGGTCATTCAGCGCGTCGTGGACGACGGGGAGTTCCTCGAGGTGCACGAGCGCTGGGCGGAGAACATCGTCGTCGGCTTTGCGCGCCTGGGCGGCCACTCGATCGGCGTCGTCGGCAACCAGCCGCGTGCGCTCGCCGGGGTGCTCGACATCGACTCGTCGGTAAAGGCCGCGCGCTTCGTCCGCTTCTGCGACGCGTTCAACATCCCGCTCGTCACCTTCGTCGACGTGCCCGGCTTCCTGCCAGGAACCGCGCAGGAGTGGGGCGGGATCATCCGCCACGGGGCGAAGCTTCTCTACGCCTACGCGGAGGCGACGGTTCCAAAGCTCGCCGTGATCACGCGCAAGGCGTACGGCGGCGCGTATGACGTCATGAGCTCCAAGCACATCCGAGCGGACTTCAACTTCGCCTGGCCGACCGCCGAGGTCGCCGTCATGGGACCTGAGGGCGCGGTGAACATCGTCTTCCGCCGCGAGCTCACCGACGCCGACGATCCGGACGCCCGGCGCCGCGAGCTGATCGCGGACTACCGCGAGCGTTTCGCCAACCCGTACGCCGCCGCCGAGCGCGGGTACGTGGACGAGGTGATCGAGCCCCGCCGCACGCGCCCCGTGCTGGTCGACGCGCTCGAGACCTCGCTCACCAAGCGCGAAGAGCGCCCGAAGCGCAAGCACGGGAACATCCCGCTCTAAGCAACTGCGCCGATGGGTTTGGGGTCTTCCGGTGCGTAGACGTGCACGCGGCTCCCGCCATCGCGCTTCGAGCGGTAGAGCGCCTGGTCCGCAGCGCGGTAGAGCTCGCTGCGGTCGACAACGTGCGTCGGGAAGACGGCGAGCCCACCCGACACGCTCAGCGGCCCCTCGGCAGGGTCGAGCGAGCGCGTGCGTGCAAGCACGGCCTCGGCCGCCTCGACCGCCGCGGCAACGTCGCGCCCCGGAAGGAGCAGCGCGAACTCGTCGCCGCCGACGCGGTACGCCTCCCCGCCGTGCCGCAGGCAGCCGGCGATGAGCTGGAGCAGCCGATCGCCGGCCTGGTGCCCGAAGGTGTCGTTGACACGCTTGAGGTGGTCGACGTCGAGCAGGCAGAGCGCGAGCGGACGCCCGTCGCTCGCCGCTCGGTCGAGCTCCTGCTGGAGCCGCTCGCGGAAGTGGCGCTGGTTGCCGAGCCCGGTGAGCGGATCCGTGAGCGCGAGCCGAGTGGCGACGAGCGCGTTGTGCACCGAACGCTGGTAGAGCGCGATCGCGAGTACCGGCCCCACGAGCGCGAACGACAAGAGCGGCGAGCGCTCCCACAGGACGACGAGCATCAGCGTCCCCGAGGCCGCGAGAGCGAGCGGCAGCGCGGCCCAGCGGATCGCGGTGGAGGCGATGCTCACGTACGCGTTGCCGCTCCAGCGTGCGACCACACCGGCGAGGAGCATGACGTTGACCCCGTAGTAGGCGACGCTCGCGGCGAGCACGGCGAGCACGAGCCCGCTCGTGGAGCTCCGATCGAACACAGCCGCCGTCGCGCCGGCCGCGGAGGCGGCAAGCGCGTACGAGCCCACGTTGTACGCAGACCGCACCGGAGGCCTCCGTTGGGCGAGCTCGATCGTGATCCGCGCGAGCACCGCGAGCACCGTCGCCGCATCCCACCCGAACAGGACGGCCCCGCCCGCGAAGAACACCGTTGCGAGCGACGCGTGGCCCGCAGGCAGGCTCTCGATCGGAATCGGGAACGACTCGGCGATCAGTGCCGCGGCGAGGAGCGCTGCAAGACCGGCGAGAACGGTTGGAGTCGGCGGCGCCACGACCAGCGAGCGGACCGCCGCGGCCACCACGACTGACCCGGCGGCGACGACAGGGACGAGCAGCGGCCACAGGCGTGAGAAGGTCGCTGCGGAAGCAGGTGCAGCCGTCGTTCCCCTACTGGGATCGATCTCGGGCTGCGACACCGGTGGCTCCTCGGTTGTAGATGCCTGCTAGCACGCTCATGATGCCGCCGCCGGAGCGGCTCGGCATCACTCGTTCGAGTGTCTTAGGAGCTAGGAGGCGAGCGTCACGGGCACGGGCCGCGGCAGCCCGAGCTCGTCGGCAAACGAAGCGACCACCTCGGGGTCGAACTGCGTGCCGGCACAACGCTGTAGCTCCTCGAGCGCCTCGACCTCGGAGAGACGCGGGCGGTAGACGCGATCCGTCGTCATGGCGTCGTAGGCGTCGGCGACGAAGATGATCCGCGCGCCGAGCGGGATCTGCTCGCCGTACACGCCGTCGGGA
>DASYUZ010000205.1:0-8780 GCA_036000665.1 Gaiellaceae bacterium
ACCTCGATCCGGTCGTCCATCTGGAGGATCGCCTCCAGGGCTTCCGCGAACAGCCGGTGATCGTCGGCGATCAGGACGCGCACGGGCTCAGACATCTCGAATCGGAATTTGCACTGTTACGCTCGCCATGTGAAGAGCGGCGAGGACCCGCGTGAGCGAATTCAAAGATTTCTCGTTACGGGAGACAACAGGCTGAAACAGGGCGTCGACCCGCAGAAGGTGCGGGAGAGCTACGAGCAGGCGCTGGCAGTCGCCCGCGAGGCAAGGCTGGAGGAGTCTGTGCCGCCGCTCGTCGAGATCAGGTTTTCCGATCTTGAACCGCTCGCGCGAGAATCGCCTCCACCCGACTCGCCTGCACATTGACGTCGTGACGCTCAGCCGCCGCGCGGGCTTCCGGGTTCGGGACCGGCAGCGCGGCGGCGCGTTGCAGTCCGTCGGCGATCGCCTCCTCGTCCAGGGGGTCGACGAGCACGCCCGCTTCCGGCGGGACGAACTCGGGCGGGCCTCCAACCCGCGTCGCAACGACGGAACGGCCGCAGGCCATCGCCTCGAGCAGCGCCTGGCCGAGCGGCTCCAGCAGGCTCGGCTGCGCGAGGACCGTCGCGTCTCCGAGATGGTGCGGGATCGCGTCGTGTGGAACGCGGCCGACGACCCGCACGCGCTCAAGCCCTTCGAGCTGTGCACGGAGCGGACCGTCGCCGACGAAGGTGAGGGTCGCGCTCGTATCGAGACGCGCGAACGAGCGCGCGAGGCGCACGACGTTCTTGCGTTCGGTGAGCGAGCCGACGCAGACGAATGCGGGGCCGCCGTTCGGCGCCGGTAGGACGGGGAACCGTTCGAGATCGACACCGGAATCGACGACCTCGATCTTGCCGCGCGCCTCGGGCACTTTCGCTTCGAGCTCGCGGCGCAGATAGTCCGACACCGCAATCACCGCCGACGCGCGCCGGACGGCGAAGCGTGTCGCCGCGCCGACGCCCGGAATCGCGCCGACGTTGCGGACGTCGCGCCCGTGCGCGGTCAGAACGACGGGTGCGCGCTGCGCGAGCACCGCAATGAGCCCCGTCGGAACGAGGAAGTGCGCGTACACGACGTCCGGGCGCGGGGCGGCACGTACGCGGCGCACGAGCTCGAGGTAACGGCGCTTCCCGCCCGCGCGTCGATCGAGGACGGCGCGGTCGATCTGGTGTCCGCGCGCTGCGAGCGCGCGTTCGAGCTGCGCGACGAAGACGCCCAGGTCGGGGTCGGCGGCGCCCGGATACATCTGCGAGACGAGCAGGATCCGCATCGGACGCAAGCTTGACGCTTTCGGCACAGAGTCGTTTCCCACCGGTGACACCTTGGGCGCTAGGCTCGATCGCAACGGGGAGGGAGGTGGGGTTCCCGGGTTAGACGCGTCAACATCTACGAGGTTTGCGCGCTTCGGCCTGCGTCGCTACTCGGGCGCGTCGGGCTGAGCGGCGCTCAGAGGAACGACCATGGCCACGGCGCCACGAAGTCCCCCGGCGGCCAGATGATCCCGAGGGCGCAGGTGAAGACCGCGGCCGCCGCGACGAGCGCGAAGAGGTTCGTGCGCGCAACCACGGCGTGGGCGATCACGAGCACGAGCCCGAAGGTGATTAGGACGTAGATCGGCACGAGCAGGAAGATCCGAGCGTCGAAGAGATCGAACGGCGATCCGCCCGACCCCGGCTGCAGACGCAGCCAGAGCGCAAGCGCCGTCATCGACAGGACGCCCAACCACAGGGTCTTCACGGAGTCCCTATCGGTCTCGCCGTGCGCCCGCTTTAAGGGATCGCTAGGCCCTCCGGGCGTCGTAGGTGCCGAATTCGTCGCGCAGGACGCCACAGATCTCGCCGACCGTCGCCCGCGCGCGCAGCGCCTCGCGCATCGGGGGCAGAAGGTTCTCGTTGCCGCGCGCGACGCGGCGTACCTCCTCGAGTGTCCGCGCGGTCTCGGCGGCATCGCGTTCCGCACGAACGCGCGCGGTGCGCTCGAGCTGACGCCTCTCAGCCTCCGGATCGATGCGCAGGAGCTCGATGGGCTCCGACTCTTCCTCGACGTAGCGATTGACGCCGACGAGTACCCGCTCGCCGGACTCGATCTCCTGCTGGTAGCGGAACGCGGCCTGTTCGATCTCGCCCTGAATGAACCCTGCCTCGACGGCGGCGACTGCGCCGCCGAGCTCGTCAATGTGCGAGAGCAGCTCCTCTGCGCGAGCCTCGAGCTCCTCGGTCAGCGCCTCGATGAAGTAGGCGCCGCCGAGTGGGTCGGCCGTGTCGGTCCCGCCTGCCTCGTGCGCAAGCACCTGCTGAGTGCGGAGCGCGATCTTCGCCGAGCGCTCGGTCGGCAGCGCAAGCGCCTCGTCAAAGCCGTTGGTGTGGATCGACTGCGCCCCGCCGGCAACAGCCGAGAGCGCTTGGATCGCGACGCGTACGACGTTGTTCTCCGGCTGTTGCGCAGTGAGTGTCGAGCCGCCCGTCTGGGCGTGGAAGCGCAGCGCCTGTGCGCGCGGGTTCGTCGCACCGAAGCGGTCGCGCATGATGCGCGCCCACAACCTCCGTGCGGCGCGATACTTCGCGACCTCCTGGAAGAAATGGTTGTGGGCGTTGAAGAAGAACGACAGCCGGGCGCCGAACTCGTCGGGCGACAAGCCGGCGTCGACCGCAGCCTGGCAGTAGGCGATTCCATTCGCGAGCGTGAACGCGAGCTCCTGCGCGGCGGTCGAGCCGGCCTCGCGGATGTGGTAGCCGGAGATCGAGATCGTGTTCCACTTCGGCAGCCGCTTCGCGCAGTACGCGAACAGGTCGGTCGTGATCCGCATCGAGGGCCGGGGCGGGAAGATGTAGTTCCCCCGCGCGCAGTACTCCTTGAGGATGTCGTTCTGCACCGTGCCCCGGAGCTGCTCGCTGCCGACGCCTTGCGCCTCGGCGACGAGCTCGTAAAGGAGCAGCAGCAGCGCAGCCGGGGCGTTGATCGTCATCGACGTCGAGACCTCGGCAAGGGGGATCCCGTCGAGGAGCAGCTCCATGTCCGCGAGCGAGTCGATTGCGACGCCGGTGCGGCCTACCTCGCCCTCCGCCCGCGGATCATCCGAGTCGTAGCCGAGCTGGGTCGGCAGGTCGAAGGCGACCGAGAGCCCCGTCTGGCCGCGCTCGAGCAGGTACCGGAAACGGGCGTTCGTCTCCTCGGCCGACCCAAAGCCCGCGTACTGGCGAATCGTCCACGGCTTGCCCCGGTACATGTCGCGGTACGGGCCGCGCGTGAACGGGAACTCCCCAGGCGCCTCGAGGTCGCGCTCGCCGTCCGCCGCGTCGTAGACGGGCTTGATCTCGATCCCGGAATCGGTCTCCCGCCGGTCTTCGGTCGTCGCCACGAGGCAATCGTACGTCCGAAAAGGAATACAGGGAGCGCCGGTTGACCCCGATCCTCGCGAACCCGTTGGTGCCGGTGACCCGGCTAGCCTGGCGAGAAGCCGACGCTCCCCTCGGCCGCATGCTACCCGCACCTTTATGAGTCCAAACACACAAAGATGACGATCCGCGTTCGCCTCTTCGCCGGCCTCCGAGAGCGCGCCGGCTGGGCCGAACGCGAGGTCGAGGGCGTCGCTCGGGTCGCTGACGTCTGGCCTGCCCTCGAGCTCGGCGAGGAGCCGCAGGGGCTGCTCTACGCCGTCAACCGCGAGTACGCCGCCCGCGACCGCACGCTCGCCGACGGTGACGAGGTGGCACTGATCCCGCCTGTGTCCGGCGGTGCCTTCCGGATCACCGAGGCAGCGCTCTCGCTCGAGGCGGCAGTCGGCGAGGTCGCAGACGAAGGCGCGGGCGCGATCGCCACGTTCACGGGGACGGTGCGCGCCGACTCGCGAGGCCGCCGGGTCGTCCGGCTCGAGTACGAGGCCTTCACGGAGATGGCCGAAGACGTGATGGCCGGCCTCGCCGCCGAGCTCCGGGGGCGCTACGACCTGCACGCGATCGCGATCCACCATCGTGTGGGGGTGGTCGAGATCGGGGAAGCAAGCGTCGTGATCGCCGTCTCCGCCCCACATCGCTCGGACGCCCTCGCCGCCTGTCGAGAGGCGATCGACCGGCTCAAGGAGACCGTGCCGCTCTGGAAGAAGGAGGTCTACGAGGGCGGCGAGGAGTGGATCGGGCGAGGGTCGTGAAGGTACAACGAGAACCATGAGCGAGCGTTTCCGTGACATCGACTGGTCGCGCGAGGAGTCAGAGCCCGCCCCGCGCACCGCCGACGAGGACCCGTATGCCGCGCGCGAGTTCGAGCTGCGCGACTACGACCCGATCCACCCGCACGGCTTTAGCTTCCGCAAGGTTCTCGGCCGCATCTGGGCGGTGCTCATCGCCGTCGGTGTCGCCACGCTCAAGTTCGGCGCCTTCTCGATCAAGTTCTTCGGCGTCTTCATCTCGGTCGCGGCCTACGCGCTGATCTGGGGCTGGCGCTTCGCCGTCGGCTTCGTCGTCCTGATCTTCGTGCACGAGATGGGCCACTTCCTCGAGGCGCGCCGCCAGGGACTGAAGCCCGCGCTGCCCGTGTTCGTGCCGTTCCTCGGCGCCTACGTCGCGATCAAGGACGCGCCGCACGATCCCTGGCGGAACGGCCTCATCTCGATCGCGGGGCCGATCCTCGGTGGGCTCGGCGCGCTCGCCTGCCTCGCGCTCGGGAACGCGAACGACTCGGACCTCCTGCGAGCGCTCGGCTACTCAGGGTTCCTGCTCAACCTCTTCAACCTGATCCCGATCTTCCCGTTCGACGGCGGCTTCATCGCGAGCTCGACGCGAGCGCTCTGGAGACACGGGCCGCGCGCGCGGGCCATCGTGCTCGGCGGCGGATACGTCATCCTCGCGCTCCTCCTCGTGCTCGGGATGATGTCGGCGCACGTGTCGCAGGACCGGCTCTAGTGGACGACCGCCGTCTGCTCGAGAGTCCCGACGGCGACGTCGTCGATCTCGACGAGAGCGTCGCGAACATCGCGCGCGAGTTCGCGGTCGGGTTCGCAGCGGTGCGGCGCATTCCTTTGCCTGCCGTGACGATGTTCGGCTCGGCGCGCGTCCGCGAGGGCCATCCTGCGTACGACGCGGCGCGCGAGACGGGACGCTTGTTTGCGCGGCGCGGCTGGTCGGTGATCACCGGCGGCGGCCCGGGCGTGATGGAGGCCGGGAACCGTGGCGCGAAGGAAGGCGGCGGCTTCTCGGTGGGGTTCAACATCAAGCTGCCGCACGAGCAGTACTCGAATCCGTACCTCGACATCGCCGTGACGTTCGACCACTTCTACGCGCGCAAGGTCTGCTTCGTGAAGCCCGCGTCGGGGTTCGTGATCTTCCCGGGCGGCTTCGGCACGTTGGACGAGCTCTTCGAGTCGCTGACGCTGATCCAAACGGGCAAAGTGCTGAACTTCCCGGTCGTCCTCTACGACACCGATTACTGGGACGAGCTGCTCCACTTCATCCGGGCCGAGGTGCTCGCCGACGGGATGATCTCGGCCGACGACCTCGAGCTGCTGCACGTGACGAACGCCCCGGACGAGGCGATCGCGCGCGTCGTGGAGCATTACGAGCACTTCAGCGCCGTCTCGCCGGCCGAGCCCGCAAAGGCCGACGCGCAGTAACTACTCGCCGGGCGGCGGCAGGACGAAGTCGATGCGCGGCGGGCTGGTGCCCGGCCCGTAGATCACCGTCGGGCCGACCGGCACGTACCGGCTCGGGAACGCGTCGCGCCGGATCACCTTGTCGTGCTCGTACACGGTGCGGCGCACGGTGACGTCGAACCCGAGCTCGTTCGTCCCGCTCGACGTGCGGATCGAGCCGCCCGGCGCATAGGGGTCGTACGCGTAGCTCGTCTGCGGCTGCGTCCAGTTCGTCTGCGGGCTCGTCGCGGCGACCACGCGGCGCCCCTGCGGCGCGCCGTAAAACGTGAACGTCAGCGTCGAGTCGGTGTAGGAGGACTTGATCAGGATCGCCTGGTCCAGATCGTTCTTGAACACGAGATCCGGTCCTCCCCAGGACACCGTTGCATCACGACCGAGCGGATAGTGCGAGATGTAGAAGCTGTGGTTGGAGCGGCGCAGCACCGGGAGCCCGAGCTCGAACGCGTTGTTGAAGAGCGTCGTCGCGGTCTGGCAGACGCCGCCGCCGATCGAGGGCAGGAGCAGCGAGCCCAGAATCATCTGGCCCTCGCGGAAGCCGCGCTTCACGGTTCGTTCCCCGACGACGCGGTTGAACGAGAAGGTCTCACGCGGGCGGATGATCGTGCCATCGATGTAGTCGGCCATCAGGTGCACGTTCCAGATCCGGTTCGACGAGGAGACGCCCATGTCGGTCGTGAAGGACGAGATTCGTCGCGTGATCCCGAGGGCTGCGAGGTCGTCCGTGGTGATCTCCGCAGGCACTTCGTGTAGGCGGACTTCCGCCGCGCGGACATCCGACGAGTACGCCGCGGCGACGACCTCGCCCAGCGCGTGCTCCCGATCGAGCGCGATCCCCGGCTGCGCAGGGACGACGTGAACGGCGTCGCCGTCGATCTCGAAGCGCGCGTTGACCGCGCGGCGCTCGAAGCGAGCGAGCGCAGGGCCGAGGACGCGGGCCAGCCGCTTCGCGTCGAGCGTGACGAGATAGCGGCTCCCGCGTTCCTCGAAGACGACGAGCCGCGCGAGCTGCTCGCGGCTGAGCATGCGCAGCGGACGCTGCTCGTAGTAGACGGCGACGGGCGCGGAGACGACGACGCGCGCCTCCGCGGCGGCAGCCTTCGCGTCTGCCGCGAGATGGCGCGGCCGTGCGGGTGTGAAGGCGGCCTCGGCGCGACCGCCCGCAACCGCCGCTCGGCGGATCGACGCGAGCAGCGCGCTGCGGTCGAGACGCAGACCCTCACGCGCGGGATGGACCAGGGGCTCGAGCCCCGCCAGCGAGACCGTCGCCGAGCGCGGCGGCCGCCCGCCCGTGCGCTGGACGACGCGCAGGAACTCCTCGGCCGCTTCGGGACGGACGACGAGCACAGGTGCGACGTCCAGGCGCCGCCGACCCAGCAGCGCGGCGATCCGCTCAGGCTCGGTGCGGCGCCCGGCGGCGAGCGCGGCCTCGGTGGTCGCGACGAGGTTGAGCGCGAAGAGCCGGCCAGGCTCGACACGAAGGCTGCGCCGTCCGGCCCGGACCACGACCGGCCGTGCCAACCGCGCCGCGACGGCGCTCTGGATCGCGCTCTCCGCCTCGGCCCGCCCGAGACCGCCGACGTCGACTCCCGCGACGCGCGTACCCGGCATCGTCTCGGCGCGAAACGAGAGCATTCGCAGGTAGAGAGCGCCGAGCGTGAGGACGACCGCGAGCACGAGCACGGTCGAGAACCGGGGCCACGTGCGCGGAACGAGCCTGGCTGCGAGCTCCGTCACGGGGCGAAGGTACCAGCGCGGCCTACACTTTCGGCCGTGCGGCTCCGCGATCTGCCGTCGGTGGACGAGCTCGCGCGCGAGGCGGACGACCCGCTCGCCGTCGCCGCCGCACGGGACGTGCTGGCTCGGGCGCGGGAGGAGATCCGGGCAGGGGCCGACCCGGGCGATCTCGCAGCGCGGCTCCGCGAGGCCGTCGCCGGGGCACGTCGGCCATCGCTGCGGCGCCTCCTGAACGCAACCGGCGTCATCGTGCACACGAACCTCGGCCGGGCGCCGCTGGCCGAGGAGGCACTCGCGCGTGTTCAGGAGACCGCCGGCGGCTACTCGAATCTCGAGTACGACCTGACCGCCGGCGGCCGCGGCTCGCGTCAAGACCACGTCGCCGCGATCCTGCGGCGCCTGACAGGGGCTGAAGCGGCGCTCGTCGTGAACAACAACGCGGCCGCGGTGATGCTCGCGCTCGCCGCGCTCGCGGAGGGCCGAGAAGTGCTCGTCTCCCGTGGCGAGCTGATCGAGATCGGCGACGGCTTTCGCATCCCCGACGTGCTGATCCGCTCCGGGGCACGGCTCGTCGAGGTCGGAACGACGAACCGCACGCGCGCAGCCGACTACGAGCGCGCCGTCGGGCCCGAGACGGCCCTGCTGCTCCGCGTGCACCAGTCGAACTTCCGCGTCGTGGGATTCACCGAGCAGCCGCGGATCGAGGAGCTGGCCGCGGTCGCGCACCGGCACGGTCTGCCGCTGGTCGACGATCTCGGCTCCGGAGTCCTGACCGAGCTCGCAGACGAGCCCTCGGCCAGGGACGCGCTCGCGCGCGGCGCCGACCTCGTCTGCTTCTCGGGCGACAAGCTCCTCGGCGGGCCCCAGGCCGGCATCGTCGTGGGCCGTGCCGAGCTTGCCGAGAAGCTGCGTCGCCACCCGCTCCAACGCGCGCTGCGCGCCGACAAGCTGACGCTCGCAGCGCTCGAGGGGACGCTGCTCCTCTATCTCGACGCGCCGGAGCGGATTCCCGTCCTGCGCATGCTCCGCGAGAGCGTCGGGTCCGTACGCGCACGCGCGGAGCGTCTGGCAGCGTCGGTCGAGGGCTCGGTCGAAGACACGGTCGCGCGCGTCGGCGGCGGGGCGCTGCCGCTGGCGGAGCTGCCGAGCTTCGCGTGCGCGGTCGAGGAAGCGCTGGCGACCCAGCTTCGCGCGACCGACCCGCCGGTGGTCGGGATCGTGCGAGACGGGAGGCTCCTGCTCGACTGCCGCACGCTCCGTGACGACGAGGTCGAGGAGGTCGCGGCCGCGGTCGCCCAATGCCGCTCACGATAGGAACCGCAGGGCACATCGACCACGGCAAGACGTGGCTCGTGCGCGCCCTCACCGGCAAGGACACGGACCG
>DASYUZ010000206.1:0-9444 GCA_036000665.1 Gaiellaceae bacterium
ATTTCCCGGCCGACGCCTGCGAGCCCGTTGGCGTCGAGGCGATCCACCCTGACGACTTCCTGCTCGACCTACTTGACCTGGGCACGGATGCCATTCGATTTGCAATCGAGCAGCAAGCTGCCGACCTCAATCCGCCGTGGACGATAGATGAGCTACTCGGAGCGCTTGAGAAAGCGGGTGTTCCTCAGTTCGTTGCTGCGATCCGCAACGCTTGACGCAAGTTCGCGCGCTGGGCGTGAACGTGTCGCAACAACATTGGCAGCTGGCCAAACTTCGTCGCTCTGCGACGGTCGGCCTGACTAAATCGAAGTGCCGTGTCGCTGCGTCGGCTATAGGAATACTTGACGGGCGATGAGGTGGTTCACGCGTGGATACGCACAAGAGGAACTGGAAGATGCCGACTGGGAGCAGAGGCGCAGCGATTACGAGCGTCATCTGGAGAGATCCGGCCGCTCCTCCGGAACGGCGCGGAGTTATTACCGGAGATCAGTCTGCAAGACGCGCAATTGCTTGAGTTCGCGACGGGACCAAACCAGGAGTTGACCCTGAAGCTCGTATGCGGAGACCTCCAACGCGGCTACGAGCGCCTGACGCTCCGCTACCGGCAGGCCGAACTTGTGGGGGCAAACGCTGAAGCCATTCGTCAATGGCTCGCCGATGGCGAACGCGTCGCAGATGAGATCGATCGAACAGGGGTTGGCTACGAACATCGGATCCTCGTCTGGCCCGCTGGCGAGTTCGGCGTTAGGTTCACAGCAGTAGCGATCGAGCTAGGAGCTGCGGACGCCTCAGCACGCCGCGCCGCCGGGTCATAGTCGAGGCGGTTTAGCTCCGCTTCGGCGCTCTCCAAGGTCCAGAGCATCCGCAACGATCTGGTTTGCGCAACGCATAGTTGCGCCCACTCACCCGACGAGTCCGGCCGACGCTGCGCGTCGACCATGACGACTCGCCGGGTGTCGTCTCCTAACGACCCGCCGGAGCGAGCCGACGCCGGCGAAGCCGGCATCGGCTCCGATTGTTATTGCAAACGCGCGCCAGCTTCCGTCCCCTGCCCAGCAGCCTTTCCGCGCCACGCGCCCCACCGCTTCAGTCGAGCACGGCGACGTAGAGAGGCTCGCCCGGGATGACACGCCTCACGCGCCAGCCCGTCCCGTCGACGAGCGCCTCGAGCTCTTCAGGAGAGACGATCAGGTAGTCGAACCAGGACGAGGCGTAGTCGCGGTAGCGGACACGCAGGCGGAGCTGGCCTGACATGCGGCCGCGGCGTCTGTTCCGTTCCTGATAGGCAAGGTGGGCCGCGTCATCGGTGTCGTACGGATTCCTCGTCGAGGCGACGATGCGTTGGGCCAGCGGGCGGAGACGTCGCAGCAACCGTCGCGCCTTTGCCTCGCCGCCGAAGAGCCCGAAGTTGTTGCCGTACATGACGACGGTATCGAAGCGGCCGAGCTCCGGCCCGACTTTCTCGAACGCGAGCACGCGTCCGTCGTGGACGCCGCGCCTCCTCGCTACCTCGACGGCCAGCGGCGAGACGTCGATCGCGACCACCTGGCGGCCACGCGCCTGAAGTTCAAGTGCGACGCGGCCCGCCCCGCAGCCTGCGTCGAGGACGCGCCCGCGGATGAAACGCAGCCCTTGCCGCTCGGCGGACGGCCAGTGGCGGACCGACGCGAAGTAGCCGGCTGGTCCGTCGGTCGCCTCGATGAAGCCGTCGTCCCGTTCGACGATCTCTCGCACACGCCGCTGGCCCTCGAGGTAGGCGAGCACGAGCTGCCCGTACGCGTCTTCGTGCTCCTCCACGACCGGACCGTACGCGAAGGCCGGCTCGCATCTCGCGGATGCTCGGCCCACCTCCACGCTCGACCGTGACGCGGGCCCTCATCCGATCTTGATCGGCTCCGCCGATAGCGGCGGGTGGTTTGCGCACTAACGAGTTCCGCCCACCCTCGAAGAGGAGCCGAAAGCCCTGCAAATGAGCGGCTTTCGGCTCGGTCTCGTCGGCGTCGCGCTTCCGGTTTAGAACGCTGTGAACAGCTGCGGTCAGGTCTTGCGTTGCATCATTCGTGCGTTCCGCCTCGTTCCTACGAGACGTTGAGTCGTGATGCCCATATTCCTCCGTGCGAGACGTGGCCGCAAGAGTTCATGACATTGATACGTCCGCCCGAACGCCCGGGGTCAGCGCTTGCGATCACGCGATGTGGCGCTGCAAGACCTTGCCTCGGCCGTTCCCGGTGGGCCGGAACGCTCGCGGGAATATCAACTGCGCGCTCGCTCGCTGTGGTGTTGCTCCTGATCGCAGGCTGCGCCGGCGCCGACAACGAGGTGGCGACAACGGTGCCGTCGAATGCCACGCTTAGCCTTGGGGTGGCGGTCGAGAGACTCCGCGCTGCAGGGCTACGGTTCGAGATTGCAGATTTCCCGCCCCAGCCGCAGGGCGTTGGCCTCGAGGGTTACCACGTCCGTTTCCAGTACCCGCGTGCGCCTGCTCGAGTGGCGCGGGGTTCAACCGTCAACGTGTTCGTCTCGAGTTCACCGATTCCGATGTTCGGTTCGCCAGTACGTCATCCGCCGACAGTTGTGGTTCCGCGCCTAATCGGGTTGAAGTACACGCAGGCAAGGGCGCGGATACCGGCTGGTCTGTGGCTTCAACTCGGGTCTGTGCCGCCACTTCCGCCCGACGCGAGCGTCAATGGCCTCGACGCCTTCGCCATTGCGCGGCAATCTCCAAAGCCTGGCACCGTCGTGCCGTACTCGGCCTGCGCGACCCGCGGCGGCGGCTGTCGCGTCAGCACACTCCGGATCGACCTCCGGCTCGCCGGCTGACGTCGATTGCGGCCGCAGCGCTTACCTACCACCGCGCTGGTGGTGGGCGAGCGTCCTGCCGACATCAGCGGCGACTGACCAGCCGGCCGAGGCTCACAGGCATCATCGCCGAGGTTGTCTTCGTCCTCGAGTCCTTCTACGCAGTGAAGCGGGAGCGAGTCGCAGATCTGGTCCGCGCGGTGATCGGGTTCCCGGCGATCGTGGTCGTAGATGCGCCGCTGCTCCTGCGCGCGCTTGAGGTCTACGAGGTCGATCGAATCGACTTCGCCGAGGCGTATCTCGTCGCCAGCGCCGAGGCGAGCGGTGTCGAGACGATCGCTTCGTTTGATCGAGCAATCGACAGGGTCGCAACCGTCCAGCGACTCGAGCCGGCCTGATCCTGACCCGATGACGTCCGGCCGACGTCGAGCGTCGGCCCGTGCTGACGTCAATAAGTGTCCTCGCGGCGGCGGTTGGCTTGGAGCCGACGCCCGCCCGCCCACACGGCCCGCACACGAAATATTTGACTATCAAAGACGAAATTATGTATCGTGCCGCCCGTCCTATGTTCATTCAAAAGGAGATGGGGGTCAATTGTCGTGAGTATCCGACATAGTTTCAACTCATACGAGCGTCGTCGTTTCGGACGGCCGAGGTTCGCAGGATCTCGGCCGCGTCGCTTGCTCACGCTGATCGCCCTTGCGGCGGGCGCGCTCATGGTCGGGGGTGGTGGAGGGGCGCCGGCCGCGACCATGACCCTGTACGGCACCGACGGGCCGGGTTACACGATCACGCTGACCGACTCGACCGGCGCAGCGGTGACGTCGCTGGCTGCCGGGACCTACACGATCATGGTCAACGACCAGGCGACGAACCACAACTTCCACCTGAGCGGTCCCGGCGTCGACCAGTTGACGACAGAGGCGTTCGTCGGGCAGGTGACGTGGACGGTGACCTTCGCCGCCGGCACCTACATCTACAAGTGCGACCCGCACTACCCGGGAATGGACGGCAGCTTCACGGTCACCGGCTCGGCATCTCCGCCGCCGCCTCCGCCTCCGCCTCCGCCTCCGCCTCCACCTCCGCCTCCGCCTCCGCCTCCGCCTCCACCTCCACCTCCACCTCCACCACCTCCACCTCCACCACCTCCACCGCCTCCGCCTCCGCCTCCACCTCCGCCGCCTCCGCCGCCCCCGCCGGGTGGGAGCAACACGCTCTACGGCACGGACGGCCCCGGCTACACGATCACGTTGCGGGATGCCGCGGGCGCTGCCGTGACGTCGCTGGCCGCAGGGACGTACACGATCGTGGTCAGCGACCAGTCGCCGGACCACAACTTCCACCTGAGCGGTCCCGGCAGCATCGACAAGTCGACGACGGTCTCGTTCGTCGGCCAGGTGACGTGGACGGTGACGTTCGTCGCCGGCACCTACCGGTACGTGTGCGACCCGCACGTGCCGGGCATGGAGGGCAGCTTCACGGTGACCGGGTCGGCGCCGCCGCCGCCTCCGCCGCCTCCGCCGCCTCCACCTCCACCACCTCCACCACCACCTCCACCTCCACCTCCGGTGGGCGGGTGCGATGACGACGACGACGAATGCGAAGAGGAACCAGACTCCTTTCGCACCGCAAGCGCGTTTCGCCAGAGCGGTGCAGCCGGCGTGGACAGTCGCGCTGTGAGCTGGGGGTCAACCGCACGTCTCCAACCGAGGCGACGACCCGCAGGGTGAACGCAGCGGGCCCCGGCCGGCACCACGGATGCCGGCCGGGGCCGCGTGCTCAACCTGCATAGGCAAAGGTCTCGAGTCCACGAACGCCGGGTCGGCAGCGGAAGATCGCGCCGGCCAGCGGCTGCTCGCGACGCTCCTGCTCGCTCAGCCCGTGTGCGGCGGTGGTGATGAAGAGCTCGTCGAGCTTCTCGCCGCCGAAGGCGCAGCTCGTTACCCGAGCAACGGGCAGCCCGACCTCGCTGAGCAGCTCGCCCTCGGGGCTGTACCGTCGCACGGCCCACCCTCCCCAGAACGCGACCCAGAGGCAGTCCTCGGCATCGACGGCCAGACCGTCCGGGGTTCCGGCCGCCGCGGGGAGGACGACAAGACGCCGGCGGCGGCCGAGTGCTGCTCCCGGCTGCCAATCGAAGACCTCGACGCTTTGGACGCCGCTGTCGACGTAGTACATCCGCGCCCCGTCGCGACTCCAGCCGATCCCGTTCGAGATCGTGACTCCGCCGAGCATCTCCTGGACGGAGCCGTCCGTCGACAATCGGTAGAGCGCTCCCGCTCCGGGTCGCTCGTCGAACGCCATGGTCCCGGCCCAGAAGCAACCCGTGGGATCGCACGCGCCGTCGTTCATGCGCAAGCCGGGCTCGACGACGTCACTGAGCCGGGTCGGTTTCTCGTCGAGACGGGCGAACCCGATCCGGTCGGCGATCACGAGCCCACCGCCGGCGCACGGTGCGACGGCGCCGACCTCGTGGTCGAGCTGCCAAAGCTCCCGGCGAGCCGTTTCAATGTCGATGCTGTGGACTCGTCCGGCTGTGATGTCGACCCAGAGGAGCCGCCCGCGCGGTCCGTCCCAGACAGGTCCTTCGGTGAGCTCTGCATCGGTATCGACGACGAACGGCTCGGGTGCGGACTCCATGAGCGTTCCAGTGTGCATGGGCCGCTATCGTTTCCTTCCCGCCGTGGCGTCGGCGGACCCGGTCGAGCCGGTCGCGAAGATCGCGAAGTGGTGAACCCGACGGGGTTCAACTGGCTGGTCAGGGTGTACGCAATCTGCGCGAACGTCGCGTAGCCCCACCTTTCCTTCCGTCGAGAAAGCGGGGTGCGAGGTTCGCTCTCTCGTGCTCCGGCCCGAAATTGCGAGGACGGCCGCAGAACTAGTCTGGACATTTCGCCCGGCGCCGGTATTCTGCAAGTGGGTGAGGTGAGGTCGAAGGGCCGGGTGGCGCCCGTCTGGCCCTTCGTACCGTTCTCCCTGCCGGTTATCCTCGCGGCATGAGCACCCTCGGTGAGCTGATGGTCCGTGACCTCCTGACCGTCGCGCCCGAGGACACGATCGGCGAAGCCGCCCAGAAGATGGTCGAGCGCGGGATCGGCTCCGCGGTCGTCTCCGACTTCGGGCGGCTGATCGGCATCCTGACCGAGCGCGACCTGATGAAGGCGATCGCGGCGCGGACGCATTCCTCCGAGACTCGCGTCCGCGAGTGGATGACGCCGGACCCCGTCACGACCGGCCCGCAGACCACACCCGAGGAGGCCGCGCGGATCATGCTGGACAAGGGGTTCCGCCACTTACCCGTCGTGGAGAACGAGCGGCCCGTCGGGATCGTCAGCATCCGCGACGTGCTGCGCTGGACGACCGGCTCGTAATCCGTGGACATCGAGCGCTTCGAGCCGGCTCTCCACGGGCTCTTCGACGAGTTCCCGGTCTCGGAGCATCCGAACGGCAGGCGCTTCACGCGGATCCTCGACGAGGTTCCGGGGCTCGCGCGCGAGAACAACCTGGCGCTGCTCAACCTCGCGGCGAGCATGCTCAGTCCCGAGGAGTGCTACGTGGAGGTCGGCACCTACCGCGGCACGAGCTTGATCGCAGCGATGGTCGGCAACGACGACTGCGAGTACGTCGCGATCGACAACTTCTCGATGGGCAAGGGGACCCGGCGTGAGCTCGAGCAGAACCTGAAGCATTTCGCGCTCGAGCAGCCGACGATCCTCGAGGGCGACGCGTTCGAGCTCGTGCCCGGCGGCGCACTCGGGGAGCGACGGGTCGGCGTGTACTACTACGACAACGGCCATGAGTACCACGAGCAGCTCGACGGCCTGCGCATGATCGAGCCCTGGCTCGCCGACCGCGCGCTCCTGATCGTCGACGACACGGATTGGGAGCAGGTCGCGCGCGCAACGCGCGACTACCTCGAGCTGCAGCCGAGAGCCCGCCTCCTCACCTGGATTCCCGGCAAGGACAACGGCTTCCCGGCGTGGTGGGAGGGGATGCAGGTGCTGGCGTGGGATGCGGACGCCGAGGTGCTGCCGGTCGTAGCCGAGACGGCGGCGGTCGTCGAGCTTGGCGCCTAGGACAAGACCCAGGCGTTCTCGCGGATGATCGGCACGGCGTCGCCTCCCGACGCGATGCCGTCCGCTTCGACGTCCGGTCCGCCGATCATGAAGTCGACGTGCACGCTCGAGTCGTTGATGCCGTTCACGACGCGCGCCTCGGGATCGAGGTCCTCGGCGCCCTCGACGGTCTCGATGATCGCCTGACCGAACGCGATATGCGACGTCGCGTTCTCGTCGAAGAGGGTGTTCAGGAACGTGATCCCGGTGCGGCCGACGCGGGAGTCGCCGTCGACGAGCGCGACCTCCCCGAGGCGGCGCGCGCCGTCGTCCGTCTCGACCTGCTGCCGGATGACCGCTTCCCCCGACGACGCCGAGACGTGGACGATCTCCCCGTCCTCGAATCCAAGCTCGAGGTCACGCACGATCGTCCCTTGGATCACGAGCGGGAGCGTCGCGCGAACCGTCCCGTCCGCGCGGCGCCGGTCGGGGCTCGTGAACACCTCCTCCGTCGGCAGGTTCGGGACGTGGGGCTGCCCCCAGACCGTTTGCGACTCGGCAGAGACCCAGCGCGAGCGGTCGAGCAGGCCGATCGTCAGGTCGGTTCCCCGCCCGCGGAAGCGCACGGCGTCAAAGCGCCGCTCGTTGAGCGACTCGGCGCGACGCTTCAGTCGCTGGATGTGCTCGCGCCAGGCCCGCACGGGGTCGGGCTCGTCAAGGCGCACCGTCGTGGCGACCGCCTGCCAGAGCCGCTCCACGTCCGGCTCGCCGAAGACCGCCTCGGCCCAACCGGGGTTCGGCGAGCCGACGATCGCCCAGGCGAAGCGCCGTTCCGCAAGCTCCTCGAGGTACCTGCGCCGCAACTCGAGCATCCGCGCCTTGCCGACGCGCTCCTGATCGAGGTCGGCGAAGAGATCGGGGTCGGCGTCGCCCGTGAGCATCAGCGCTGCGCCCTTTCGCTCGACGAGATCTTCGAGCCTGGTCAGGAGCCACGGCGGAGTCCACTGGAGTGACTCCTCCGGTCCGTCGGCGACCAGCGCCCTGCGTACGTGCGGGTCGTTGACGTACACGTCGACCCAGCGGGCGCCCGCGCGGTAGGCGTGCGCTGCCACTGCGCGCGCGAGCTCGAGATGCTCGGGCTCGCAGTTCACGTGCAGGTCCTGTCCGTGCTGCAGGTTGACGCCGATCTCGACGGCCAGCCGCGCGTACGCTTCCAGGCGTTCCTGGGGGGTCATGCCGCGAACACTAATCAGCCTCGCTGCTTTCCTTGCGCTTGCCGGGCCCGCGCGCGCGGCGACCGGCATCATCGCGATCGGCGACTTCGGCGTCGGCGGCGAACGGCAGCGTCAGGTCGGCGCCTCCGTGCGCGCGTTCGAGGAACGAAATCCTGCGCAGCTCCTGCTCACGCTTGGAGACAACGACTACACACGCGCGCGCGCGTTCCAGAGGTCGTGGGAGGCCAGCTTCGGCTGGCTCGCCGGCGCAGGGCTTCGCGTCGCCGGCACGCTCGGGAACCACGACTTCAAGATCGTGCGCGGCCGCTACGAGTTCCGGGCGCTCGAGATGCCGGGCGCGTACTACACGCGGAAGATCGGCGACGTGCAGTTGTTCGTCTTGAACTCGAACGCGATCGTGCCGCGGCAGACGCATTGGCTTCGGAATGCGCTCGCCGCCTCCACGGCGCGGTGGAAGATCGCTGCGCTCCACCATCCGCCGTACACGTGCGGGGGCCATGAGGGCAGCGTCGCCGCGCAGCGCGCGTGGGGACCGCTGTTCGAGCGCTACCGCGTGCGCCTCGTCCTCAGCGGGCATGACCACAATTACCAGCGCTTTGCCCCTCGGCGCGGCGTGACCTACGTCGTCGACGGCGGCGGCGGCGCCGGCGTCTACGCGCTGCGGGCCTGCGCGCGCAGCCATCCGAGGCGCGTCGCGGCCCGGGCTTCGCACGGATTCCTCTACCTCGAGGCCTCGCCGGAGGGACTCTCGGTCCGTGGTGTCGCCCTCGACGGGACGACGCTCGACCGGTTCACGATCGGGCCGTGACGTGATCGGGCCCCGGCGGCGTACAAGGGAAGAGATGCGACCCGCATTCTCGACAGTCGCCGAGGACTGCCTGGACGAGGTCTATCGCTACCTGCTCATGCTCACCACCGACCCTGCACTCGCCGAGGACCTGACCGGCGCCACGTTCGAGAAGGCGTTCCGGCTCTGGCGCCGCTACGACCCGCGCCGGGCGGCGCCGGCGACGTGGCTGTGCGGGATCGCGCGCACGACCGCGCTCGACCACTTCCGCGCCGAAGAGCGGCGCCGCCGCCGGGAAGAGCGCTTCGGCGCCGAGCAGCCGACCGTGGAGGAGCCCGCCTCGCTAGGTCTCTCGCCGGAGCTCGAGTTCGCCCTGCGCGCACTCACTGCCGCCGAGCGCGAGGTGATCACCCTTCGCGTCGTGCTCGAGCTCGACGCGGAGACGGCGGCGCGGGTCCTCGGCATCTCGCGCACCGCGTGCTCGATGCGGCTCGCGCGCGCCCTGCAGAAGCTCGAAGAGAGGATGACCGCCGATGCGCTCGCCTGACCTGACCGACGTCGAACGGAT
>DASYUZ010000207.1:0-6349 GCA_036000665.1 Gaiellaceae bacterium
CGCCCGCCCGCGTCCGTATGGAACCTGGCAAGCCAGGTGGGTGCGCTGCCGGCGCCTGACGCTCCTGCGCTGCTACCGGACGCACGCTCCCTCTTCAATGGTGTTGGTTCACATTGAAGAACGCGAGCGGGGGCGAAGCCGGGCCACTGTAGCGCGACGGCCTACCTGGCGTAGCGCCAGCGGATCTGCTGCGTGCCTTGCAGCCCGAGCTTGCGGGCAAGCGCCCGCGTGACGTCGAACTCGCGGCCGGGCACCGACGGGCCGCGGTCGACGACCTGGGTGAGGACGACCTGGTCCTTGTAGGCGATGAACAGCTTCACGCCGCACGGGAGGACCGGGTGCGCGACCCCCAGCGTGTTCGGGCCCAGGCGCTGCCCGCACGACGTGCGCTCGCGCTTCGTCGTCGCTGGGTAGGGCGCCGCGAGCGAGCGGTACCAGTCCGAGCCCGGGACGGGGACCTGCTTCACGACGGGCTTCTTCTCCGGGGCGTCGCCGTTCCGCGAGGCCGCCGCGAAGGCGACCACGCCCGCGAGGAGCGCGATCGCGCCGAGCGCGACGGCCCGGCGCGCAAGTCCGCGCGCAATCATCGCGCCGCGGCGAGCAGCTCGCCGAACGACTCGCGCACGAGGCCGTCGAAGTCGACCGGAAGCGTCCCCTCGGGCGTTGCGAAATCGCGGAGGTAGACGAGGAGGTAGGAGCGCTCCTCGTCGAGCGCGGCGTCCCCTGCGGAGTGCTCGCGAACGAGACGCTCGAGCTCCCAGACGTTCCACTCGCGCGGCGTCGATGAGATCGGGAGCTGGACGACGCGCTCCGGCTCGGCGGCGACGGGCTCAGGCTCGGGTTCGGGCTCGGGTTCCGGCTTTGGCACGACCTCGAGCTGAGGCGCCTCGGCAACGGGCTCGGGCTCCGGCTCGAGCTCCGGCTCCGGCTCGACGGCTACGGGCTCCGGCTCCGGCTCCGGCTCGGGCTCGGGTTCCGGCTCAGGCTCCGCCACGAACTCCGGCTCGAGCGCGGGCGGGATGGGCTCCGGGGCGGGGGGTGCTTCGAGCATGGGCTCGGGCTGGGGTTCGGGCCTGCGCACGAGGACGGGCTGCGCGGTCGGCTCGGCCTCGCGCGGGATCACGTGTACGTGCAACGGCTCCGGCATGGGCGGCACCGGCTCGACGACGGGCTCCTCGGCCGTTCGGCCGCGCAGCAGGCCCTGGCCGGGAATGGCGCCCGTGCGTGACGTCGCGATCTCGAACACCGCGACGAGCAGAAACGCCAGGACCATGACGAGGACGATCGCCTTCACGTCGAGGCCCGCCAGCCCGATCACCACCGCGACGACGAAAAGAAAGAGCGCCTCGACGAGGAACTGAGGACCGGGCGCGCGCACGGCGCGTCTAGGCCTGCGGCTCGTCTCGCTCGCGCTCGTCCGCCGCGGACGTCTCGGTCTCGGTCGCGGACGGCGGCACCGAGGGAGGCGTCGTCGGTGGTGCGGCAGGCGTCACCGGCGGCGCCGATGGAGACGGCATCGAGACGGGCGGCGAGGCGGGTGGCTCCTCGGGAGCCTGGGGCGCCGTTGGCGGCGGCCCCGAGACCGGGGGCTGGGGGGACGGCTGTGCAGGCGCGGCAGGCGGAGTCGCCGGCGTGGGCCTCGGCCCGGCGACGGCCTCAGCGGGCCGGTGCGACACCACGCCCGACGGTCGCGACGCTCGTCCGCCCTCTTCGACGGAGCGGACGATCGCGTCGGCGACGCGTGCGAGCTGGTCCTGTCCGAGACCGGCGGACATGAGCAGCTGCTCCGCCCCCTGCTGGGCCCGGGCGAGCACGGCCCCGGCCTGCGCGCGCGCCCACTCGAGCGTCTGCTCGACCTCGGCGCGGGCAGCGTTGGTCAGCTCCGTCGCCTGGTGGCGAGCCTGCTCGAGCAGCCGCGTCGCGCGGACCTCGGCCTCGCGCAGCTCCTGCGAGGCGTCGCGTTGCGCGTTCTGCAGCGACTCGCGCGCTTCATTTCGGGCGGCGTTCAGGATCTCGGCGCGCTGGCGCTCGGACTCCTGCCGGAAGCGCTCGATCTCCGCCTCGCGGTTCTGCAGCTCGTTCTGCTTGTGTCGCACCTCTTCCTCGGTGCGGGCGAGCTGGTTCGCGGACGCCGTCTGCGCATCGTTCTCGAGCGTGTCGGCGAACTCGGCGGCGGCGCGGATCAGGTGGAGGGCGTCCATGCGCACGGCGTGGCCCGTCGGCTCCACGCTCGCGGTCCGGCCGGCCGCCTGGAGCACGCGGAGCTGCGCCTGCAGCTGGGCGGAGTGGCGGCGGAAGCCGTCGAAGGCCTCGCGGACCTTGTCGGCGTCGTAGCCGCCGCCCGGCGCCTGCGGGAGGTCCTCCAGGCGGGGCAGCGCTGTCAGCGCCGGGGCCGGTGTGCGGCCGGGGTCCTGCGGTGTCGACATCGGTCTTCCTCTACCTCCCTAGGCCCGCTCGCTGCGAGTCCACAAAGTATGACTCCTTCTTCGGCTCAAGCGCCAACGAGCGTTAGTCCGCTGCTACGAAACGGATTCCGAGCTCGGCCAGCACTTCCTCCTCGATCTCGGTCGGAGCGCCGGTCATCAGCTCCGAGCCGCTCGCGGTCTTGGGGAAAGCGACCACCTCGCGGATGTTCGACTCGCCCGCCAAAAGTGCGACGAAGCGCTCGATCCCGAGCGCGAATCCGCCGTGCGGGGGCGGCCCCATGCGCATCACCTCGAGCAGGAAGCCGAACTTGCTCTCGATCTCCTCGTCCGAGAGGCCGAGCGCGCGCAGTACCCGCTGCTGGAGGTCGGGGCGGTGGATCCGGATCGAGCCGGAGCCGAGCTCTACCCCGTTCCACACGAGGTCGTAGGCGAGGCTGACGGCGGCTTCGGGGTCGGTCTCGATCAGGTCCTCGTGGCCGGGCTGCATCCCGGTGAACGGATGGTGCGAGAACGTCCAGCGCTGCTCGTCCTCCTTCCACTCGAACAAGGGGAAGTCGACGATCCAGGCGAACTCGTCGCGGCTCTCGTCGATCAGCCCGAGCTCGGCGCCGAGGTGCGAACGCAGGGCGCCGAGGACTCGCTCGACGACGGGGCGCTCGTCGGCGACGAAGAGGACCGTGGTACCGGGGTCGAAACGGAAGGTCTCGAGCTCGCGCCCGGAGAGGAACTTCGCGATCGGCGAGCGCACCTCGCCGGACTCGTCGTAGACGAGGTACGCGAGGCCCTTCGCACCCCACTCCTTCGCGAAGTCCTCCAGACGCTGCAGCTCGGCGCGCGAGAGCTCTTTCGGCACGCGCAGGAAGCGGACGGCAGGTGCGTTTGCGAAGACGCCGAACTCCGAGCCGCGCGTGGCCTCGGTCGCGTCTTCGATCTCGAGGCCGAAGCGCAGGTCGGGCTTGTCGCTGCCGTAGCGCAGCATCGCCTCTGCGTACGGGAGGCGGCGAAAGGGCGTGGGCGGCGGCTCGCGGTCGAGCGCCTCGAACGACGCCACGACCGCGCCCTCCAGGACGTCGAAGATCTCCTCGCGTGACGGAAACGCCAGTTCGAGATCGAGCTGGCGGAACTCGAACTGCCGGTCCGCGCGGAGGTCCTCGTCGCGGAAGCAGACGGCGATCTGGTAGTAGCGGTCGAAGCCGGAGACCATCAGGATCTGCTTGAAGAGCTGCGGCGACTGCGGCAGCGCGAAGAACTTGCCGCGCTGCAGCCGGACCGGGACGAGGAAGTCGCGCGCGCCTTCGGGCGTCGCTTTCGTCAAGTTCGGCGTCCACACGTCGGCGAAGCCGCGGCTGTCCATGAAGTTGCGGATCGCCGCGATCACCTTCGCCGAGAGGCGGAGGTTGCGCTGCATGCGGTCGCGGCGGAGGTCGAGGTAGCGGTAGCGGAGGCGCGTCGATTCGTCGACGTTCTCCTCGTCGAGCTGGAACGGAAGCGGCTCGGAGCGCGAGAGGATCTCGAGCGTGTCCACCTGGAGCTCCACCTCGCCGGTCGGGAGGTTCGGGTTCACGGCGTCGGGCGCGCGGCGCACGATCTCTCCCTCGCCACGCAGTACAAATTCGTTGCGCACCTCGTGGGCAACCTCTGCGGCCTGCGGGGCGCGCTCGGGGTTGACGACGAGCTGCACGATCCCGGTGTGATCGCGCAGGTCGATGAAGACGAGTCCGCCGTGGTCGCGGCGGCGAGCCGCCCAGCCGGCGACCTTCAGGCGTTGCCCGACGTGCTCGGCGCGCGCTTCGCCGCAGTAGAGGTCGCGCCACTCGTTCATCCGAGAACCGTAGCCGCGATCTCGTCGACGGAGACGTCGCGCTCGTCGTCGCCGCGTTTGATCGTTGCGCCGTCTGCGCGCACGTGTACGAAGCCGCGCGCGCCGGAGCGCGCGAGCTGCGTGCGCTGCCCCTTCATCGAGCGTCGGGCGTAATCGGTATCGCACGAGACGCCTGCCGCGCGCAGCTGCGCCATCTGCGCGAGTGCGGCCACGCGGTCGGCGTCGGGCTCGATCAGGAAGAAGAGATCGAGCGGACGAGGCTCTGCGGTGATTCCCTCGTTCTGCAGCGCCTGGATCAGCCGCTCGACGCCCGCTCCGAAGCCGATGCCCGGTGTCGGCGGGCCGCCGATCTGCTCGATCAGGCCGTCGTAGCGCCCGCCTGCACAGATCGCGGACTGCGCTCCCTCCTCCGGTCCGAGGAACTCGAAGGTGGTGCGCGTGTAGTAGTCGAGGCCGCGCACCAGCGTGGGTTCGATCGTGTACGGCACGTGGTACGCGTCGAGGTAGCGCCGCACCTCGGCGAAGTGCTCGCGGCACTCATCGCAGAGCGAGTCGCCGATCTTCGGTGCGCCGGCGAGCGCGGCGCGGACGGCTTCGCTCTTCACGTCGAAGACGCGCAGCGGGCTCGTCGCGCGTTTCTGGCGTGCGTCGTCGTCGAGCACGTCGGCGTGCGCGTCGAGCCAGCGGTTCAGCTGCTCGACGTACGCGGGGCGGCAGGTGGCGTCGCCGATCGAGTTCAGCTGAAGCTCCCACTGCGTCACGCCGAGCCGGCGCAGGACCTCGTGGTAGAGCTGGATCACCTCGGCGTCGAGAGCGGGGTCGTCGGAGCCGATCGCCTCGACGGATTGCTGCCAGTGCTCGCGGTAGCGGCCCTTTTGCGGCGCGGCGTAGCGGTACATAGTCGCCTGCGTGTACAGCTTCACCGGCTGCGGCTCCCGGTGCATGCCGTGCTCGAGATAGGCGCGGCAGATCGGCGCGGTGCCTTCCGGCCGGAGCGCGAGGCGGCGGCCGCTGCGGTCCTCGAAGATGTACATCTCCTTCTGCACGATGTCCGAGCCCTCGCCGGACGTCCGCAGGAAGAGCTCCGCGTCCTCGAAGACGGGCGTCTGGATGCGCCCGTAGCCGTAGGTTTCCGCGACCTCGGCCAACGTGCCCGTGGCGAGCTGCCAGAGCGGTTGCTCGGCCGGGAGGACGTCGTGCGTGCCGCGCGGCGCCTGGAACTTCACTGCGCGGCGCGCAGCTCTGCGAGGAACGGGTTGCGCGCGAGCTCGGCGCCGAGCGTCGTCGCGGGCCCGTGGCCCGAGTACACCGTCGTGTCCGGCGGGAAGCGTTCCGCGAGCATGCGGATCGAGTCGAGCAGCGTCTCCCAGTCGCCGCCGGGCAGGTCGACGCGTCCCACGCCGCCCGCGAAGAGCACGTCGCCGGAGAACAAGGCGTTGTCCGCCGCGAAGGCGACGTGTCCGGGCGCGTGCCCGGGGATGTCGAGCACGTCGAAGGAGATGCCTGCGACGTCGAGCGTCTCACCGCCCGCGACGTGGCGCGCACCGGTGTAGGGCGCGATCGCGAGGCCCGGCGGTCCGAGCGGCGACTCGAGCGCTCCGGCGGCGTCCGCGGAGACGTACACGGGCGCACCCGTGCCCTCCGCAAGCTCCGCAACACCCCCGATGTGGTCGAAGTGCGTGTGGGTGAGGAGGATCGCCGCGCAGGTCGCGCCCATGCGGGCGAGCTCGAGGCGCAGGTGCGCCGCGTCCCAGCCGGGATCGATGACCACCGCCTCGGGGGCTCCGCGCTCAACGCGGACGACGTAGCAATTCGTCCCGATCGGTCCGAGCTGGTACGTGTCGACCGCGAGCGCCATCGCGGCGTTGGAGTCTAGTGGGCGCGGTTAGGATCGCTTCGTCGTGCAGAGCTGGAACTTGCTCGAGATCGAGACGCCCGGCGGGAGCCGCTCGCCCGTCGTCCTCCATTCCGCCGACGGGGAGGCGCGCGAGGTGCTGATCGGGCTCGAGCCGGGGCAGGAGCTCGGCGATCACGAGGTCAAGGAGGCCGCGCTCATCGTTGTCGTGGACGGCAACGCAAAGATCGAGGCCGGCGGCGAAGC
>DASYUZ010000208.1:0-3096 GCA_036000665.1 Gaiellaceae bacterium
AAGACCTGCGGCCAGCAGTTGGCGGACGACCGAGACCGAACCGCTCAGCGCGATGTTGCCGCCCGGCTCGTTCTTCAGGGCGATCACGGCCGCGACGAGGTCGCCCTCGAGCTGTTCGGAGTTCCGCCAGCTGAACTCGAGCTTCTGGTTCGACACGACGATCTTGCGGGCGTCGCCGAGCGCCTTGGCCAGGCCGGCGTCGTCGCCGCCGGCCGCCTCGCGCTCCGGCCACGCCCCGGCGAAGCTGTCGTAGGTCTTGCGGCCGAAGAGGACGGTGTCGGCGGCGCCGAGGGTCGCGTCGACGGCGGCGCCCATCTCGTCGTTGAAGTACGGGAAATGCCACTGATCGGGCGCCTCCACGACGCCGTCGAGCGAGATGAACAGACCTGCGGTGATCTTCCTCATGGTTTTCTCCTCCACGGAGTTGTGGTGCCCTGCGTCATCCCGTCAGACGCTGCCGGCACACAGAATTCATCGGCGCAGCTGCGCGGACGCGAGAAACTCGGCGTTGGACACGCGCCGCCCTTAGCGGCCGGTCACGTTCGCCGGCTTCACCTGGTCGAGCGTCGCCGCCCAGCTCGCGAGGAGGTTCAGCGCCTCCGCGGACTTCGAACCGACCTCGGCGGTGTAGACGAACAGCATCAGGCCTTCGTCGGCTGAGAGTTGCATCGTCTCGAAGGTGAGTTCGAGATCCCCGACGACGGGGTGATGGAAGAGCTTGGAGCCGGTGTCGTGGAAGCGGACGTTGTGCGCGGCCCAGCGAGTGCGGAACAATTCACTCCGCGTCGAGAGCTCGCCGACGAGATCCGAGAGGTCGCGGTCGTACGGGTCCCGGCCGGCCTCGGAGCGTAGGATCGCGACGGCGTCGGTTGCCACCTGCTCCCAGTCGACGTAGAAGTCGGTCGCGCGCGGGTCGAGAAAGATGAAGCGCGCCGAGTTCGGAGGCCCGTGCGGGCTGTCGAAATGCTGCGAGTAGAAGGCGTGGCCGAGGCGGTTGGCGGCGAGGATGTCCATGACCCCGTTTCGCACGAACGCCGGCGCAGCGGTCACCGCGTCGAGGACGCGCTGCACGCTCGGCCGCACCCGCTGCGGCGCCGGGCGGCGACGCCGTCGAGGCGTCGCATGCGCAGCGCGCGCGAGGTCGAAGAGGTGCGCGCGCTCGGCCTCGTCGAGCTGAAGCGCACGCGCGAGCGCCTCGAGGACGCTCTCCGAGACGCCGGCCGCGCTGCCCCGCTCAAGGCGCGTGTAGTAGTCGACGCTGACCCCGGCGAGGAGGGCGACCTCCTCCCGGCGCAGTCCCGGAACCCGCCGGTTTCCGCCGTAGGTACGCAGACCCGCCTGCTCCGGCGTGATCCTCGCCCGCCTCGAGGTCAGAAACTCACGGATCTCGCTCCTCGCGTCCACAGCACGAGGGTAACTCGGCTCGTGCCACGCTGAGGGGGTCTACCAGTCCCTGGATCAACAGGGTCGGTCATTGGGCGCTGAGCCGTGCTTCAGTGGCCGTCATGCGAGCAACTGTCATGTACGGCGCCGGTGACGTTCGGATCGAGACCGTCCCCGACGCACGCATCATCGAACCCACCGACGCGGTTGTGCGCGTCACCCGCGCCTGCATCTGCGGCAGCGATCTCTGGCCCTACAACCAGCTGGAGCCGAGCGAGACGGGCCGGCGGATGGGGCACGAGTTCATCGGGATCGTGGAGGTCGTCGGCAGCGACGTCCGCACCGTCAAGCCCGGTGATGTCGTCGTCGCACCGTTCGCGTGGTCGGACGGCACCTGCGTCTTCTGCCAAGAGGGACTGCACACCTCCTGCCTGCACGGCGGCTTCTGGGCCAGGGACGGCATCGACGGCGGACAAGGTGAGGCCGTGCGTGTCCCCCAGGCCGACGGGACGCTCGTCGTCCTGCCGGTCGGCGAAGACGACGCGCTGATGCCCTCGCTCTTGACGCTTTCCGACGTGATGGGGACCGGCCATCACGCGGCGCTCGCCGCCAAGGTCGGCCCTGGGAAGACCGTCGCTGTCGTCGGTGACGGCGCCGTCGGCCTGTGCGGGGTGATCGCCGCTCGCCGGCTCGGCGCCGAGCGGATCATCGTCTTGGGCCGGCATCCCGACCGCATCGCACTCGCGAAGGAGTTCGGTGCGACGGACGTCGTCAGTGAGCGCGGCGACGACGCGGTCGAGCGTGTCCGCGAGCTCACCAACGGCTTCGGTGCCCACTCCGTGCTCGAGTGCGTCGGGTACGAACAGTCGACGGTCACGGCTCTCGCGATCGCCCGTCCGGGCGGCGCAGTCGGCCGCGTCGGGCTTCCCCAGCAGGAGGCGATTCCGACGACACTGACGACCTTCTTCGACAACGTCACCATCAGCGGCGGTCCTGCTCCCGCCCGTGCGTACATCGAGGAGCTGCTGCCTGACGTCCTCGAAGGCAGTATCGAGCCCGGTCGTGTCCTCGATCGGGTCACGAACCTCGACGGGGTGCCCGACGGCTATCGCGCGATGAACGAGCGCGAGGCGATCAAGGTCTTGATCGAGTTCTGAACGGAGGCGCAAGTGCAGAAGCGCAAGCTTGGAAACAGCGACCTGGAAGTCTCGGCTCTTGGGCTCGGCTGCATGGGCATGAGCTTTGGGTATGGCCCAGCTGCCGACAAGCAGGAGATGATCTCCCTCATTCGGTCGGCCGTCGAGCGCGGCGTCACCTTCTACGACACGGCCGAGGCTTACGGGCCGTTTACGAACGAAGAACTCGTGGGCGAAGCCCTCGCGCCGTGCGCGAGCACGTCGTGATCGCAACCAAGTTCGGGCTAAAGGTCGCGGTGCACTGTGACCGGTAACCGGAAAGGCTGGAAAAGCTGACCGGCCGCTGAGACGCGCAGGCCGTTCACAGAAGGAGAAGCACCTATGAGCGTATGGATGAGCGACGACCTCGACAGGATCGGAGAAGCAGAAGAGCTCGAGATCGCGTCCGTCCGGCGCGACGGCACGCTCCGAAGGCCCGTGACGATCTGGGTCGTCCGCCACGGCGACGACCTCTACGTCCGCTCCGTCAACGGACGCACGTCCTCATGGTTCCGCGGCGCCCAGGTGCGTCACGAAG
>DASYUZ010000209.1:0-3770 GCA_036000665.1 Gaiellaceae bacterium
CCCCCTCGGGGGCGGCTCCTGCCGAGGTCGTCCTACGGTGCCTTGACCGCCGCGTCGGCGTCGACGATGCCGAAGCCGTACGTCGGCGTGTACACACCGCGCGAGCCGAGGCCCGGGGTGCGCGCCGTGCTCTTCAGCACGCCATAAACGTTCGAGACGCCGCGCCCTTGTGCGGTCAGCAGCGCTGCAACGCCGGCGACGTGCGGCGTCGCCATCGACGTGCCGGCGTAGTCGTCGTAGCCGGGCTTCCCCGCGCCGCACGAGCTCTCGGTGCCGGCGGGGACGGTCGAGAGGATGTCCTCGTCACACGACAGGAACGCGGCGCCGCCCGGTGCGGCTACGACGTTCAGGTCCGGCTTGATGCCGAAGTTCGAGAACGACGAGCGCAGCTCGTTACGGTCGGTGGAGGTCACGCACAGCGCGCCGGCGTCGAAGGACGGCTCGGCGCAGATGGACGCGAACTCGTTCCCGGCGGCGACGATCACGGGCACGTTCCTGCTCACCGCGTAGTCGATCGCAGCGGCCACGTCGCTGATCAGGCCGCTGAGCACGAGTACCTGGACGCCCGGCAGCGCGCCGAGGCTCATGTTGATCACGTCGGCGCCGTGGTCGACCGCCCAGCGGATCCCGGCAGCGATCTCCTCGAAGCTTCCGCCCTCCTCGGTGAGCGCCTTCACCGGCATGACCCTGGCGTCGCGCGCGACGCCGGCGATACCGATTCCGTTACCGGTCGCGGCGGCGGCGATCCCGGCGACGTGCGTTCCGTGCGGCGACGGCGTACCGGCGGACGGCGCGCTCTTCCAGTCCCCATTCCCGCAGCCGTTCGCGTTCGTCGCGCAGCCGGAGAACGTGATGCCCGGGACGAGCTTGCCCTGCAAGTCCGGATGGGACAGGTCGACGCCCGCATCGACGACTGCGATCACCTGGCCGAATCCCGTCGACATGCCCCACGCCTCGTCCGCGTTGATCTGCTGCAGACCCCACTGCAGGCCGAAGTACTGGTCGTTCGGAGCCGCAGCACCGGCGGGACCGGACAGCGTCAGCGCAAGCGCCGTCAGCAGAATCAGCTTTCGCAAATGCATCCCCCTTGTCTGCACGCGGCCGGGCTGGGTCGGAGGGCCGACGCGAGCGTCTAGAGGTCTACCCCCAATCTATGTGATTTGAAACCCGTAAAGCTTCAGCGGGGTGCAGGCGGCCACTGGACGTCGGCAAGCGGCCGCGTGAACGACCGACCCGTCTGGCTACAGCCGACCCGCTCGTAGAAGGCGTGTGACTCGATCCGCCATGCGGCGGACTCGAGCGACATCCCCCAGCAGCCGTGCTCGCGGGCGCGGTCCTCCGCCGCCTCGAGGAGCGCGCGCCCCACGCCTTGCCCGCGCACGCGCTCGGAGACGACGAGGTCCGGGACCCAGCCCTGCGGCGAGAGGAAGTTCAGCCGCTGGCGGACCTCGAGGTCCACGAACCCGACGAGCTTCCCGTCGTCCTCCGCGACGAGCGCGACAGTGTCCGGACGTTCGAGGTAGCGCGCGAAGGCCTCGCCGTGCCGCGGTTCGTCGTCGTCCCTGCGCACGTCGGGGCGTCCGAGCTCGGCGAGCAGGTCGGAGACGTTGGGCCAGTCGTCTGCGCGTGCGTCGCGAATCCGCACGCGGCAACTTTAGATTTCCGCGACCTCCATGTGCCGCTCTGCGATGCAGCCCTGTGCCCAACGCTCGGCGATCTCGAGCAGCCGGCCGCGGAGTTCGTCGTCGGCCTCGTCCACCCCGACCCGCACGAGGTGCACCGACGCTTCGCCGATGCCGAACTCGTAGTGCTGCTCGGCGACGATCGAGAACTGCTCGACGCGCGTATGGAGCTCGCGCGCGAGCTCCTCGATCTCGGCGGCAGTCGCCTCACGTCCGGCGTACACACCGAAGTTCACCCGGATCTCGACTCCGGGCCGCTCCGTCCGGTCTGCCACGAACGCGAACGCAGGCTGGGCCACGGGCACCCTTTACCCGGCCGAGAACCGGACCTAACGCTCCCTCGGCTCCCAGCTGAAGCGGCGCCAGGCCACCAGCGCCCCCGCGATCCCCCAGGCGGTGAGGACGGCGACGGCGCGAGGCTGGTCCCAGATCCCCTTGTCCTCGTAGACGATCCCAGTGATCAGGTCGACGAGGTAGGTGAGCGGGAGCACGTCCGCGATCGCCTTCAGGAACTCCGGGAAGTCGCGCGTGGGGCCGAACCCGCCCGAGAGGAAGGTCATCGGGAGGACGATCACGTTCACGACGGCGGAGGCGCCCTCGCTGGAGCGGATCAGCGACGCCACGCCGAGGCCCACCCCCGCGAAGCAGATCGCTCCAAGCGCATACGTGAGCAGGAGCGAGGTCAGGTCCGAAGGAACGTCCGAGTTGTAGAGCCCCGCCCCGAGCAGCATGATCACGAGCGCCTGGAGCGTGAAGACGAAAAGCGACGACGTGACGGTCGCCGCGAGATACGTCGCACCGGGCAGCGGCGTCGAGCGAATGCGCTTGAGGATCCCCGACTCGCGGCGGATCACCAGCGTGATCGCGAGCCCCCCAAACATGGTGTTCGCGACGCCGTACGCGATCAGCGACGGCATCAGGTAATCGGTCACCGGCCGTCCGCGGAACTCGCCTCCGTACACGGTTCCGAGCAGCAGGAAGAGCAGGATCGGGAACAGGAACACGAACACGGCGCTCTCGCGGCCGCGCCAGAAGATCAGCTGGTCCGCGCGCAGCTGATGGACGTAGAGCCTCACCCTTCGTCCTCGGCGCCGAGCAGCTCGAGGTAGAAGTCTTCGAGCGAGGCGCGGCGCACCTCGAGCTCCTCGAGTTCACGGCCCTCGGCCATCGCGCGCGACGTGAGCTCGTGCAGGAGGCGAGTGGGATGCTCCGTGCGCTCGACGCGGGCCTGCCCGTTCTCCCGCCAGCGGATCTCGGTCTCCTGCGAGCCGACGAGCTGCGCCGGCGTCCCGATCGTCACGATCACACCGTCACGCAGCACCGCGACGCGGTCGGCGAGCCGCTGCGCCTCGTCCAGATAGTGCGTCGTGAGCAGGATCGTCTTCCCGAGCGCACGCAGGCCGCGGATCATCTCCCAGGCCGCGCGGCGTGCCTGCGGGTCGAAGCCCGTCGTCGGCTCGTCCATGAACACGAGCTCCGGATCGCCGATCAGCGCGAGGGCGAGGTCGAGCCGGCGCTTCTGGCCGCCGGAGAGCGTCTTGACCCGCGCGTCCGCTTTCTCGCGGAGGCCGACGAGCTCGACGACCTCGTCGACGGGCCGCCGCCGCGGGTAGTAGCCGGCGAAGATGCGCACGGTCTCCGTCACCGTCAGCTGCGGCCACATCTCGCTCGACTGCAGCACGACGCCGATCCGCTCGCGAAATGCGCGCTCGAGCCGCTCCGGATCGAAACCGAGCACCGACACGTCGCCGCCGTTCCGCGTCCGGTAGCCCTCGAGGATCTCCACCGTCGTCGTCTTGCCGGCGCCGTTCGGGCCGAGCAGGCAGAAGACCTCGCCCGTCTCGATCTCGAAGCTGATCCTACGCAGCGCCTCGATCGCGCCGTAGGACTTGCGGAGATCGCGGACCACGATCGCTGCCACGGATCGATGGTCGCAGATCGCAGTCGCAGAGAGGTTAGACCGGGCGGTTGGTCGGGAACACGCGAGCCGTGGCAAAAGACCCAAAGCTCACACCCGAGGAGATCGAGGCGCTGCGCGGGGACCTGCTGCCGGACCGTGAGGCGATGTCGCTGCTGGCCACGGACCCG
>DASYUZ010000210.1:0-20618 GCA_036000665.1 Gaiellaceae bacterium
GACCGTCATCGACAGCGCGTCGCATCTGGAGACGCTCATGCCGATCCACATCTACAAGCTCGGCGACCACAACTCCATCCGGCTGACCTACTCGAACGGGGTGGGCGACTTCTGGGGGATCCAGATGACCGACTGGGACGACGCCCCCGTCCTCTCCGACCCGAGCGACGAGGCGGTGATCAAGCGCCGCCGCTACTCGCTCTACTACAACGGCCCGCACCTGCACATGGTCGTCCTGCACGGCGCGGACGCGACGTACTGGGTCGTCAACACTCTGCTCGACAAGCTCTCGAACGAGACGATGCTCGAGATCGCGAAGGGCCTGAGGGCGCTTCCCCGTCGCTAACCTTCCGGGCCTGTGGCTCGCATAACCGTCTTCGGCGCCGGCTACGTCGGCCTCGTGACCGCAGGCTGCCTCGCCAAGCTGGGCAACGACGTGGCGGTCCGGGACGTCGTCCCGGAGAAGATCGAGCGCCTGCGAGCCGGTGAGGTCCCGATCTTCGAGCCCGGGCTCGAGGAGCTCCTGGCGAAGAACCGCGAGCGCCTCCGCTTCACGCTCGATGCCGCGGAGGCAGTCGAGGGCGCGGAGTTCATCTTCGTCTGCGTCGACACGCCGCCGCTCTACTCCGGCGACGCCGACCTCTCGCGCGTCTGGACGGTCGTCGACGAGCTCCCCCGCGTGAGCGGAAACCCGATTCTCGTCCTCAAGAGCACGGTGCCGGTCGGCACGGGCGAGAAGGGGCGTGCGGTCCTCGACCAGCGCGGCTTGACGCACGTCGGCTACGTCTCCAATCCCGAGTTCACGGCGGAGGGGCGTGCAGTCCAGGACTTCCTGCACCCGGATCGCGTCGTCATCGGCGCGTTCGACGCAGCGGACGGCGAGCGTGTCGCGGAGCTCTACGCGGCCGTCGACGGGCCTGTTGTGCAGATGGACGTGCCGTCGGCGGAGATGGTCAAGCTCGCCTCGAATGCGTTCCTGATGACGCGCATCAGCTTCATCAACGAGATCGCGAACGTGTGCGAGGCAACGGGCGCGGACGTCGTCAAGGTCGCCGAAGGCGTCGGACTCGACCACCGTCTCGGTCCGCACTTCCTGCGCGCTGGGGCGGGTTGGGGGGGCAGCTGTTTCCCAAAAGATTCGCTCGCGCTCAAGCAGCTGGCTGCGAACTCGGGTTATCACTTCCAGCTGTTGAACGCGGTCATCGAGGTTAACGAGCTGCAGAAGCGGCGTGTGATCGGGAAGCTGCAGCGCCACCTCGGCAAGCTGCGCGGAAAGGAAGTCGCGCTACTCGGTCTTGCGTTCAAGGCGGGGACCGACGACACGCGCGAGGCGCCGAGCCTCGTGCTTGCCTCGCGACTGATCGCGGAGGGAGCGAACGTGCGCGTCTGGGACCCCATCGTCGCTGGGGCCGAGCTGCTCCCGCAGGCGACGGTCGCTTCGACCGTTCAGGACGCGGTGCGAGGGGCCGAGGCGGCCGTCATCGTGACCGAGTGGCCCGAGCTGGGGGATCTCGCGCGCCCGGAGATTCGGGAGCTGATGGCGCGGCCGCTGATCATCGACGGCCGCAACCTCCTCGATCCGGCTCAGGCGCGCGCGGCAGGTTTTGCCTACGAGGGGATCGGACGGCCCGTGTCGCCGCTCGACGTGCTACCGGAAACCGCCGAGCGCGAGCCCGAGCTCGAGCGGTAATTCGTGGCTCTCCCGGTCTCGTCCACCGGCGCCGGGCCCGCGGACGCGCAGCGCGCTGCCGCGTCCTCGGTCGCGCCCGTACTTCTCAGTACGACCACTCCCTGCGTCCTCGCATCGGTTGGTCTCCGCGACCCAGGCATCCAGCAACGAGACCGGAAGAGCCACTGATGGAAGCGATCGTGCTGGCGGGCGGCAAGGCCGAGCGCCTGGGTGAGGCTGCCCAGGGACGACCGAAGGCACTCGTGGAGATTGCCGGCCGGCCGCTCGCGGAGTACCAGGTGCGCGCCCTCGTTGCAGCCGGCGTCGCCCGCGTGATCGTGAGCTGCCGCGCGGGCGACGAAGAGCTCTTCGAGGCCGCACTCGCCGGGCTCCGTGTCGAGCTCGTCTTCGCGCCCGAGTCCGAGCCGCTTGGACGCGGCGGCGGGCTGCGCTTCGCGGCACAGCAGCGGCGCGAGTCAGGACCGTGCTACGCGCTGAACGCGGACGAGCTGTTCGACGTGGACCTGGAGGCGCTGCTCGCGCACCATCGCTCTCGCTCGCCGGCTGCGACGATTGCAGTCGCGCCGCTGCAGTCACCGTACGGTGTGGTCGAGATCGGCGACGACGACCTCGTCCACGCGTTTCGCGAAGCGCCGAAGCTCCCGCACTGGGTGAACATGGGTCTCTACGTGCTCGACGACGAGGCGATCGCGCGCCTGCCGGAGCGCGGCGACCACGAGCAGACGACGTTCCCCGAGCTCGCGCAGGAAGCGCGACTGCTCGCGTTCCGCCACGACGGCATCTGGCTGACGGTGAACACGCCGAAAGACCTGCGCAGGGCCGAGGAGCACTACGCGGCGCACCCTGTGGGGCAGGCGTAGGATCGCCGTGTGCCGGACCTTGCGTCTCCGAACCTGAACACCCTCGACGCGTGGTCCTTCGACCCGCGGCGGGTCGAGAAGCCCTGGGGATGGGAGCTGATCTGGGCGCACGCCGAGGCCTACGTGGGGAAGATCCTCTTCGTTCGCGAGGGCCAGTCCCTGAGCCTGCAGTACCACGTCGAGAAGGACGAGAGCTGGTACGTCGAGTCGGGCCGGGCCCGGATCGAACTCGGCCACACTGGCGAGGGGATGCTGGACGAGGCCGTGATCTCCCCCGGCGACGCCTTCCGTTTCCGCCCGGGCACCGTCCACAGGGTCACAGCGCTCGAGGACACGACGATCCTGGAGGTCTCGACCCCACAGCTGGACGACGTCGTGCGGCTGGAGGACCGCTACGGACGGGAAGGCACGTCGGCGCCCTAGCGCCCAACCTTGACACAAGCGTGGTAAGGTTCGGCCGTGAACGGCTTCACGGTCGGTGACGCAGCTGCCGGCACGGGCTGGTCGGCCCGCATGCTCCGCTACCTGGAGCGTGCAGGCCTCGTCGTCCCGGCTCGAGCGCCGTCGGGCTACCGCCTCTACGGTCTGCGCGAGCTGAACCAGCTGCGGGCGCTCCGCACGCTGCGCGAGCGGTTCGGCGTCGACCTCGCCGAGCTCGCGTTCGCGGCGCGGTTGCGCCGCGAGCCCGAACTGCGGGCGGCAGTGGACTCGTGGCTCTCGGGTGCCGGGATCGACGCACTCGACTGGGAACAGCGAAAGCAGGAGCGGCTCCTCGCCGCCTAGACTCCTCGAACCTCAACACGGAAGAGAGAGATGGCTACGACACGCAGACACGACGTCAAAGACCTCGCGCTCGCCCCGGAGGGGGTTCGGCGCATCGCGTGGGCAGACCGGCAGATGCCGGTGTTGGCGGCGATCCGCGAGCGCTTTGAGCGCGAGCAGCCGTTGGCCGGCTACCGCGTCTCCGCCTGCCTCCACGTAACGACGGAGACGGCGAACCTGATGCGCACGCTCAAGGCGGCAGGGGCCGACGCCGTGCTCTGTGCGTCGAACCCGCTCTCCACGCAGGACGACGTCGCGGCTGCGCTCGTCGATGAGTTCGACGTGTCGGTCTTCGCGATCAAGGGCGAGGACAACGACACGTACTACCAGCACATCGAGGCGGCGGTCGACCACAAGCCGCACATCACGATGGACGACGGCGCCGACGTGATCGGGGTGCTCCACTCCGCACGACGCGAGCAGCTCGGCGACGTGATCGCGGGCACGGAGGAGACGACCACGGGTGTGATCCGGCTGAAGGCGCTCGAGCGCGACGGCGCGCTCGGTTTCCCGGTGATCGCAGTCAACGACGCGAACACGAAGCACATGTTCGACAATCGCTACGGGACCGGGCAGTCGACGATCGACGGCATCATCCGCGCGACCAACGTGCTGCTCGCCGGGAAGCACTTCGTCGTCGCCGGCTACGGCTGGGTCGGCAAGGGCGTCGCGATGCGCGCCCGTGGGCTCGGTGCGAACGTGATCGTGACCGAGGTCGATCCGCTCCGCGCGCTCGAGGCGGCGATGGACGGCTTTGAGGTGCTGACGATGGAGAAGGCCGCGCAGGTGGGCGACATCTTCTGCACCGCGACGGGCGACAAGTCCGTGATCCGCCGTGAGCACATGGAGCAGATGAAGGACGGCGCGATCCTCTCCAACACGGGTCACTTCAACGTGGAGATCGAGATCCCGGCGCTGAAGCAGCTCGCGGTGGAACAGCGCGAGGCTCGGGCGTTCGTCGACGAGTTCGTGCTTCCGGACGGACGGCGGATCTACCTGCTCGCCGAGGGCCGGCTGATCAATCTCGCCGCCGCGGAGGGGCATCCAGCGATCGTGATGGACATGTCGTTCGCGAACCAGGCGCTCTCCGCGGAGTACGCGGTCGCGCACGCGGCCGAGCTAGAGCGGAAGGTTTACCCGGTGCCGCGCGAGATCGACGAGGAGATCTCGCGCCTGAAGCTCGAGACGATGGGGATCCAGATCGACAAGCTGACGGAAGAGCAGGCGCGCTATCTTGCCTCGTGGGACGAGGGAACCTAGATCGAAGCGCTCGTTCTCGCCGCGGGCTATGCAACCCGCCTGCGGCCGCTCACCGACACGATCGCGAAACCGCTGCTGCCCGTCGGCGGCCGACCGATCCTCGACTGGATCCGCGACAAGATCGAGGAGATCCCGGACGTCGGCGGGCTCCACGTCGTCACCAACGCCCGCTATGCGTCGTCGTTCGAGTCTTGGGCGGGCGGCAGGGGCGCCGTCACGATCCACGACGACGGAACGACCTCGAACGACGACCGGCTCGGTGCGATCGGCGACATCGGCTTCGCCCTCGACCGGATCGGCGCCGACGACGACCTGCTTGTGGTCGCGGGCGACAACCTCTTCGACTACAGCCTCGCCGACTACGCGGACTGGTGGCGAGGCAAGGGGGTTGGCAGCGCGGTCGCGGTGTACGACGTCGGCGACCGCGAGCTGATCAAGCAGTACGGCGTCGTCGCGCTCGACGGCAACGAGCGCGTGATCGACTTCGTCGAGAAGCCGCCGGACCCGCCGAGCACGCTCGCCGCGACGGCGACATACCTCTACCACCGCGAGCATCTGCCGCTCGTCGAGCGCTACCTCGCAGAGGGAAATCCGCGCGACCAGCCGGGCAACCTCGTCGCGTGGCTGCACAAGCGCGAGCCCGTGTATGGATACACGTTCACGGGCGGGTGGTACGACATCGGAACTCCGGAGCAGCTGCTGGAGGCGGACAACCGCCTGCGCGAACGCGTCGGCCTTCCAACGCGCACGGCGTACGCCCCGGACTGATCCGCGCGCGGGGTACGGTTAACGCGCGCGCCCCCACCCAAGGGTGGGGCCTCTTCCCTCCTCCCTCGGCGGTCGACGTTACCGGCCGAATGCCGCGCGTTCGTGTCGCGTGTGTGCCAACTTTGCGCCAATTGTGTGACGCACCGCCGAATCGCCGCGTGAAACGCGTACCGTCGATCGCGTGCTTCTCGACATCGTCCTTCCGCAGCGCTGTGTGGTGTGTCGCCATGTCGGTGCACAGCTCTGCGGCGCCTGCCGCGCGAACCTGCCGCGGGTGTGCCCGCCGCACTGCGAGCGCTGCGGGACGCCGACCGTCTGGCCGGTCAGCCGCTGCGCGGAATGCTCGGGGCGACGCCTCGCCTTCGCGCGTGCCCGCTCCGCGGTCGTCTACGACGACGCGGTCCGGACGCTCGTGGCCGCATGGAAGGAGCGCGGCCTACGGAGCCTCGCACGAGAGGCCGCCACGGTCGTCGCCGAGCTGCTCGAGCCCGCGCAGGCGCCGCTCGCGTTCGTCCCGCCCGACCCCGAGCGCCGGCGCCGGCGCGGCGACCACGCGGCCGGGGCCCTTGCGCGCGAGCTCGCGACCCGCTGGGACGTGCCGCTCCTGCAGCTGCTCGAGCGCCGTCCGGGCCAGCGCCAGCGCGGCCTCAGCCGGGAGCAGCGCCGGGCGAACGTCCGCGGAGCCTTCAGCTCGCGCCCCGCACCGCGCCGTGTCGTCCTCGTAGACGACGTCTACACGAGCGGTGCGACCGCGAACGCGGCAGCCTCGGCACTCCGTAGGGCCGGTGCCCGACGGGTCGAGGTCGTGACGTTCGCACGCGTCGTCCTCGGGTATACAGTGAGAACCCAGGCTCGTTCCCCGCCCAGAGGAGGACGCGTTGCGACTTCAGGTGAAGGGCCGGAACCTCGAGATCAGTGACTCGGTCCGCAGCTATGCCGAGCAGAAGCTGGCGAAGCTCGACCGCCAGCTCGGCGACAACACGCGGGTCGAACTCGAGCTGATGGTCGAGAAGAACCCCTCGATCGCCGCGAACCAGGTCGCGGAGGCGACCGTCTGGACGCGGGGGCCGATACTCCGCGCGCGCGAGGCGTCGAACGACATGCGCGCGTCGATCGACCTGCTCACCGAGAAGCTGCTCCGCCAGGTGCGGCACTACCGCGACAAGCGGAGCAAACGCAACGTGCGGCAAGCCAACGCTCAAATCGACGGAGGGCCGCCTGAGATGTCAGACCGACTCGACCAGCAAATCGTCAAGACGAAGCAGTTCGCCGTGAAGCCGATGACCCCCGACGAGGCGGTGCTGCAACTCGAGCTCGTCGGCCACGACTTCTTCGTCTTCCGGAACGCCGATACCGATGACGTTGCCGTGGTGTACCGGCGGAACGACGGTGCCTACGGGCTGATCGAGCCGCAGTAGATGCCCTTCTGGCGCCGCGACGAGCCCGTCCACAAGAAGCTCGCCAAGGCCCTCCTCAATGCCCAGGCCGGTGGCTACCTGGCGCATCCGCCCGACCTCACTGGCAACGCCACGACGGGCGAGGTGGGCCTGCACGGGATCCCACGCCCGCGACGCTGGGACGCGGTCGTGACCGCCGAGGCGGCGCTCCCCGGCGACGAGGTGCACTTCGTAGCTCTGCCGGACGGGACATTGATCGTCGACGAGGACGTTCCCGACGGAACACTCGCGCCGCTCGCGGAGGCGGTCGAGCAGGAGCTTCAGCCTCCCTATCGTGCGGAGGCGACCCGGCGCGGCGACCAACTCTGGGCCGTCGGCGCGTCGACGATCGAGGTCGCGCGCGTTGCCGACGAGATCCCCGGCGACACGATCGAGCTGGCCATGCGCGACAGCGTCCGCACGCTCGCGGTCGACGGTGTGCGCATGTTCGGCAAGCTCCCCTCGCTCGAGGCGCTCGCAGGCGGGATGCCCGCGTACGTGATCCGCGCTGCCCGACTCGACGACGAGCTCTGGGAGGTGACGCTGACCCCGCTGTGACCGACCCCGCGACGAGGCGGCTCGGCCGCTGAACGAAGATCCCGCCCCCCAGCGCCGGCCCCGGAAGGCCGATTTGAACCCGCTACCCTAGGACCGCCATGGCCCAGAATCTCGGCACCTTCGAGAAGGTCCTTCGCTTCGGCGAGGGCCGCCGCCTCAAGCGCCTGCAAGAACAGGCGGCCTACATCGGCACCCTCGAGCCCGAGTTCGAGGCGCTCTCCGACGACGAGCTGGCCGCCAAGACCACCGAGTTCAAGCAGCGGCTCGAGAACGGCGAGTCGCTCGAGGAGCTGCTCTTCGAGGCCTTCGCGGCGGTGCGCGAGGCCTTCAAGCGCACGATCGGCGTCCGCCTCTTCGACGTCCAGCTGATGGGCGCAATCGCGCTCCACGAAGGCGACATCGCGGAGATGAAGACCGGCGAGGGCAAGACCTTCGTGGCCGTCCAGCCGCTCTACCTGAACGCGCTCGAGGGCATGGGCGTGCACCTCGTGACGGTGAACGACTACCTCGCGAAGCGCGACGCCGAGTGGACGGCGCCGGTCTACGAGAAGCTCGGCATGCGCGTCGGCTTCATCCAGAACATGATGCCGTTCGCCGAGCGCAAGGACTCGTACGCCGCTGACGTCACCTACGGAACGAACTCCGAGTTCGGGTTCGACTACCTGCGCGACAACATGGCCGTGTCGCTCGACGAGGTCGTGCAGCGCAGTCACCGCTACGCGATCGTGGACGAGGTCGACTCGATCCTGATCGACGAGGCGCGCACGCCGCTGATCATCTCCGGCCAGCCGGAGACCGCAGCTCAGACGTACTACGACTTCGCGCGCGTCGTGAAGCAGCTGCAGGGCAAGCAGGCCGACCCGCTGCAGAAGGGCGAGGAGGCGTTCGCCGACGGCGCCGACTACCTCTATGACGAGAAGTTCAAGACCGTCTCGCCGAGCGAAGACGCGATCGAGAAGGTCGAGCGCGCGCTCCGGATCGAGAACCTCTACGACCCGCGCAACGCGCAGCTCGTCAACCACCTCACCCAGGCGCTGAAGGCGCAGTCGCTCTACCACCGCGACGTCGATTACGTCATCCAGGAAGGCGAGGTGAAGATCGTCGACGAGTTCACGGGCCGGATCATGGAAGGCCGGCGCTGGAGCGAGGGTCTGCACCAGGCTGTCGAGGCGAAGGAAGGCCTGCGCATCCAGGAGGAGCACGTCACGCTTGCGACGATCACGCTGCAGAACTACTTCCGCCTCTACGAGAAGCTCGCCGGCATGACCGGTACCGCGAAGACGGAGGAGAAGGAGTTCGTCGAGATCTACAACCTGAACGTCGTCGAGATCCCGACGAACCAGGAGGTCGCGCGCCTCGACAAGAACGACTTCATCTTCCGCACGAAGGAAGGCAAGTTCCAGGCCGTCATCCGCGACATCAAGGAGCGCCACGAGGCCGGGCAGCCGATCCTTCTCGGCACGATCGCCGTCGAGACCTCCGAGTACCTCTCCAAGCTGCTCGAGCGCCAGGGGATCCCGCACACCGTCCTGAACGCCAAGCAGCACGAGCGCGAGGCCGAGATCATCAAGGACGCCGGTCAGCTCGGCGCGGTCACGATCGCGACGAACATGGCCGGCCGCGGCGTCGACATCAAGCTCGGCGAGGGCGTGATCGAGGCCGGCGGGCTCTACGTGCTCGGCACCGAGCGACACGAGGCCCGGCGAATCGACAACCAGCTCCGCGGCCGTTCAGGCCGTCAGGGCGACGCCGGCGAGTCGCGCTTCTACCTCTCGGGCGAGGACGAGCTCGTGCGCCTCTTCGCCGGCGACCGGATCAAGAACATCATGCAGCGCTTCAAGGTGCCGGACGACGAGCCGATGGAGGCGTCGATCCTCTCCCGTCAGATCGAGAACGCGCAGAAGAAGGTCGAGGAGCAGAACTTCGTCATGCGCAAGAACGTCCTCAAGTACGACGACGTGATGAACACGCAGCGCATGGTGATCTACGCCCAGCGGCGGCGCGTGCTCGAGGGCGAGGACATGTCCGAGGAGGTCAAGGGCTGGGTCGACGAGGTGATCGAGAACGCGGTCGACACGTACACGCAGGCCGAGTACGGCGAGGAATGGGATCTCGAGGCGCTGCTGCAAGCTGTGCGCGACCTCACCGGCACCGACGTCACACTCGACGAGCTGCGCGAGGAGGGCATCGACCTCGGTTCGCGCGAGGCGCTGCTCGAGGAGCTCCAGAATGCGGCGCAGCTCGAGTACGAGGAGAAGGAGCAGGAGCTCGGCGCCGACCTGATGCGCGAGCTCGAGCGCTTCGTGACGCTCCAGGTCGTCGACACGCGCTGGCGCGAGCACCTCGAGAACATGGACTACCTCCGCGAGGGCGTGCACCTGCGCGCGTTCGCGCAAAAGGATCCGCTCGTCGAGTACCGCGGCGAGGGACATCGGATGTTCGAGGAGCTCGGCCAGATGATCCGCGAGGAAGTCGTCGCGACGCTCTTCCACGCACAGCTCGCGCCGGAGGACGCGGAGATGCTCGAGCAGCAGCAGACGGGCGGCAACGGCCGCCTCTCGTACGAGCACGAGTCCTCGGCCGGGGCCGACGCGATCGCGATGGCGGGAATGACGGCCGGCGGCAGTGCGGTCGCAACCGCGGGCGCAGTCGCCGCACCGGCCCAGACGGTGAACACGCAGCAAGTCGTGCGCAGCGAGGAGCAGAAGCTCGGCCGCAACGACCCTTGCTGGTGCGGCTCGGGCAAGAAGTACAAGAAGTGCCACGGTCAATGACCCGAAGTCCGGCAGCCGCTTCGCGGCTGCCGTGACGACTTCGGGTCACGGGGCTCTCCAACGGCCGATGTGAGCGAGGACGGGCAAAGCCCGCCCTCGCGGCGGGTGCGAATCGGTCTGCTCGTCTTCGCCATTCTCGTCTTGACGCTCTTTGCTGCGGCGGCGACCTTCGTCATCCCGGCGAGGTTGGGTTGTCCGTCGCAAGCCGAATTGGAACGAGCACGCGCGCCTAAAGAAGTCGTCGGCGCCTTCGCTGACCGCGGGCTCAGGCTAGTTCGAATCCAACTGCCGCGTGCTGTTCCGCGCGACGACACGGCATACCGGCACGCCGTTGCTTACCGCCATGTGACTCGGCGCGCCGCTCTCTTCGTCTTCGTTTGTGAAGCGCGCTGCAGGAACGGGCCGCGTTTGCGGGAGTTGGACATCCCCGTTGTCGGCCGAGCTCGACAGCACGTTCGGCTAATCGCGACGCTCGGGAACAACGTCGCGATCTTTGTAACCGACAACAACGGTTACTCCGGCCGACACTTGCTTGCGAACGTCGGACCGATCCTTAATGGGCTCGATGCGGCTGAGGATCCGGAAAGCCACTGCTACATCGGCTGAGCCGGCGCCTTACACCATTCCGCTAAAAATTCTACCGTGGCGCTGAACATCAAGGACGGAGAGACCGAGCGGCTCGCGGCGGAGGTGGCCGCCCTGACCGGAGAGTCGAAGACCGGAGCGATCAGAACCGCGCTCCGCGAGCGGAAGGAGCGACTCGTCCTCCAGGGGTCAGGCGGCGATCGCGAGCGCGCCTTGCGACAGCTGCTCGAGGAGGAGATCTGGCCGTCGATCCAGCCTGAGCTGCTCGGCCGAGCGCCGAGCAAGGAGGAGCAGGAGCAGATCCTCGGCTACGGGCCCGAGGGCGTGTGATCCTCGACACCTCGGCCATCCTCTCGATCCTGTTTCGCGAGCCGGAGCGGGACGAGTTCCTGCGTAGGATCGGCGCGCAGGCTGTCGTCGGGGTCGGTGCGCCCGCGCTCGTCGAGGCGGGGATCGTCGTCGGTGCGCGCCTTGGCGAGCGAGGGCAGCGCCAGCTCGAGCGCTTCGTCGAGCATGGCGACGTCGTCGTGATCGGGTTCGAGACCGGGCACTGGCGAGTCGCCTGCGAGGCGTGGCTCCGCTTCGGTCGAGGCCGCCATGAGGCGCAATTGAATCTTGGCGACTGTCTTGCGTACGCAACGGCGCGAGTTTCCGGGCGGCCGCTCCTCGCGAAGGGCGCCGACTTCGCGAAGACCGACCTCGCGCTTGCGTAGGTGGGCTAGCCTGTCCGCGATGTCTGACCTCGCCGTACCCGTGGAGCAGCAGCTCGAGGAGATCGGGGCCCAGCTCGACTGGGTCCGTGATTACCTTTGACCCGGACGCGCTGAGGGCTCAGGCCGCCGAGCTCGAGGCCCGGATGGGCGAGCCCGGCTTCTGGGACGATCAAGCAAAGGCCGCGCAGATCTCTGCGGAGCACGCGCGCCTGACGAAGAAGCTCGAGCGCTACGACACGCTGACGCGCGACTACGAGGACGCGAAAGAGCTGCTCGCGATGGACGGCGACCTCGCCGATGAGCTGCGCGCGCAGCTCGTCCCCATCCGCAGCGAGCTCGACCGCCTCCGCGAGGATGCGCTCTTCAACGGCGAGTATGACGCCGGCGATGCGCTTGTCTCGCTGCATACGGCGACGGGCGGCATCGACGCGCAGGACTTCACCGAGATGCTCCTCCGCATGTACCTGCGCTGGGCGTCCGACCGTGGCTTCAAGACCGAGCTCCTCGAGGCGACGCCGGGCGAAGAAGCGGGCCTCAAGTCGGCGACGCTGACCGTCAGCGGCGAAAACGCGTACGGGATCCTGAAGGCGGAGCGCGGCAAGCATCGGCTCGTCCGCCTGTCGCCGTTCGACCAGGCGCATCGCCGGCACACGTCGTTCTCGCAGGTCGTCGTCGCGCCGTTGCTCCCGGACGACGGCGACATCGAGATCGACGAGAACGACCTGCGGATCGACACGTACCGCGCAAGCGGTGCGGGGGGTCAGCACGTGAACAAGACCGACTCGGCGGTCCGGATCACCCACCTCCCGACGGGGATCGTGGTCCAGTGCCAGAACGAGCGCTCGCAGACGGCGAACAAGCAGACCGCGATGCGGGTCCTGCGCTCTCGCCTCGCCGAGCAGGCCCTCGAGGAGCGCGAGGCCGAGCTCGCGCGAGAGCGCGGCGCGGTCGTGGACACGGGCTTCGGCGGCGCGAACATCCGCTCCTACGTCCTTCAGCCCTACCAGCAGGTGAAAGACCACCGGACGGGCTTCGAGGTCGGAAACGCCCAGGGCGTCCTCGACGGCGACCTCGACGGCTTCATCCAGGCCTACCTGCTGGCCAAGGCGGCCGGACAGGTGGTGTAAAGCCGTCCGAGGCGGTCCTATAGACTGGCCGGGCCGTACTCTCGCGGCACCGGACGGCCCTTCCAGTCTGCCCAGATCCCCGGTGACGGAGCTCGAGACGACACCCACCGCTCTTGCGGAGCCCGAGGACGGCTTCCGCCCGCCGGTGCCCTCGGCGGGCGCCGCGATCACCTTCGACGGCGTCACGAAGGTCTACGACCCCGGCGTGACCGCCCTCTCCGAAATCAGCTTCGTGATCGAGAAGGGCGAGTTCGTCTTCGTCGTGGGCGCCTCCGGCTCGGGCAAGTCCACGCTGATCAGGCTGATCCTCAAGGAGCTCGAGCCGACCTCCGGGCGGATCATCGTCGGGGGCCGCGACCTCTCGCGGCTGCGTCGCGGCAAGGTGCCGCAGCTACGGCGAAACGTCGGCTGCGTCTTCCAGGACTTCAAACTGCTGCCGAACCGCACAGCGTCCGAGAACGTCGCGTACGCGCTCAAGGTGCAGGGCGAGGGGCCGAACTCGATCCGGCGCAAGGTGCCGGAGGTCCTCTCGCTCGTCGGGCTCGCGCACAAGATGAACTCCTATCCCGACGAGCTCTCGGGCGGCGAGCAGCAGCGCGTGTCGATCGCACGTGCGTTCGTCAACCATCCTCCGCTCCTGATCTGCGACGAGCCGACCGGGAACCTGGATCCCGACACGTCGGTCGGGATCATGCAGCTGCTCTACCGGATCAACCGCTCGGGCGCGACGATCTTGATGGTCACTCACGACCGTGAGATGGTCGACAAGATGCGCCGGCGCGTACTCGCACTCGAGGACGGCAAGCTTTCGCGCGACGAGCGCCGCGGGGGTTACACGGGCGAATGAGGTTCCAGCTGCTCCTCGCCGAGGCGCTGCGCTCGGTCCGTGCAAGCCTCTCGACGACCTTCGCGGCGACGATGACGGTACTGATCGGGATGTTCCTGCTCGGACTCTCGATCGCACTCGGCACGTGGGTCGTGTCGTGGTCGAACCACGTGAAGAAGGACGTGCGCGTGAAGGTCTTCTACTGCACCGACCACACGTGCCCCGAAGCGCACCAGGAGGGCGACGTCAACAGGATCGGCGACTGGCTGGGCCGCGATCCGCGCGTGAAGTCGTACAGGTACATCTCGAAGGAAGAGGCGCTCGAGATCATGCGCAAGCGCTCGCCCGAGCTCGTTCGGGATCTTTCGTACAACCCCCTTCCTGACGCACAGGAAGCGATTCCCAAGCGCGCCGAAGACGTCGAAGCGATCACAGGCGACCTGCGTCGCTACGTTGCGTCGAACAACATCCGCGTCGAGAAGGTCGACTTCGGCAAGGCGACCGCGAAGCGGATCATCCGCGTCGGGCAGGTGATCTCGATCATCTTCCTCGGGATCGTGATCCTGCTGCTGGTCGCGTCCGGCTTGCTGATCGCGAACACGATCCGGCTCTCCATCTACGCGCGCCGTCGCGAGATCGAGGTGATGAAGCTCGTCGGCGCATCGAACTGGTTCGTGCGCGGCCCGTTCATGCTCGAGGGCCTCTTCTGCGGCCTGGCGGGGTCGGTGCTGGCGGTGATCCTGCTCCTCGTCGGCAAGGAGATCGCGCTGCCCGCGATCCTCGGCAAGGTCGATGCGGGATCCGACGTGCAGGCGCTCGCCTTCCCGCTGACCGCGCTGATCGTGCTCGGGCTCGGCCTGCTGCTCGGCGCGGCCGGGTCCGGCCTGACGCTACGCCGCTTCCTGCGCGTGTAGCCACTCGACCGCGCGAGTTCGGCCCACCACGAGAGAACCTGCGGCCCACCCGAGGAAGTTCGCGTTCGCAGACGCCTGCAGGAGCTCGTTCGCGGGACCCAGCGCGTGGACGAACGCGACGGCGAAGGCGCCGATCGCGAGCAGCAAGGCAACGCCCGTGAACGTGCGGGCAAAGGCCAGCCCGATCAGGAGCGCAGCGGCCGCCGAGGCTCCCCCGCCGAGCAAGAACACCTCCATGTCTGTTGAACGAGCGAACGGGCAGGAAAGATGCTCGTCATGAGCGACTTCGTCGTCGTCGAGGTAGCCCGCCGGGGACGGCTCGTCGTCGGCGAGCCCTATTTCACCCCCGGCGTTCCGATCGTGCTCGACCGCAAGGGGCTGGCCGACGTCCGGCCGGGCGAGCTCGTGGTCGTCCGCAAGGGCCGCGGGCGCGCACGGGTCGAAAGAGCGCTCGGCCCGGCCGACCGGATCGAGACCGTGCTCGAGGCGCTGCTCGAGCAGGAGGGGCTGCGGGCGGACTTCGAGCCCTTCACGCTCCCGGAGCCGAGCCTCGAGGGCCGCGTCGACCTGCGCGACCTCGTCACGTTCACGATCGATCCCGAGACGGCGAAGGACTTCGACGACGCGATCTCTGCCCGGCAGGAGGGCGACGGCATCCGCGTCTGGGTGCACATCGCCGACGTCTCGTGGTTCGTCCCCGCCGGCTCGCCGCTCGATCGCGGGGCCTACGAGCGTGCGCTCTCGGTCTACGTGCCCGGCCTCGTTGCGCCGATGCTCCCGCACGAGCTGGCCGACGACGCGTGCTCGCTGCGCCCGTACGTCGACCGGCTCTGCGTGACCGTCGAGGTGCCGTTCAACGGCGCGTTCGAGGCGGGCCAGCCGAGCTTCTACCGCTCGGTGATCCGCTCCGACGCGCGGCTCACGTACCTGCAGGCCGAGCGCATCCTGGCCGGACAAGAGCGCGTGGCCGACGACGTCGCAGAGGCCGTCGCGCTCGCTGACAAGATCTCGCTCGAGCTGCGGCGCCGCCGCTTCGCACGCGGTGCGCTGCGCATCTCGAGCGCCGAGCTCGCGTTTGCGTTCGACGGCGAGGGCGGTGTCGAGAAGGCCTGGCTCGAGACGGAGCCGCACGCGCACGCGCTGATCGAGGAACAGATGATCCTCGCGAACGAGGCGGTCGCAGGCCTGCTGGCCGGGCGCCGCCGCGAGGCGCTCTACCGCGTGCACGAGAAGCCCGATCCGCAATCCGTGCTCCGCCTGCTCGCGAAGCTCGCGGACCTGGAGGTGCCGACGCCGCCCGCGCCGGACGCCGATCGCTTTTCGTCGACCGACGCAGCGCGGATCGCCGCGCAGGCGAGCGAGCGCGTGAGCGAGTATGTCGCCCGCGCGGGACGCGGCCGCGAGGCATTTCCGGCACTCGTACTGCGCTCGCTCAAGCAGGCGCGCTACCACCCGGAGAACCTGGGCCACTCCGGGCTCGCGAGCCCGGCGTACTGCCACTTCACCTCGCCGATCCGCCGCTACCCGGACCTCGTCGTGCACCGCGCGCTGTTGCGCGAGATCGGCGCCGACGACGAGCCGCTGCCGGAGGACGTCGAGGTCGCGGCAGACCACACCTCGCAGCACGAGCGCGCGGCGGCCGAGATCGAGTACCGCGCCGACGACATCTGCCTCGCCTGGCTGCTCGACGACGTGCTCTTCGAGCGCGGCTGGGAGGCACCCTTCTCCGGCGAGATCACCGGAATGATCGGCTCCGGGCTCTTCGTCCGTTTCGGCGATGTGTTCGAGGGGATGCTCCCGGCGCGGCGGCTCCCGGGCGACTTCTATGAGATCAACGAGCTGGAGACGAAGCTCGTCGGCCGCCGCGGGGGGCGGACGTTCCGCCTCGGCGACCCGGTCGAAGTTCGGGTCGAGGAGATCCGGAAGACGGAAGGGAAAGTCGAGCTGGGAATAGCTTAAGCGCTCAAACGTTAGGAGAAGGCATGAAACTCGAAGGCATTCACCACGTCACCGCCATCACCGGCGACGCGCCGGCCAACGTCGACTTCTACGCGGACAAGCTCGGCCTGCGGCTCGTGAAGAAGACCGTCAACCAGGACGACCCGACTGTCTACCACCTCTTCTATGCCGACGAGCGCGGGAGCGCCGGCAGCGACATCACCTTCTTCGAGTACCCGGGTGCGGCGCGCGGGCATGCGGGCGCAGGCATGGTGCACCGGGTCATCTGGCGGGTCGGCTCCGAGGACTCGCTCGATTTCTGGGCCGAGCGACTGGGGGTCAGGCGCGACGGACCTAGTCTCATCTTTCGTGACCCCGAGGGTCTCGAGCATGAGCTGCTCGTCGACACGAGCGGCGAGGAGCCGCTGATCGCCGAGCACCCCGAGATCCCGCGCGAGCACGCGCTGCGCGGCTTCGCCGGCGTACGCGCGTACGCGCACGATCCCGAGCGCAGCGACGAGTTCCTGAACAAGCTCGGGTTCGAGCCCGGCTGGGAAGCGCGCGGCGACAAACGCAGCGGCATGTACATCTACGACCAGGCGCCGGAGGCGGCGCCGGTCCCCGGTGCGGGCACCGTGCACCACGTCGCCTGGGCGTCGCGCATCGACGACCACGAGGCCTGGCGGGAGCGCGTGCTCGAAGCCGGCGGACGTCCGACTCCGATCATCGAACGCTTCTACTTCAAGTCCATCTACTTCCGCGAGCCGAACGGGATCCTGTTCGAGATTGCGACGCTCGGCCCCGGCTTCACGGCGGACGAGCCGCTCGAGCATCTCGGCGAGCGCCTGTCGCTCCCGCCCGCGTTCGAGCCGTTGCGTGCGCAGGTCGAGCCGCTCCTGACGCCGATCCGGAATCCGCGCGAATCGTGGGTGAAGACCTAGTCGCGCGACTCCGCGAGCCGGCGGGGGAGCCCGAAGGCGCGCTCGTCCTCTTCCACGGCCGCGGCGCCGACGAGCACGACCTCGTGCTGCTGCTCGACGCGCTCGATCCTGAGCGGCGCCTGCTCGGCATCACGCCCCGCGGCCCGCTCTCGCTCCCGCCCGGCGGCGCGCACTGGTACGCGGTGCGCGAGATCGGCTTCCCGGACCCGACCACGTTTCTGCCGACGTACGAGCGCGTCTCGGCCTGGCTGGACGGGCTCGACCTGCCGTCCGAGCGCACGATCCTCGGCGGCTTCTCGCAGGGCGCCGTGATGAGCTACGCGCTCGGGCTCGGTCGCGGCCGCCCGCGGCCGGCGGGGATCATCGCGCTGAGCGGCTTCGTGCCGACGGTGGAGGGCTTCGAGCTCGATCTCGACCCGCCCCTGCCGTCCGTTGCGATCGGGCACGGCACCTTCGATCAGGTGATCCGGGTCCAGTTCGGGCGCCGGGCGCGGGTGCTGCTCGAGCAGGCGGGCGCGGACGTTCTCTACCGGGAGTATCCGCTCCCGCACGCGATCGACTCGCGCTTCGTCTTCGAGTTACGCGACTGGGTCAGCGATCGCCTTGCAGCAGCGAGTACAGGACGTGATCGCGCTGAGACCCGTTCTGCTCGATCCACGCCCTGAGCACTCCCTCGCGTCTGAAGCCGGCCTTCTCGGCGACGCGCTGCGACGCGATGTTCTCCACGTCCGCGTGCAGCTGCAGGCGCCGGTAGCGACCCAGGCCCCACCCCGCGACGAGCGTGAGCGCGCGCGAGGCGACGCCGCGGTCGCGTGCGTCTGCGCGCACCCAGTAGCCGATGTCCGCGCGGCCCCAGTTCTGCGCGTTCACGGTGATCCCGCCGAGCAGGCGCCCGCTCCCCGTGTCGACGACCGCGAACGTTCCTTCGCGGCCCGTGGCGCGCGCGAGGTACGCCCGGGCGTCCGCGTGCGAGTAGGGATGCGGAATCGCCGGCATCCAGCGCGCGATCTCGGGGTCGTTCACCGCAGCGACGAGCTCGTCCAGGTCGTCGGCGCGCCAGGACCGAACCGTGACCTCTCCATCGGAGAGCTCCACGAAGCCGATCCTAAAATGGCCGAGTGGCCGACAAGCTGATCGTCGACAACCGCCGCGCCCGGCACGACTACCACCTCAGCGACCGCGTCGAGGCGGGTCTCGCGCTGACCGGGACGGAGGTCAAGTCCCTCCGGAACGGACTGGCGAACCTCCAGCGCGCGTACGCCGAGATCCGCGACGGCGAGGCGTGGCTCGTCGGGGCGCACATCGCGGAGTACGGCCACGGGAACATCCAGAACCACGATCCCGACCGCGACCGCAAGCTGCTGCTGAAGCGGCGCGAGATCGACTCCCTTGCGGGCAAGGTGCGCGAGCGCGGCCTCACGCTCGTCCCGACACGCCTCTACTTCAAGAACGGACGCGCGAAGGTCGAGCTTGCGGTCGGTCGCGGCAAGGAAGCGCAGGACAAGCGGCGCGACATCGCGCAGCGCGACGCGCAGCGCGAGATGGAGCGAGCGCTCAAGGGCCGCCGCTGAGCTCGGTCGCCGGTCCGCCTCCCGCGCGCGGGTCTCGCCGCCACTGGTCCGAGCTGCCGGGTCGCGCGCTGGCTGCGCTCGAGTCGGGGCTCGGCTCGCGCGTCCTTGCTGCGGAGAGCCAGCCCGGCGGCTTCTCGCCGGGCATCGCCGCGCGCGTCACGCTCGCGGACGGGCGACGCGTGTTCGTCAAGGCCGTCGGGCCGGAGCCCAACGAGCTCTCGCCGGGCTTCCACCGGCGGGAGATCGAGATCGTCTCGTCGTTGCCCGAGGGCGTGCCCGTCCCGAGGCTGCTCTGGTCCTACGACGACGAGTGGGTGGTGCGCGTGCTCGAGGACGTCGAGGGCCGGGAGCCGTCGCAACCCTGGCAGGCCGACGAGCTCGAGCGCGTGCTGGAGACTGCTGATCGGCTCGAGCGGATGCTCACGCCGTCGCCGGTGGCGACCGAGCCGGTGGGCGAGAAGCTCGTGGCCGGCATCAACTCGTGGCACCTGCTTCGCGACGAGCCGCCCGCGACCCTCGACGAGTGGTCGCTGCGCCACCTCGACGAGCTGGTTGCGCTCGAGGCCGAGGTCGCGGAGACCGTCGTCGGCGACACGCTCGTGCATCTCGACATCCGCGCCGACAACATCCTGCTCACCGACGACGGGCGCGTGTACTTCGTCGACTGGCCGCACGCACACGTGGGGCCGGCCTGGCTCGACGCGGTTGCGTTCGCACCGAGCGTCGCCATGCAGGGCGGGCCGCAGCCCGAGCGCGTGCTCTCGCGCTGGCCGGGGGCGAGCGCTGCGGATCCCGACGCCGTGAACGCGGCCCTCGCGTCGGTCGCCGGCTTCTTCACGCACAGGGCGCTGCTCCCACCGCCGCCGGGGCTGCCGACGCTGCGCGCGTTTCAGGCTGCCCAGGGCGAGGTCGCACGGCGCTGGCTGCGTCAGCGGACCGGCCTCGGCTAGAGGCCGAACAGCGGAAAGAGGGAGGGGTCCACGAAGCCCATGATCGAGCGGATGCCGCCGCGTTCCACCTCGAGCACCTTGATCGCGCTCGGCTCGTCGTGGGCGAAGACCCCGAACGCCGGCGCGCCGTTCGCGCGGATCGGAACGAGACGCATCGTTCCGCGGGGAAAGCGTACGAAGTGCGCGTGGAAGAACGTGACGAGAGCATCGCGACCGCGGTACCACGACGGGACCGGCGGCATCGTCATCTCGACATCTTCGCGGAGCAGCGCGGCGAGGGCAGCGACGTCGGCGGCGTCCCACGCGGCGACGTAGCGCGCCACGATTGCCGCTTCCTCGTCGTCGGGTGCGCGCTCCAGAGGCGGTAGCTCGAGCGCGGCGCGCGCCCGCTGCAGGGCACTGTTCACCGAGGCGCGCGTCGTGCCGAGCAGCTCGGCGACCTCCTGGGCCGACCAGCCGAGCACCTCACGCAGGAGCAGGACGGCGCGCTGCCGCGGCGGCAGGTGCTGGACGGCTGCGACGAACGCCAGGCGCACGGTCTCGCGCCGGTCGACTTCCGACTCTGGATCGAGCAGGCGGTCCGGGTACGGCTCGAGCCACGCGACGTCGGTTCGCGGCGGGGCGGGTTCGAGTGTCGGGTCGTCGGGATCGGCGACGGCGTTCGGCAGGAGCCGCGGCCCCCGGCGTGCGAGCGCGTCGATGCACGCGTTCGTCGCGATCCCGTAGAGCCAGGCGCCGAACGGAGCGCGTCCGGCGTACGTGTCGAGGCGGCGCCACGCGCGCAGCAGGGTCTCCTGCACGAGATCCTCGGCCTCGTGCAGCGAGCCGAGCATCCGGTAGCAGTGGACGTGGAGCGCACGCAGGTGCGGCTCGACGAGCGCCTCG
>DASYUZ010000211.1:0-8643 GCA_036000665.1 Gaiellaceae bacterium
ATCGGGACCGTCGCGGTGTACTCCGAGGCCGACCGCGGAGCACAGCACGTCGGTGCCGCCGACGAGGCGTACCTGGTCGAGAGCTACCTCGCGCAGGAGCGGATCCTCGAGGCCGCGCGGCAGGCGGGGGCGCAGGCGATCCATCCGGGCTACGGGTTCCTGGCCGAGAACGCCGCCTTCGCGCGCGCGTGCGCAGACGCAGGGCTCGTCTGGATCGGCCCGCCACCCGAGGCGATCGAGGCGATGGGCTCGAAAGTTGCGGCGCGCGCGCGGATGCAGGCGGCGGGCGTCCCGATCGTCCCCGGCACGACGGCGCCCGTCGAGTCGGCCGAGGACGTGAGCCGCCTCGGCGACGAGCTCGGCTGGCCGATCGCGATCAAGGCGTCCGCCGGCGGCGGCGGCAAGGGGCTGAAGGTCGTGCGGAGCGCGGACGAGGCCGAGCGCGCGTTCGAGTCCGCGCGCCGAGAGGGCGAGGCGTACTTCTCCGACGCGGCCGTGTACGTCGAGCGCTACCTCGAGGATCCAAGGCACGTCGAGGTGCAGGTGCTCGCGGATGCGCACGGCAACGTGATCCACCTCGGCGAGCGCGACTGCACGATCCAGCGCCGCCACCAGAAGCTCGTCGAGGAAACGCCGTCGCCGGCGGTCGACGACGAGCTGCGCGCGCGGATCGGTCAGATCGCGGTCGACGCTGCGCGCGCGGTCGGGTACCGCTCGGCCGGGACGATCGAGGGCCTGCTCACGCGCGAGGGCGAGTACTTCTTCCTCGAGATGAACACGCGCATCCAGGTCGAGCACACGATCACGGAGCTGGTGACGGGCCTCGATCTCGTCCGCGAGCAGGTGCTGATCGCCACGGGCGAGCCGCTCTCGGTGCGGCAGGAGGACGTGCGCCTGCACGGGCATGCGATCGAGTGCCGGATCAACGCCGAGGACGTCTCGCGCGGCTTCCTGCCCGCTCCCGGGCGGATCACGCACTACCGCGAGCCCGCGGGGCCGGGGGTGCGCGTCGACTCTGGTGTCGTCGAGGGCTCCGAGATCTCGCCCCTCTACGACCCGATGATCGCGAAGCTGGTCGTACACGACGTCGACCGCCAGCACGCGCGCCGCCGGATGCTGCGCGCCCTCGAGGAGTTCGAGATCGGCGGCGTGCCGACGCTGCTCGGGTTCCATCGTGCGCTCCTCGAGCACCCGTGCTTCGTGGAAGGCGCGACGTGCCATGGGATCGTCGAGTCGGAGCAGCTCGCGCGCCGGGCGGCGGAGTTTGTGGCTCAGAGCCACAAGGTCAGCGGCGACGGACTCCCGGCGCGCCTGCGTGGGCGTCCCACCGCGGTCGAGGTCGGCGGGCGCCGGTACGAGGTGACCGTGCTCGCGCCGGAGCCGCCGTGGGTCGAGCTCGCCCGCCGGCGGAAGGAGCGCCGCGGGGGCCCGCACGCGGGCGCGCTGCGCGACGCGATCATCAGCCCGATGCAGGGGACGGTGCTCTCCGTGGAGGTCGCGGAGGGCGACGAGGTCCGCGCCGGCCAGGTCCTGTGCATCGTCGAGGCGATGAAGATGGAGAACGAGATCACCGCGCACAGCGACGGCGTCGTCAGCGAGCTGTCGGTCGCGCCCGGCGAGCCGGTCGAGACGGGCCAGGTGATCTGCGTCGTCAGCTAGGAAGCTGGGTCCGAATGAGTCGACCGTTCTGGGCCCGGGGGCGCAGACGGAAGCACGGCAAAGCCGTGCTTCCTGACCGAGGCGCCGCAAGCGGTGCCTAGGCGCCCGTTCTGCTCGGACGTCTCGGCGGAGAACCACGAGCCGATCGCCGCCACCGCAAGCCAGATCAACCACTGGCTGCTCGTCGAGTACCGAGGGCTCTGGGGTCCGAACGCGCTCCGCGCGAGCGGGCTCTCCGACCAGGTCAAGGCACGATTGCGCGAGCAGGTGCGTGCGCGCGAACGTACGCGGCTCGTGTTCGTGCGACGGCCGGACCGGCGCGGCCGGCCTGAGTTCGTCGTGTACGTAGCAGAGGCGAGTGAGGGAGCAGAGCACGTGCGCCGGCTCGCGTTCGAGTCGTACGAAGACCTGCGCCACGTCGACCTCGAGACAGCGGGCGAGCCGCTCGAGCATCCCCTCTTTCTCGTCTGCACGCACGGGAAGCACGATCCTTGCTGCGCGCGGAAGGGACGCCCGCTGTTCGAAGCTCTTGCCGAGCAGCTCGACCCGGAGTGGGTCTGGCAAGTCACGCACATCGGCGGCGATCGCTTCGCCGGCAATCTCGTCTGCCTTCCGCACGGTCTCTACTACGGGCGCGTCGCGCGCGAGGACGCGGGCGGCGTCCTCGACGAGCACCTCGCCGGGCGCGTTGCGCTCGAGCACTACCGCGGCCGCTCGAGCTGGCCGTTCGCCGCGCAGGCGGCCGAGCGGAGCGTCCGCGAGTACACGGGGTTGCTGGGACTCGACGACCTGCACCTCGCCGGCTTCCAGCGCAACGGAGCAGAATTCCACGTCGTGTTCGAAGACCGTCGCGGCGCGCGGCACGAGCGGCACGTCGTCCGCGAGTTCGGCGCGGAGGACTACCTGACGTGCAACTCGCCGGCGCCGCAGCGTCCCCGCCGCTACGTCGTCAAAGGCTGATCCGCAGCAGGCCCTCGCGCACCAGGCGTGTGACGAGGACGATCCGTCCGTCCTCGTCGAGCGACCCGGGCAGGTCGCCGACGCGGAACGGGTCCTCGGTGGCGAGCAGAAACTCCAGCTCCTCGCGCGCGTGCGCGGGAAACTCGAGGCTCCGGCCCTCGAAAGCAAGGCGCACGGTGTCCCCGCGGAGGGTGAGGTCTGCGAGCACCGTGGGCCGCCGCTCGAGCTCCGTCTGCGCGTCGAGCTCGCGCAGCGCGCCGAGCTGCTCGATCTGCCCTTCCAGGATCGGCCTGCGCGAGCGCACGAGCCTGCGCCGCCGGCGCCGGCGCACGTCCTCGGGCGAGAGTCGCGCCGCCAGCCGCTCGACGAGTGAGTCCGCGTCTCCGGACTCGGCGCTCCGCCGGAACGCGACGTCGCTCGCGCACGACTCCAGTGCCGCGCGAAACGCGTCCAGCCAGGTGTAGACGTTGACGCCGGCCGTGAGGTGAAGCGAGTCCGTCTCGGACGTCGTCGCGGCGTGCAGCCAGCCGCGTGGCAGGTAGAGCAGGTCGCCCGGCGCGAGCGTGACGTCGAGCACGGGCTCGCCGGGCCCGCCCATCTCCTCCTTGTAGCGCTGGTCCTTGAGCGGCAACTCCCACGCAGGCGCGTAGACGAGCCAGCGCTTCTCGCCGGAGACCTGGAGGCAGAAGACATCGTGTGTGTCGTGGTGCACCGGCAGACCCTGCGCCGCGCGCGGCGTGTAGTAGGCGTTGCACTGCGAGGGATGCCCGAGCGAGGACTCGAGCGAGCGGCAGAACGACGCGAGCGGAGGCCACCAGTGGTGCAGTCCCTGCAAGACGAGGGTCGCGCCACGGTCGAACTCGGCGGCGATCCTGGCAACGTCCGCCATCCCGCTGAACGGCACCGGCCGCCACGAGACGTCGACGAGGTAGTGCTGGGGCTTCAGCTTCTCGTCCGCGCGGACGAGGCGGAAGGCCGGAAAGCGCAGGCCGCCCGACTCGAGCAGCCGCTCGACCTCCTCGGCGGTCAGCAGGTCGTCGTAGCGTCCCGGCTCGTCGCGCGGAACGACGAGTGGCCTGCGCTCCCAGTAGTCGGCGAGGAACTCGCGCTCCTCGACCGGCTCGATGCAGCGACGTAACGCGTCGGCGCTACGTGTCCGTGGTGTCGGAGTCCGAATCGGTGTCGTCCGTGTCGCCGACGTCGGTCCCGTCCGCGTCGTCGGCGTCGTCTGTGTCCGCGTCGGCGAGCTCCGCACGGAACTCGTCGCTGCGACCGGCGGTCAGGATCTCGTCCTCCGTGAGCGTCGTGCGCTCGTCCATGACACCTCCTGTGGTTGGCGGGCGCGGGGAGTCTAAGTCACACACCGGGTCCGCCGGTAGGCGCGTCTCATCAGATCCAGCCGAGCTCGCTGAACTGGGGAAAGCCGCGCCAGTACGCGCCCCAGGCGACGATCCCGACGAGCGCGACGCCGTAGGCCGGAACCAGCAGCCAGCCCATGCGCCCGCGCCTGCGAACGCCCCAGGCCACGAACGCGACCGACGTCGCGAGGCCGAGGACAGCCGTGCCGCCCTCGACGGAGTTCGTGAAGACCGTGAAGCCGAAGAGGACGGCGAGCACGTCGCGCCACGGGCTCCGGGGCAGCGGGTTGCGGTGGAGCGCGAAGGCGAGCGCGGCGACGACCACGGCCAGGCCGCCGTACCAGAAGTAGTGGCCCACGACCTCGTCCCAGAGATGGGTCGTGTCACCCGGGTCGACGCGCGCGATCGAGTTCGCCGCGAGATGGATGCCGTGGCCCTGCGCGTATGCGAGCCCGCCGAGTCCGAAGACGATCCACGCCGTCCGCCGGGTTCCGGCGGCCGCGAGGACGGCCGCGCCGAGCCCGAGCACCGCGTACGGAACGATGAGATCGATCCAGTCGGCCCAGTTCGTCGTCCCGACGTTGCCGAGCCAGTCCCACAGAACTCCGGTGTGGTGGCCGACCACCACCGCAACCGCGAAAGCGGCCAGCCGGGGGTTCACGTTCGGCACGCGCGCGATGCTACTGACCGAAGGTTCGCTCGCATCGCAAGCGACGCCGCAGTGCCGCTCAGTAGACTCGCCCGCCGTGGATCTCTACGAATACCAGGGCAAGGAGCTTTTCAGGCGCTTCGGGATCCCGACCTCGGAGGGCGGGCTCGCGACGACTCCCGACGAGGCGCGCGCCGTGGCCGGAGAGCTCGGCGGTCAGGTCGTCGTCAAGGCGCAAGTCCTGACCGGCGGGCGTGGGAAGGCCGGCGGCATCAAGCTCGCCGACGATCCCGACGAGGCACGCGCAAAAGCGGAGCAGATCCTCGGGATGGACATCAACGGGCACACGGTGCGGAAGGTCTGGATCGAGAAGGCCTCTGACATCGCGAAGGAGTACTACCTCTCGCTCACGTTCGACCGGGGCGCGAAGCGACCGCTGTTCATCTTCACGACCGAGGGCGGGATCGACATCGAGGAGGTCGCCGAGAAGCATCCGGACGCCCTCGTTCGCCTGCACGTCGATCCGTTCGAGGGGTACCAGCCCTGGCAGGCGCGACGCTTGATCTACGGCGCAGGCGTCGAGGACCCGAACGAGCAGAAGCAGATCCTGGCGATCGTCGGGAAGCTCTACGAGACGTTCGTCGCCACGGACGCGATGCTCACCGAGATCAACCCGCTGATCGTCACGCCCGACGGCGAGGTGCGCGCGCTCGACTCGAAGTTCACCGTCGATGACGCCGCGCTCTTCAAGCATCCGGACGTCGCCGAGATGCGAGACCTCGACGCGGTGCCGCCGGAGGAGCGCGCCGCGCGGGAGAAGGGTGTCACGTACGTGAAGCTCGACGGCGAAGTCGGGATCCTGGGCAACGGCGCCGGGCTCGTGATGTCGACGCTCGACGTGATCGCCATCGCGGGCGGGCGGCCGGCGAACTTCTGCGACCTCGGCGGCGGCGGAGACGCCGAGGGGGTCGTCGACGCGCTCGAGGTGATCACCGCCGACCCGCAGGTGAAGTCGATCCTTTTCAACGTCTTCGGCGGGATCACGCGCTGCGACGAGGTCGCGCGGGGGATCCTCACCGCCCTCGACCGGATGACCATCGAGCATCCGATCGTCGTGCGCCTCGACGGCACGAACGCCGACGAGGGGCGGCGCATCCTCGACGAAGCGAGCCCAGGGAACCTGTATGTGGAGCCGACGATGCTCGACGCCGCGCGCCGTGCTGTGGAGCTGGCAGGGTGACGGACGTCTGGTCGGAGCGGGCGCAGGCGTTCCGCGACAGTGCCGTCCACAAGGAAGGGCCCGACCTCGACCTGCTCGTCGAGTGGTGCGAGCCGGGCGAGGGCGTGACGGCGCTCGACGTCGCGACCGGCGGCGGTCACGTCGCGCGCAGGCTGCGCGAAGCCGGTTGCTCGGTCGTCACCGTCGATCCGGCTCCAGGGATGAAGCCCGACGTCGTCGCGCGCGGCGAGGACCTCCCGTTCGCCGACTCGAGCTTCGACGTCGTTACGTGCCGCATCGCGCCGCATCACTTCGCGGACGTCCGCGCGGCGGTGCAGGAGATGGCGCGCGTCACCCGGGATCGCGTCGTCGTCGAGGACAACCTCTTCGGCGGCGAGCACGTCGAGGAGGCTGAGAAGCTGCGCGACCCGACGCACGTCCGCTGCTACACCGAGGAGGAGTGGCGCTCGTTCTTCGAGGATGCGGGCCTCGGGGTCGAGGCCGTGGAGCACTTCGAGCGCCGGCAGGACGTCGAAGCCTGGCTCGCCCGCGTCGAGACGCCCGAGGATGACGCGGCGCGCGTGCGCGAGCTGCTCGCGGCAGAGATCGAGGACGGCAAGGTGCTGCTGCGCTCGATCGTGCTCAAGGGACGAAAAGACTGATGGCGATCATCGTCGACAACGACACGCGACTCGTCGTGCAGGGCCTCACCGGCAGCGAGGGACGCTTCCACGGGTTGCGGAACCGTGCCTACGGCACGAACGTGGTCGCGGGCGTGACGCCCGGCAAGGGCGGCCAGGACGTCGAGGGCATCCCCGTCTACGACACGGTCGCCGAGGCGGTCGAGCACGCAGGCGCGAACACGTCGCTGATCTTCGTCCCCGCGCGCTTCGCAGCGGACGCTGCGTATGAGGCGGTCGACGCCGACATCGGGACCGTGATCGTGATCACCGAGCACATCCCGGCGCACGAGATGCTGCGCGTGTACACGTACGTGCGGCCGAAGGGGATCACGATGATCGGGCCGAACTGCCCGGGCGTCCTCTCGCCGGGGAAGGCGAACGCCGGGATCATTCCGGCGGAAGTCTTCGCTGACGGCGCGATCGGCCTCGTCTCGCGCTCGGGCACGCTGACGTACCAGATCGGCTACGAGCTGGCGCAGCTCGGGCTCGGCAACTCGTCGATCGTCGGGATCGGCGGCGACCCGGTGCCGGGCGCCTCGTTCATCGACATCCTGGAGAAGTTCGAGGCCGACCCCGAGACAGAGCTGGTCGTCATGGTCGGCGAGATCGGTGGCAACGAGGAGGAGAAGGCGGCCGAGTTCATCCGCGCGCGGATGTCGAAGCCGGTGCTCGCGTATATCGCGGGCTTCACCGCGCCGCCCGGGAAGACGATGGGCCACGCGGGGGCGATCATCTCCGGCTCGGCGGGGACCGCGCAGGCGAAGAAGGAAGCGCTCGAGGCCTCCGGCGTGCGCGTCGGAACGACGCCGACGGAGGTGGCGCAACTCGTCGCCGAAGCCGTAGGCGCGCGAGCGTAACCACGAACCCGACCGCGACGCTGTCGGCTCTCTGCCTGCTCGCGCTCGCTGCGGGCTGCAAGGACGACGATCCGCTCCGCCGCGTCGAGCCTGCCACAGCGGTTAGCGGGAGTGTCCTCGGGCCGGACCAGGCCCGGCTGGGACCCGAGTTTGTCGCGATGGACTTCCCGACCACTGAGCGCGGCTTTCTCGGCACGCGCGATAGGCGGTTGCTCGCTTCGCACGACGGCGGCCGGAGCTGGCAGCCCATCGGACCGCGGCACCGGTTCGTCGCGCTCGAGTTTGTGTCGCCGCGCAACGGCTACGCGCTGACGGACGTCGGCACCCTGCTCGCAACGCGAGACGGCGCGCGTTCGTGGCGGTTCGTACGGGCATTCCCGGGGGGAGGCGCGGGCGGGCCGTTCCGAGCGACAGTGCGGTTCATCGACGCCCGCCGCGGGTGGGTGATCCCATTTGACCAGCGCATCTACCGCACGCTCGACGGCGGCCGGTCGTGGACGAGGCTCGCTTTCAGATGCGGCTTCGTGCTCGGCGGGGCGAGCCCGGCAGGGAGCACGAGCGGCTACGCGCTCTGCGGAGGGCAGCCGGCGACGATCGACCAGATGAAGGGGCTCTACGCGACCCGCGACGGCGGCGACTCGTGGCGACTCGTCGCTCGCGGTTGTCTGCGCGGGGACACCCGCTGCCGTGCACGCGCTGACGTTCCGCTGACCGGCCACGCCTCGGGGCTCGTCTTCCGGTCGCCGCGCGACGGGTTGATGCTCGCGAGCCGGCTCGGGATCTACCGCACCAGGGACGGCGGCCGCCATTGGCGAACGACACTCTTCACCGACGACGCGTTTTTCGTCGACACCGTGTCGTGGCCGGCACGGCGGCAGATCTATGCGCTGCTCTCGCAAGCGGGCCTGCTCGCGAGCGATGACGGCGGCAAACACTGGCAGCAGCGGTACCCAGCTGGGCCAGGCCGTCCGGAGGGACCGGTCTCGTTCTCGTCCCCGACCGACGGGATCGGCGCGGGGAAGGGCGGCTTCTTCCGGAACCCCGGCGCGATCCTCGCGACCGCGGACGGCGGCAAGACGTGGACGGTGCGCACGGTGATTCGGGGTGTCGCAGTCGCACAGCTCGTGCGAGTGTCGCAACGGGTCGTCTGGGCCGTCGGGACCGAGTGGAACCGCAACGGGCGCGGGCGTCTGGCGATCTTGCGGACGAGCAACGGAGGTCGGAGTTGGCGGAAACTCGCCGCGCCCCGCGGCGTAAC
>DASYUZ010000212.1:0-7546 GCA_036000665.1 Gaiellaceae bacterium
GGAGATCTACGACATCCTCGACCAGATGCGCGCGACGATCCCCGAGGAGATCAAGCAGGCGCGCTGGATCGTCAAGGAACGTCAGGACATGCTCGCGGAGGCGAAGCGGGAGGTCGACCGCCTGCTGGCCGAGGCCAGGGAGCAGGCGGTGCGCGAGGCGTCGCAGACCGAGATCGTCAAGCTCGCCGAGAAGCAGGCCCAGGACATCATCGACGACGCGCGCCGGCAGGCCCGCGAGACGCGTCTCGAGATGGAGGACTGGGCCGACGGAATCCTCTCCACGCTCGAGGTGAACCTGGAGAAGTTCCTGACTGCGGTGAAGCGGGGTCGCGAACGTCTGCACGAACGCTCGCAGGAGCATGTGCTGACGGCGACCGGCGTCTCGAGCGACGACGACCACCCCTTCGCGTAGCGTCGCGCTCGTCGTCGCCCTCGCGCTCGCCGGCCTGGCCGGCTCGGACGCGCACGCCGCCTCGCAGCGCTAGACCGCGACGCCCTGGAGCTCGGCGGCGACCTGCTGCGCCAGCTCGACGAACGCGCGGGCGGCCGCGCCGCGGTGGCGGTCGCGGTGCCATGCGATCGCAATCATCCGCGGCGGGATGTCCTCGACCTCGATGATGCGAACGCGGTCGTCCGCGGCGTCGACCGTGAGGCGCGGCACGACTGCGGCGCCGAATCCGGCCGCGACCATTCCCTGCACCGTGCCGTTGTGGTCGGAGCGGAAGACGAACCGAAGCGGCTCGGGCGCGGAGGCTTCGAGCTGGTTCATGCCGCGGCAGTGCCGGAAGCCGATCAGGTCGAGCTCGGCGATCGACTCGAGAGTCGGCGGCTCCGGAACGTCCAGCTCGGCCGGTGCGACGAGCACATACGGGTCGCGGAGCACCTCGACGTGCTCGAATGGGCCTTCGGGCAGCGGCAGGTCCGCGAACGTGAGGTCGAGCTCGCCCCGCTCGATCTGCTCCAGGAGGCTGATGTCGTTCGCCGACTCGGCCAGCCGGACGTCCACCTGGGGCCAGCCCTCGACGAAGCGCTGCATCAGGGCGGGGAGGACGTGCTCGCCGACGCTCTGGTAGACGCCGACGTTCAGTGCCCCGGCCTGCCCGTTCGCCAGCGCGTCGAGGTCGGCCTGCGCGGCCGAGATCCGGGCGACGATCGCCTGCCCGTGCCGGAGCAGCAGCTCTCCCGCCTCCGTCAGGGAGACGCGCCGCGGCCCGCCCGGGCGCTCGATCAGCTTCTCGCCGACGATGCGCTCGAGGGTCGCGATCTGCTGGCTGATCGCTGACTGGGTGTAGCCGAGCGAGGCCGCGGCGCGGCCGAACGTCCCCTCACGGGCGACGGCCTCCAGCGCGATCAGGTGGCGAAGCTCGACTCCGAGCCAACGATCAGGTTCCATGATGGAAAGGTATCAAAACTCGAATTGCACTAATGGAAGCCCGGAGCCGATGATGGAGTCAGGTGATTTGAAATGGCATTCGTCTTCATCGCGTTCCTGCTGCTGATCGGCCCGCTGGCCGTGCTCTACGGCGCGGATTCCCGCGTCGTGGATACCCGCGACCGGCGGCGCTGGTGGCCGGCCGGCTAGGCGCACCCAAGCCGGCAGTCTTCGCGGCGCTCGCCGCGATCTACCTCATCTGGGGCGCGACGTACCTCGGGATGATGGTCGCGATCGAGACCCTGCCGCCCTTCCTGATGGTCTCGATCCGCTTCCTCGTGGCGGGCGCGATCCTCTACGCCCTGATGCGGCCCCGGGAGCGGCCCACCCGCAGGCACTGGGCCTCGGCCTTCGTGATCGGCGCGTTTCTGCTCGTCGGGGGGAACGCCGTCGTCGCGTGGTCCGAGACGCGGATCGACTCGGGCGTCGCCGCGCTGATCGTGGCGACGATCCCCCTCTGGCTGGCCATCATGGACTTCACGGTCAGCGGCCGGCGGCTCTCGCTGCAGACAGTCGCCGGGCTCGTCGTCGGCTTCGCCGGAATCGCGCTGCTCCTGCGGCCCGGCGGGGACATCGATCCGGTCGGCGCATTCATCTGCCTGCTCGCCCCGGTCTCCTGGGCGGTCGGGTCCCTCTACGTGCGCGGCGCGTCGCGGCCCGCTCGTCCGCTGCTCGGAGCGGGCATGGAGATGCTCGCAGGTGGCGCGCTGCTCGCCGTCGTCGGCCTCGCGACCGGCGAGCGCGTCGACGTCGGCACGATCTCGGGGCGCTCGCTGCTCGGCCTCGCGTTCCTGATCGTCTTCGGCTCGATCGTCGCGTACTCGTGTTACACGTGGCTGCTGAAGGTCGCGCCGACCGCGCTCGTGGGGACCTACGCGTACGTGAACCCGGTGATCGCCGTGGTGCTCGGCGCGGCCTTCCTGAGCGAGCCGATCACGCGCTGGATGCTGGTCGCGGGCGCCGCCATCGTCCTCTCGGTCGCGCTGATCGTGCGGGCGCACAGCCGTCCGGTCGCGGTGCCGGTCGCGGCCGAGGAGCGCCTCGAGGAGGGTGCTACGCTGGCCGCATGACCAGCTTCAACCTCCATGCGTTGAAGCTCCGGTCGGGCGAGCAGTACCAGGACGAGCAGGAGGTGCAGCTCTCGCCGCTCGAGTTGGGCGGCCAGCGCTACCTCCCCGTCCCCGAGAAGATCCCCGCCGAGCTTCGCGTCAGCCGGGCGTCGACAGGAACCGTCTTCGAGCTCGACTTCACCGGCCGGCTCCACGGCCCCTGCCAGCGCTGCCTCGCCGACGCCGTCGTCGAGCGCCGGATCCGCACGCGCGAGTACCAGGCGGCGAGCCCCGATGCCGCCGACGATCTCCAATCGCCGTACGTGCACGCCGACCGGCTCGACCTCTCGCAGTGGGCGCGCGATGCGCTCGCGCTCGAGCTGCCCGTGCAGATCCTTTGCCGGCCCGAGTGCGCCGGCCTCTGCCCGGTCTGCGGCAAGGACCTGAACGTCGAGCCGCACGAGCACGAGGAAGAGCAGCTCGACCCGCGCTGGACCGAGCTCGAGAAGCTACGCGGGCAACTCTAGGGTCCTCCTCGCGTCGAACGCCTCGAGGAAACGGCGGTCGTGCGTGACGAGGACGACCGTGCCCTCGTAGCCCGCGAGCGCGGCTTCGAGCTCCTCGATTGCCTCCAGATCGAGATGGTTCGTCGGCTCGTCGAGCACGAGCGCATTCGCTCCCTGCGCGGCGAGCAGCGCGAGCGTGGCTCGCGTGCGCTCGCCCGGTGAGAGCGAGCGCGCGGGCCGCGTGAGCTCGTCGGCGCCGAGGGCGAACTTCGCCAGCAGCGTTCGCGCCTCGGTCTGGCCGAGCGCCGTGCGGTCCATGAACGGTCGCAGGAGCGGTTCCGCACGCTCGAAGAGCGAGCGGTCCTGCTCGAGCACGCCGAAGCGCGTGGACGGCCCGACGTCGCGGGTCCCGCGGACGAGCGGCAGCTCGCCGACCAGCGCGCGAAGGAGCGTCGTCTTGCCGCTGCCGTTCGGGCCGACGATTGCGAGCCGGTCGCCGCTCCGGAGCTCGAGGTCCACGGGGCCGACCCTGAACTCGCCGTTCTCGACCACGGCTCGGCCGAGTCGCGCGACGATGTCGCCGCCGCGCGTGCGTGCGTCGAGCCCGAGCTGCAGTCGCCACGGCTCCCACGGCTTCTCCACCTTTTCGAGCCGCTCGAGGCGTCGCTCGGCCTGGCGCACCTTGCCCGCGAGTGCGTGCGTTCCCCGGCGGTCGGCGCCGCCGCTGGATTTCGCCAGCGTCGCTCCGCCGCGGGCCTGACCACGCCGTTCCTGGACGAGCGCCTCGAAGCGTCCCCGCTCGCCGACGTAGCGCTCGTACGCCGCCTCGTGCTCGCGCCGGGCGGCGTCGCGCGCCCGCTCGTAGTCGGCCCACGAGCCGGCGAACTCGCGCACGCGCCTCGTCTCCGCCTCGAACTCGACGATGCGGGTCACGACGCGCTCGAGGAACGCGCGGTCGTGCGAGACGACCACGATCGCACTCGGCGTCCGCGCGACAAAGCGCTCGAGCAACGTGAGCCCGTCGAAGTCGAGATCGTTGGTGGGCTCGTCGAGCAGGAGCACGTCGTCGTCGGCGTCGAAGACCTCGCGGAGCGCGGAACGTGCAGCCTCGCCGCCCGACAGGCCCGGCCGCTCGCGCTGCTGCGCGAGGTAGCGCACCGTCAGGTCGGCCGGCCGGTGCACGACGCGGCCGGAGTCCGGCTCCTCCAACCCGGCGAGCACTCGGAGCAGCGTCGTCTTCCCGCTGCCGTTCGGGCCGACGACGCCGATCCGAGCGCGCGGCGGCACGGTCAGCGAGACGCGGTCGAGGATCGTGTCGCCGCCGTGACTCTTCGAGATCTCGACGGCGGCCAGCGTGCCGGTCATGGACAGATCTTGGCTACAGTTCGCCGGCTCGTGGCCGTCCCCAAGAAGAAAACGTCGAAATCCCGCCGCGACAAGCGGCGCGCCACGCACCGCCTCGAGGCGCCGCGCGTGAACCTCTGCCCGCAGTGCGGCCAGCCCAAGCTGCCGCACCGCATGTGCCCGACCTGCAGGACCTACAACGGTCGCGAGGTCGAGCCGCTGTCGTACCAGGCCCCGTAGCCCCGTGATCCGCGTCGCCGTCGACGCGATGGGGGGAGACCGCGCGCCGGAAGAGATCGTCGCGGGCGCGCTCGAAGCGCGTTCGCCGACCGTCGAGCCGATTCTCTTCGGGCCGCCGGGCCTCGACACCGGCGGGCTCGTGCTCGTCGAGTGTCCCGACGTGATCGGGATGGACGAGAAGCCGGCCGAAGCCGTGCGCGCGAAGCCGAACAGCTCGCTCGTCGCCGCGTGCAGAGCAGTGGGCGAGAGCCGCGCCGATGCCGTTGTCTCAGCGGGCAACACGGGGGCGATGCTCGCCGCAGGGCTGCTCGAGATCCGGCGGATCAAGGGCGTGCTCCGCCCCGGGATCGCGGCGGTGATTCCGGCGCGTTACGGCGCCGAGGTCCTCATCGACTCGGGCGCGAACGCGGATGCTCGTCCGGAGCACCTGCTCCAGTTCGCGCACATGGGTGCGATCTTCGCCGAGGAAATCCTGGAGCGGCCGAACCCGACCGTCGGCCTGCTCTCGATCGGTGAGGAGCCCGAGAAGGGGAACCAGCTCACGCTCGAAGCGCACGAGTTCCTGCGCGAGAGTGGCCTCAACTTCGCCGGGAACGTCGAGTCGCGCGCGCTTCTCCGCTTCGCGGCCGACGTCGTTGTCTGCGACGGCTTCACGGGCAACGTCGTCCTCAAGCTGCTCGAAGGCACGATCACGGAGCTGCTGGACGCGCTCCGCGAGGAGATCTCGGGGACGACCCGGGGCAAGTTCGGCGGGCTGCTGATCCGGCCGGCCGCGCGGCGGCTGCGGGACCGCCTCGACCCCGACACCTACGGCGGGGCCTACCTGCTCGGTCTGCGCGGCCTCTCCGTGATCGCCCACGGCAACTCCGGCCGGAGGGCGATCGCGAACGCGATTCGCCTCGCCGCCCGCGGCATCGAGCACCGCGTCGTGGAGCGATTGACGGAGCGGATGGTGGTAGATTCCGCGCTCCCCGTGGTCCCGACGAACCAAGCGAGGTGAGATGGCCGCAACGCGCGAGGAAGTCTTCGAACGGGTCAAGGAAGTCTTGAGGGAGCAACTCGGGATCGAAGAGAGCGAGATCGCTGAGGAGGCGTCCTTCACGGAGGACCTGGACGCCGACTCGCTCGACCTCGTGGAGCTGATCATGGAACTCGAGGACCAGTTCGGGATCAAGATCTCCGACGACGACGCGCAGAAGATCCAGACCGTCGGCCAGGCTGTCGACTACGTCTCGAGCCACCAGTAGGGGCGACTCGGCCGCTCTCGCGCGGCTGATCGACGAGCTCCCGGCAGCGAGGCTCGAGCAGGTGTTCCGGCACCCCTCGCTGACCGAGGACCGGACCGACTCGTATGAGCGGCTCGAGTTCCTGGGCGACAGCGTCCTCGGGTTCATCGTCGCGCGTGCGCTCTACGAGCAGTACCCCGCCTTCTCCGAGGGACAGCTCTCGAAGATTCGCGCGCACGTCGTCTCGCGGCGCTCGTGCGCCGTCGTCGCGCGCGAGCTCGGGTTGGGCGAGCGGCTCAAGCAGCAGGGCGACATCTCTCAGGATCTGCTGCGCAGCGCGAACGTGCTCGCGGCGTTGATGGAGTCAGTGCTCGCCGCGCTCTACCTAGAGTACGGGCTCGACCGGATCGCGGGGCCGGTGGTCGCGGCGTTCGGCGGCCGGACCGAGCAGGCGCTGACCGTTCCCGTGGACCACAAGACCTCGCTCCAGGAGGAGCTCGCGAAGCAGGGACGCCGGGTCGAGTACGCGACGCTCAGCGTCGAGGGTCCGCCGCACAGCCGGACTTTCACGTGTGCTGCAGTGATCGACGGCGAGCAGCTCGGCACCGGGCGGGGGACGACGAAGAAGGCCGCGGAGCAGCAGGCGGCCAAGCAGGCGCTGGACCGTCTGGGCCTCGACACGGCGATGGTCTAGCCGAGGACTCTGCGGTAGACGTCCTGCGTCGCGGGCGAGGGTCCGGTCCCGAGCTCGTCTCGGAGCAGGCCGCGCAGCTGCTCGTACACGCGCAACGCCTCGGCGCGATTGTGGCGGCGGTCGAGCAGCTCCATCAGGAACCGGTATCCGCTCTCGCGGTACGGCGCCTTCGCGACGAGCGCGCGCGCCGCGCGCTCGGCCGTGTCTAGCTCGGAGCCGCCGATGTGAAGACACGCCTGTGCGACGAGCTCGAGGGCGCGCAGGTAGACGCCTTCGAGCCGGTTTCGGATCTCGCGCACCCAGGGCGCGTCTTCGCCGGGCAGGAACGGCCTTGCTGTGACGTGCTGCGCGACCCGCGCAGGCCCCCAGACCTCTTCCCACGCTTCGCGGGCGGCTGCCGACTCGGCGCGGTGAAGCCCGTCCGTCGCGGCCTCGAGGTCGACCCACGCGTCGTCGGCGAGCAGCAAGCGCACTTCGCGCCGGCCTTCGAGCTCGACGACTCGCCGGAGCTTCGACAGGAGGGCGCTCAAGGCGGACTCGACGTTGGCGGGCGGGCTGTCCGGCCAGATGGCGTCGATCAGCTCGTCCCGGGCCGCAGGTCTGAGGCGGTTCGCGACGAGGAAAGCGAAGAGGACACGCCCTTGTCGTCCGGGCAAGGCGTTCTCGATCCGGCTGCCGTCGATCTCGGCCACGACCCGGCCGCAGACCTGGATTCTCGTCGGCCCCAAGGTCTCGCCAAGGTAACGGCAACGACGCGGGCGGACAATCGGCACATGGCAAAGCTCTTGATCAACCTCACGCACGGGCCGGAACACCCCACACGGGCGGCACTCGGGTTCCTCGTCGGCAATGCGGCGCTGAGCGAGGGCCACGACGTTTCGCTCTTCCTCGCGGGCGACGCAGTCCAACTCCTGCGGGAGCCGGTGCTCGACAACCTCGTCGGGCTCGGAACGGGCAGCCTTCGCGAGTCGTACGACGCGCTCTCTGCGGGCGGCGCGCACTTCTACGTCTCCGGCATGTCCAGCAAGGCGCGTGGCTTCGAGCCGAACGGGGAA
>DASYUZ010000213.1:0-7912 GCA_036000665.1 Gaiellaceae bacterium
CTGCATGAGTGGGTCTACGGCCTCGAGAGCTGGCGCGAGCGCCACGGCCTCGGCGGCGGCACGAGGGATCAGGACGCTGAGGTCCTCGACGAAGCGTTCAGGAACCTGGGTGCAGTTGTGCTGGGCAGGCGGATGTTCGACCTTGCACAGGGGTGGGGCGAAGAGCCACCCTTTCACGTGCCGGTGTTCGTCCTCACGCATCGCGCACAAGATCCCCTGGTCAAAGAAGGCGGAACGACGTTCACCTTCGTCACCGACGGCATCGAGAGCGCGGTCGAACAGGCGAAGGCGGCCGCCGGTGACAAGGACGTCTCGGTGGGAGGAGGTGCGAGCACCGTTCAGCAGGTCCTCAATGCCGGCCTGCTCGACGAAATCCAGATTCACGTCGTGCCGCTCCTCCTCGGCGATGGTCGACGGCTGTTCGACGACATTGGGACGGACATCGCGCTGGAGAGAACGCGGGTCATCGAGTCACCCAGCGGCGTGACACACCTCAAGTTCCGCGTCGTCAAGTAGCGGTGGACCTGGCAATTCGTCTGCGCGGGGTGGTGAAGCGCTACGGCGCGATCACCGCGGTCGACCGGTTCGACCTCGACGTGCCCGAGGGGACGTGCGTCGGGCTGCTCGGCCCGAACGGCGCCGGGAAGTCGACGACGATGCGTCTCCTCACCGCACAGGCGATCGCCGACGAGGGCGAGCTCGAGGTCCTCGGGTTCCGGCTGCCGGAGGAGTCGAAGGCCGCGAGGGCCGAATGCGGCGTCTCGCCGCAGCTCGACAACCTCGACGTCACGCTGACCGTCGAGCAGAACCTGCTCGTCTTCGCGCACCTGTACCGGATCGGCCGCGCCGAGCGGCGCGACGCGATCGAGCGTGCGCTGCAGATGGCGAGGCTGACCGATCGCCGCGACTCGCGCGTCGACAAGCTCTCAGGGGGTATGCGACGGCGGCTGCTGATCGCCCGCGCGCTCGTCCACCGTCCTCGGCTCGTGCTGCTCGACGAGCCGACTGTCGGGCTCGACCCACAGGTGCGCCAGGAGCTCTGGGCGCTGATCGACGCGTTGCGCAGCGAGGGCACGACGATTCTCATGTCGACGCACTACATCGAGGAGGCGCAGCGTCTCGCCGACACCGTGATGATCATGTCGCACGGCAAGGCAGTCGCCGCAGGAGCGCCCGCCGAGCTCGTGCTGGAGCACGCCGGGCACGAGGTGCTCGAGGTGTACGGCCCGCCGTCGCGGCTGGTCGAAGTCGAGGCCGAGGCCGGCGCGAAAGGGCTGCGCACGCGGCGGACCGGCACGAGCGTGTCGATCCTGGGCGTGGACAGCAACGGCTTCGCGATCGACGGCGAGCGGAGGCCGGCCAATCTCGAAGACGTCTTCGTCCTGCTGACCGGCGAGGAGATCGGCTGATGGCCATCGCGAACGTATCGCGTCGCCGGCTCGGCCGGCTCGAGCGGCCGGCGCTGACCGGGGTGCTCGTGCGCGAAGTCGTCAACTTCTCGTCCTACTGGCGCTCGGCGACGTTCTCCTCGACGGTCGAGCCGACGATCTACCTACTCGCGTTCGGCTTCGGCTTCGGCTCGCTGGTCAGCCGGATCGGCGGCTACGACTACGTCGAGTTCGTCGGCACCGGCACGGTTGCGACGGCGGTGCTCTTCTCGAGCGCCTTCCCCGCGATGTTCGGGACGTTCGTCAAGTACCAGTTCCAGCGCACGTACGACGCGATCCTCGCTGCGCCCGTCGACACCGAGGAGCTGGTCACGGCGGAGGCGCTGTGGATCGCGACGCGCGCGGGCGTCTACGGCTGCGTTCCGATGCTCGTGGCGATCGCGTTCGGCCTCGACCCCGCCTGGGGGATGCTGACCGTGCCGCTGATCGCGTGGCTCGCGGGCTTCGGCTGGGCCTGCTTCGGGATCGCTGTCGCGGGCTACGCGAAGTCGATCGAGAACTTCAGCTACATCGTCAGCGCGGTCCTCACGCCGCTCTTTCTCGTGGCGGGCACGTTCTTCCCGCTCAGCACGCTCCCGGAGTGGGCGCAGTTTCTCGGCAACTTCAACCCACTCCACCACTGCGTCGAGCTCGTCCGGCACGCCGCCTTCGGCTGGGCAGGGTGGACCGACCTCGCCCGTGTCGGCGCGCTCGTGGCGTTCGGCCTGGTCGTCTGGCGGATCGCCATCCACGCCATGACCCGCAAGCTCATCGACTAGCTCACCTGAGGGATTGCACGGCGGCTCACTCCCGCCGAGACGTGGTGCATGCGCCGCCGCCGCCGCACCGTCGCGCTCCTGCTTGCCCTCGCAGCGATTGCACCCGCGCATGCCGCAGGGGAGCGCACCGCCGTGCCGGAAGCTGCAGCTGACGTCCGCGCGGCGATTCCCGCGATCGAGGCGTACCGCGCCGATCACGGTACCTACGTGGGGCTGACGCTCGCGAAGATCCGCGCGTGGGACCGCTCTGTGCGCAGGATCGCGGTCAAGCGCGCGACCAAGAACAGCTACTGCATCCAGAGCACCGCGCCCGGCGCGGTCGTGCACTTCGCCGGTCCGCGTGGGCCGGTTCGCACGGGCCGCTGCGGCGTCCGCGGCGCCGTCGTTCCCTATCAGCCCTCCGCGCCCGCGACGCCCAGCCCTACCGGCGACGCCGGCACCGCACAGCGCAATCTGCGGGCCGCAATCCCTGCGATCGAGGCTTACGCGGCTGACCACGACGGGTATGCCGGCCTGACGCTCGAGAAGATCCGGAGCTATGACCGCGGCATCGACGGGATCTCGGTCGTCTGGGCCGTGCGCAGTGAGTACTGCCTGGAGAGCACCGTCGGCGCCGAGACGTACCACCTGAACGGGCCCGCGAATCCGCAGGCTCCGGGGCATTGCCCCGCCGCGCCGGCGCGCACCTAGCCGTTCGCCCCGCGCAACACCCCTAGGATTCCGCGTCGTCATGCCTCCGACGCCCGCTAACGGCAAGGTCTGCTACGCACGTTCCGATCGTGGCCGGCGTGATTGTCGCTGCCGCGGGTTACGAGCTGGCGATGGCGCACCCCGGCGACCAGCTCGACGTCGCGACGGCCTGTCTCATCCTCGGCGGTCCCGCGCTGTTCCTCGTCGGCCAGACGCTGTTCAAGTCGGCGGTCTGGGGTCGTGTACCGCTGTCCCGCTTGGCGCCGATCGGCGCCGTTCTGGCACTGATTCCTGTTGCAGTCGTCTCGACCGCCCTGGTGCTTCTGGCACTTGCAACGACCGTCATCGCTGCGGCGGCGTTGTGGAGCTCGGCCGCCTATTCTCAAGAGGTAAAGAAGGCGGCGAACCACCACCCCCTACGTCGACGGCTTGATCAAGCTGACGCTCGGGAAGTACGTTTGGTAGCGCGCAGCGTCGCGAGTGACCAGCGTGAGACCTTGCACCGCCGCATGCGCGCCGATGTAGAAGTCCGGCAGAGGCGAGTCGCGTTCGCCGCCCGCACGTCGGTAGCTGACAAACGCCTTCCCGGCGAGGAACCCGGCCTCATATGGAAGCGGCAATCGCAGGTAGTCGCGCTCGGGCAGCTCGAGGTCGAGATCCTCGATCCTCTCGGCATCGACGGACACCTCCGCATAGATGATGGGGTTGATCGCGAGCTGGTAGCGGTCGGCTGCGTCTGCTAGCGCGCCCGCTGACCACTCGTACCAGACCGGGTCTTCGGTCCGGACGTCGATGATGACGTTCGAGTCGACGAGGGCGACACGCCCGCGCTCGACGCTCACGAACGGGTCAGCGCGAGGAGCTCGTCGGTCGTCATTCCGCTCTTGCTCGTTCCGCGGAGACGCTCGACGAGTCGTGCACCGCGGCCGCCGCTCCCGGTCTTGCGCAAGACGAGCTCGTCATCGCGTTGCTCGAACTCGACGTCGCTACCGGCGTGGAGACCGAGTGCCTCGCGGTACTCGATCGGAATCGTCACCTGGCCCTTCTCACCGACACGCATGGTTTTGTCCGGTTGGAGTCATACCAGTAGGAATCCTACCAGATCAGGACCGTTCCTGCCATGGGTTGAGAAGCCTCGCGCCGCTTTCGGCGAGCGTCCGGTCGTCCCGCGTGACGAGCGTGAGATCGTGCTCGATCGCCGTGGCCGCTAGAAGACCGTCGACCACCGGTAACGGCCGGACGGAGTTCAGAAGGCCCCAGCGTTCGGCGACGCTCGACGAGACCGGCAGGAGACGCTCATCGAAGTCCTTTTTCAGCACCGTGAGCCATCGCTCGAAGACGTCGGACTGTTTGGGGTTGCGGCGGCGAAGACGCTCGATCCCTTGCTTGATCTCGCCGACGACGAGCACGCTCAGATAGAGGTCGCCTGAGTCCACCCCTTCGAACCAGGCCGAGACGCCGGCGTTCCGGTTCGGCTTGCGAATCTCCGAGACGACGTTCGTGTCGAGGAGAAAGCTCACAAACCGACACTGGGCGCCGGCTCGCCTGGGCGCTCGATCTCGAGTGCGTCGAAGTCGGGCGCAATCTCAAGGAAACGCTTGAAGGCCCCTCCGTCCGAGCGGAGCCTCCGGTACTCGTCGACATCGAGTAGGACCGCGACTTCCTTGCCGTTTCGCGTCACGACTTGCGGGCCTTCGCTGCGCGCAAGTTCGACGAGCCGGCTGAACTGCTGCTTTGCCTGTTGAAGTTGCCACCGTCCCAATTGGGCCCGTCCTTTCTGTCCAGACTGGACAGATTCTAGCAACACCCTTGACAGGCGAACGTCTGTTCGTGTAGAACATACGTTCCCATGATCGCCTGCCTCGCCATCCCCGGCTTTCCGCTGCGGGCGGCCCTCCGCTCCAGGCCTGCGCTTGCGACGCGGCCTGCGGCCCTCTCACCGCCTCCGGGCGAGGAACCCCTCCTGGGGCCTGTCACGGCCGCCGCGGAGGCGCTCGGGGTTCGGCCAGGGATGCGGATGGGGGAGGCGCTCGCGACCTGCCCGTCGCTCGCGCTCGTCGAAGAGGATCCCTCGGCGGCCGAGCAGGCGTGGGAGGAGATCCTGCGCCGGCTCGAGGACGCCGGCTTCGCGGTCGAGACAGCCGAGCCCGGCTGTGCCTACTTCGAGACGCGGGGAGTCGAGCGGCTCTACGGCGGACTCGAGCCGTCGCTCCGGCGTGCGCTCTCGGCAGTGGGGACTGGCTGGGACGCGCGCGTCGGTGCGGCCGAGCGGCGGTTCGCCGCGCTCGCCGCCGCGAACGTCGCGCGCGCGGGGCAGGCGCTCGTCGTCTCCGACGCGGAGTCGCGCGAGTTCCTCGCGCCGCGGCCGCTCTCGCTGCTCCCGCTCGACGAGCGGCGGCAACTGGAGCTGCGCGAGCTGGGAGTGAAGAGGCTTGGAGAGCTTGCCGGACTGCCGAGAGCCGCCGTAGCCGAACGACTGGGGCCGGACGGACGGCGTGCCTGGAGCCTGGCAAGAGGGGGCGCGGCGGGGCGGGTGTCAGGGCGGCGCCCGCCCGCCGAGCTCTTCGAGGAGCTGGAGTTCCCCGAGGCGGTCGGCAACGAGCTCACGCTGCGCCGCGCGTTCGGGGTCCTGCTCGACCGGCTGCTCGAGCGGCAGGAGCGCGACAACCGCTTCGTGCGCAAGGTCGCGATCGCGGCGCGGCTCGTCGGCGGCGGCTCGTGGCGGCGCACGGTCACGATGCGCGACCCGACCGCGGAGCGCGACCGCCTCCGTCACGCACTGGGGCCAAAGCTCGCGGAGCTCCCGGCGCCGGTCGTCTCGCTCCGGCTCGAGCTCGTGGAGCTGACCGAGATGCAGGGTCAGCAGCTCGAGCTGGTCAAGACCACGGGCGCCGAGCTGCAGACCCGGCTCACCGAAGGCCTCCGTCAGGTGCGCGCGAGCACCGGCTCCGGTTCGGTCGCGTCCGTCGTGGAGGTTGCGCCCTGGTCGCGGATTCCGGAAGCGCGGGCGCTGTTCGTACCTCGCGACGACTGAACGAGCCGCAGCCGGCGCTCGTGGTCGCCACGGGCGCGGGCGTGCCGCGGTTCGTCAACCGTCAGGGGGTCGCGTTGCTGCGCGAGGAGTGGCGGGTGGTCGACCGCTGGTGGACCGAGGCGCCGGTTCAGCGGCGCTACTTCGAGCTCGTCCTGGAGTCAGGCCAGAACGTCGTCGTCTTCCGCGACGAGGAGCGGGGCGCGTGGTACTCGCAGCGCGGGGTCTAAATGGCTACGGCGAAAGCCAGGATCGTGGCGATCACGAGCAAGCCGGCCATGATGGCGGCGAGCAGAGCCATGGGTGCTCCTCGTTCGTCGGGACGTGCCTCGTCCTTTTAACGAACGGCGCGCTCCGCGAGTTTCGGCCACTCCTTCTCGTGTGCCTTGGGTACGACGACCCACTCCTTCATCTGGCGCCCTTGCATCGGCGCGAACAGGTGCGCGCCCTTCAGCCCGAGCGCCGCGTCGCGGTCGTTCGCGTGCGGGAACTTGAAGACCATCGCGTCCTCGTCCGGGACAAAGCCGGCGACAAGCTTGCCCGCCCGCTTCACCGAGGGCATGCCCATCATCTTCGTCGCCTGGACGTTGTCGTTCCTCGCGACGAGGTCGTCGACGATCTCCGCATATCTCGCTGCAGCGTCCATCTACACCTTTTCGTAGACGTCGAAGGACTCGTGAAATCGACGCCCGTCCTCGCCGGCGTTCTGGCGGCGCATGTACTCGTCGAACCGAAGGCCCGGTGCGTGGACATTCAGGAACCGCACGCGCCCGTCGCCCGCATTGCGGAACGTGTGCACGATGCCCGGCGTCGCCGCGACCCAGGAGCCCGCGGGCGCGTCGACGCGCTCGCCGTCCAGCTCGAACTCGAGCTCGCCTTCGAGGACGTAGAACGAGTCCACGTGCAGCTTGTGAAAGTGGGCCTTCGGGCCGACGTAGCCCGGCGCGGCGTCGAGGACGAAGACGCACAGCTCGGGTCGTGCGGCAAGGATCCACATCAGACGTTCGTCGTTCTCGACGAGCTCGCCGTCGCCCGCGCGGACCACGATCGCCTCGGAGCGAGGAAGGCAGCCGTCGGCCGGCGGGTCGTGCGAGTCGTACTCCTCAGGCGCAGCACGCCGTCCCTCGCGGCGGGCAACGCGGTTCCGCACCCAGTAGCGCCCGGGCGCGTGCAGGTTCAGGACCTGCGCAGTTCCGGGACGAAAGCCGTGGACGAGCAGCGGCGGCGCAAGCCCGTAGTCGCCGGGTCGAAGCGCCACCTCTTCACCGGCGCGCTCGAACGTGAACTCCCCCTCGAGCACGAAGAACGAGTCGACGTGCTTGCGATGAACGTGCGGCTCGACGTTCATCGTCGCGTCCATGACCGAGACGAACACCTCGTCGAGCAGCGCCTTGTCGCCGGGGCCGGGAGGGAGGACCGCCGGTTGACCTACGTCGAGCTCCATGCGCACTCAGCGTATTCGTTCCTTGGGCGCGCGTCGCACCCCGACGAGCTACACGCTCAGCCAGGCGTACTCGCCGAGGAACACGAGCCCCAGTGTGAGCGCGGCGACCGCCGCGGCGCGGCGGCGGCCGTTTGCGAGCAAGACGAGAGAGACGATCGCGCCGAGCGTCGTCTCGGTTGTCGCGGCGCTGCCGATGATCAACACGCCGATCGCGTCGCCTGCACCCTCGGCGTCGCGCGAGGCCCAGGCTGTCACCTCGAACCCGACGAGCAGGCCGATTGCCAGCCCACCGAGGGTGGCGATGAGGTTTCGACCGATCTCGCTCATCACCCGATCTCATCGGCATGAGCTACGTCGAGCTCCATGCCCACTCGGCGTACTCGTTCCTCGACGGAGCGTCGCATGCGGAAGAGCTTGCCGCCCAAGCGGCGGAACTCGGCTACCAGGCGCTCGCGCTCACGGACCACGACGGCGTCTACGGGTCACTCGAGTTCGCCCACGCGGCGAAGGCGTTCGGCGTCCGGCCGATCACCGGCGCCGA
>DASYUZ010000214.1:0-20414 GCA_036000665.1 Gaiellaceae bacterium
AGCTTTCCGTTCCTGCGCTCAGTCGTGACGCCGTTGCTGATCGGCAACTTCGCCTTCCAGTTCAGCAACTTCAACGCGATCTATCTGCTCACGCGCGGAAACCCGCCGTCGCCCGGTACCTCCGACGCGGGCGAGACGGACATCCTGATCAGCTACACGTACTCGTTGATGCTCGAGCGGCAGCGGTATGCAGTCGCCGCCTGCTACGCCGTCCTCATCTTTCTCATCATCGGGACGATCAGCCTGATCAACATGAAGCTAACGCGCGCGTTCGAGGAGACGAAATGAACGAGCTCGAGCAGCTGCGCCGCCGCGCCCACCGCCGCCAGTTTGCGGTCCGAATGGCAAAGCGCCTCGTGATCTGGTTCGCGATCCTTGTCACCCTCGCGCCCGGCTACTGGATCATCATCGCGTCGCTCTCGGCGGGGAACTCGTTCTTCAGCTCGTCGATTCTCCCCGGCGACCTCACGCTCGAGAACTACAGCGCGGTCCTGCACAACTCGGACTTCATCGACTGGGTGAAGAACAGCGTGATCGTCTGCACCGCCGTCGCAGGCGTCTCGACGATCGCGTGTGCTCTCGCGGCGTATGCATTTTCGCGGCTCCGCTTCTGGGGGCGACGCTACGGCCTGATGGGGATGCTGCTCGTGCAGATGTTCCCGGTCGGAATCGGCATCCCCGCTTACTTCTACACGCTGTTCAGGATCGGGAATTGGACGGACGGCAAGGTCGGGCTCGACACACGCCTCGGCTTGATCCTCGTCCTCGCGGGCGGTGCTGTCGCGTTCTACGCCTGGCTCTTCAAGGGCTACCTCGACAACATGCCGCGGGAGCTCGAGGAGGCGGCATTCGTCGACGGCGCTTCCCGGCTGAAGACGATGTGGTACGTGCTCTTCCCGCTCGTGAGGCCGATTGTTGCCGTCATTTTCCTGTTCCTCTTTATCGGGACCTACAGCGAGTATCTGCTCACGAGCGTGATCCTCACGGCCAGCGGCAACTGGACGCTTCCGATCGGCCTCAACGTGTTCATCTTCAACCAGTTCAACCAGCACTGGACGCAATTTGCAGCGGCGGCAGTGCTCGGCTCCGTGCCGCTGATGGCGGTCTTCATGCTGATGCAGCGCTATCTCGTCGCCGGGCTTGCGCGCGGCGCGGTGAAGGGCTGATGGCCGTCATCGAGGAGCGCGTGGAGCAGCCGGACTTCGTCTTCGGGCCGCTTGCGTCCGAGGCGCAGCGGGTCGCGTTCGTGCGTGCCGCGCGTTCGGGCATCGCACATGCGCGTACTCCGCGCGATCCTCGACCGGGCGAGCCGGTGCTGCTCGAGCTCACCGTCGGACCCGCGGCAGAGGACCCAGCGCTGACGGTCGACGGCGAGCGCATGCCGCTCGAGCCGGGCGACGTCGACTGGGACGTGCTCGTCTGGGGCTACGTGCGTCGCTTTCGCGCGAGGGTGTCCGGTCGTCCGGCAGGAACGGTCGTCCGCTACGCGATCGGCGACACGGAATACGCGTATAGCGTCGACGACGACGCGCCGCCTGCATGGGCGTCCGAGGCCGTCGTCTACCACGTCTTCGTCGACCGCTTCGACCCGGGTCCCGGCCGTGAGTGGAGCGAACCCCCGTTCATGGGCGGCACGCTCGCCGGCGTGATCCGCCGACTGGACTATCTCGCCGACCTCGGGATCAACGTGCTGTGGCTGAGTCCGATCTTCCCCAGCCCGACCTACCACGGCTACGACGCGACCGATCTCTTCGGCGTTGAGCCGCGGCTCGGCTCGACGCAGGATCTTCGCGCGCTACTCGACGGCGCACATGCGCGCGGGATTCGCGTGCTGCTCGACTTCGTGCCGAACCACTGGTCGAGCCAGCACCCGACGTTCGTCGACGCGAGGACGAACCGCGACAGCGAGTACCGCAACTGGTACCGCTTCGAGCGCTGGCCCGACCGCTACGACCAGTTCTTCACCGCGCGCACGATGCCGAAGCTCAACCTGCTCGACGAGGGGGCGCGCAAGCACGTGCTGGAGGCGGCTGCGCACTGGCTCGAGCTGGGTGTCGATGGCTACCGGATCGACCACGCCACGGGTCCGGCGCAGGCGTTCTGGGCGTACTTCCGCCGCGCGACCCGCGAGGCACGCGCGGACTCGTGGACGTTCGGCGAGGCCGTCGAGACTCCGGCGCGCGAGCGCGAGTTCGAGGGGCTGCTCGACGGCTGCCTCGACTTCACGCTGCTGGAGGCGTTCCGCAAGACGTTCGCGCAAGGCACGTGGGACGGCGTGCGCTTCTGGCGCTTTCTCGAGGCGCACTCGCGCTACTTCTCGCCGGAGTTCATCCGCCCGTCGTTCCTCGACAACCACGACATGAACCGCTTTCTATGGGTCGCCGGGAACGACGAGCGCCGGCTGCGGCTCGCCGCGCTCTGCCAGTTCACGCTCGAGGGGCCGCCGGTCGTCTACTACGGAACCGAGATCGGGATGTCGCAGGCGCGCGACGTGCGCGAGACGTCCGACCGCGAGGCGCGGCTCCCGATGGCGTGGGACGACGTGAACGACGAGCTGCTCGACTTCTACCGCGGCCTGATCCGGCTGCGGCGACGCGCGCCGGAGCTCTGGTCTCAGCGGCGCGAGGCGCTCGCGGTCGAGCCGGACTTACTCGTCTACCGCGTCGGCGGCCGTGTCACCGTCGCGCTCAACCTCGGCGACCGCGAGCAGACCTACGAGGGGACAAAGCTGGCGCCGCTCACCGGCGCGATCCTGGACTTCGACGGAGAGGAGGACCCGTGGCAGCCGTGAGCTTCGACGGCGTCGGCAAGACCTATCAGGACGGCACCCGCGCCGTCATCGACCTGACGCTGGCGGCAAGCGACGGCGAGTTCGTCGTCCTGGTCGGCCCGTCGGGCTGCGGCAAGACGACCGCGCTGCGCATGGTCGCCGGGCTCGAGGAGATCACGGACGGCGAGATCCGCATCGGCGATCGCGTCGTCAACTACCTCGACCCGCAGGAGCGCGACATCGCGATGGTGTTCCAGAACTACGCGCTCTACCCGCAGATGACGGTGGCGGAGAACATCGCGTTCGGTCTCAAGATGCGGAAGATCCCGAAGAGCGAGCGCCGCCGGCGCGTCGAGGAGATCGCCGGGATCCTCGGGCTCACCGACTTCCTCAACCGCAAGCCTGCGAACCTGTCCGGCGGACAGCGGCAGCGCGTGGCCATGGGGCGCGCGATCGTGCGCGAGCCGAAGGCGTTCCTGATGGACGAGCCGCTCTCGAACCTGGACGCGAAGCTGCGCGTGCAGATGCGTGCGGAGATCTCGCGCATCCAGCGCGAGGTGCAGACGACGACGATCTACGTCACCCACGACCAGGTCGAAGCGATGACGATGGGCGACCGCGTCGCGGTCATGCGCAAGGGCGAGCTGCAGCAGGTGGACGAGCCGCAGCGGCTCTACGACTCGCCGACGAACCTGTTCGTCGCGAGCTTCATCGGCTCGCCGCCGATGAACCTGATCGAAGCGACGATCGAAGCGCGGAACGGCGGGCTCGCCGCATCGTTCGGCAGCCACGAGCTCGAGATCCCCGCAGGCGTCGTTTCGGCTCGCGCGACGCTGCGTCAGTACGTCGGACGCACCGTCGGGCTCGGAATCCGGCCGCACAACCTCGAGGACGCTGCGCTGCCACTCGCGCCGGTAGGAGGGCGCATCAAGGGCCGCGTGCAGCTCACCGAGGCGCTCGGCTCCGAGGTGGTCGCGTACGTGACGATGCCCGGCAAGGCCGTCGAGCACGAGGCGGTGCTCGAGGGCGCGGTGTACGAAGCTGAAGAGCAGGCCGCGGTCGCCGAGATCAACGTCGGCGCCGCGGAAGGCGAGACGAGCATCTGTGCGTCGCTCGACCCCGAGTCAGCCGCGCGCGAGGGTGAGGAGATAACGCTCGCGGTCGACACCTCCCGTCTCCACTTCTTCGACCTCGAGACTGCAGACGCCATCAACGGGCGCGGTTAGGTGCGGAGGGCGGTTCGCGCCGCGCTGCCGGCGCTCGGGGTGGCGCTTGCGCTGGCCGCTGCCGCGTTCGGCGCACCCCGCCCGGACGGTCCGCCGACGGGCGACGAGCTCGCCGAGCTGTCGAAGCCGCCGGTTCGCACGTCGATCGCGTCGCAGCGGATCTACTTCGTGATGACGGACCGTTACGCGAACGGGGATCCATCGAACGATCGCGGCGGTCGCACGGGCGCCCGCGAGGTCACCGGCTACGACCCGACCGACCCGGGCTGGTTTCACGGCGGCGACTTCCGCGGCCTCGCGGCAGGGTGCGAGCGAATCAAGCAGCTCGGGTTCACGGCCATCTGGGTCACGCCGCCTTTCGGTCAGAAGAGCGTGCAAGGCAACAGTGCGGCGTACCACGGGTACTGGGGCGTCGATTTCACGCACGTCGACCCGCACCTCGGGACCGACGCGGACTTCGCGGCGTTCGTCGATTGCGCGCACAGGAACGGGATGAAGGTGATCCTCGACGTCGTTCCGAACCACACCGCGGACGTGATCCAGCTCTCGAGCACGGCGTTCGTGGCACCGCCCGCTCCGCCGCACACGGCGACCGTGCCCGCCGCGGAGCGCGATCTGAAGCGGCCGTCGTGGCTGAACGACCCGGCCGATTACCACAACCGCGGCAACATGCCGAGCTCCTGCGACCAGACGTGCGCCGAGCTCGGCGACTTCTTCGGCCTCGACGATCTCGCGACAGAGCTGCCCGCGGTTCGCACGGGGCTCGTGGAGATCTACGCGGACTGGATCCGCCGCTACCGGGTCGACGGGTTTCGTGTCGACACGGCGCGTCACGTCGACGCTGGCTTCTTCCCATTCTGGGTCCCGCGCATGCTCGCCGCCGCCCGCGAGGCAGGCGTGGCCGACTTCGAGATCTTCGGCGAGGCGTTCGTGCGGGACGCGGTCCAGCTCTCGACCTTCGTGCGCGACCGAGGCTTGCCGAACGCGCTCGACTTCCCGCTGCAGGATCCCCTCGTGCGCTTCGCCGCCGGGCGCGGGAACGGCGCCGCGATCGCGAGCCGGCTCGCGGACGACGACTACTTTGCGCTGAACACCGGCGTGGTGCACACGCCGCCCACGTTCCTCGGCAACCACGACATCGGCCGAGCCGCGCTGAATATCCTCGCCGTCGGTCCTGACGCAGGCGGTCTCCTCAAGCGCGTCCTGCTCGGTTACGACTTGCTCTACCTCCTGCGCGGCGCGCCGGTCGTCTACTACGGCGACGAGGTCGGGATTCTCGGCAGCGGTGGCGACAAGGCTGCGCGTCAAGATCTCTTCCCGACGCAGGTGCGCGAGTGGCAGACGGATCCGCGCGTCGGGGGCGGTCCGATCGGCACACGCTCGTCGCTCGAGATCACGAACCACCCGATCGCGAACCGGTTACGCGCGCTCGCGGCGCTGCGCGACCGGTATCCGGTCTTCGCGGCAGGCGCCACGCATGTGCGATTCGCCTCACGTCGCGTGCTCGCCCTCAGCCGGATCGACATGAACGGACGGCGCGAGTACGTCACGGTGTTCAACTCCAGGCCCCGTTCGGCAAAGGTGACGTTGCATGTGTCGACGCCGGACTCCACGTGGGCCCGGCTCCTCGGTATCGGCGGGCGCGGCCGCAGCTCCATGCTCGGGTCGCTGACGGTGCGTGTTCCGGCAGTCTCGACGCTCGTGCTCCGCGCGGAGCACCCGCTGCCGATTCGGCGGCCGACCGTCTCCATCAATGCGGCGACCGACAACATCAGTGGGCTCGTCCGGCTGACCGCGACCGTCGGCCGCGGCGGTCCCACCAGCGTGGCGTTCGCGCTTCGACGGCCCGGTCGTCCCTGGCAGCGCATTGCCGTGGACGATTCTCCTCCGTACCGCGCATTTCTCGAGCGATCTACCGACGGCGACCTCGTCGCGGTCGCCCGAGCACTCGACGGCGCCGTTGCCGTCTCGCCTGTCATCACTCTGAAAGGAAGACCATGAGCGTACGCCGCCTCGTCCCGCTGATCGCGCTCGTCCTGGTGCAGTCCGCGGCCGCGTCGCACACGCCCGCGCCGACTTCCGTGACGATCGCGGGCTCGCTCCAGAGCGAGCTCGGCTGTCCGGGCGACTGGCAGCCGGGCTGCACTGCCACGCACCTCGCAAATGACGGGAACGACGACGTCTGGCAGGGCACGTTCACGGTTCCCGCCGGCAACTGGGAGTACAAGGCGCCGCTGAACGACTCGTGGGGCGAAAACTACGGCCGTGGCGGCATTCGCGACGGAGCGAACATCGGCCTAGTGACGGCGAGCGCGGGGGCGGTCAAGTTCTATTACGACCACAAGAGTCACTGGATCACCGACAACCGCACCTCGACGATCGCCGTTGCGCCGGGCAGCTTCCAGTCCGAGCTGGGCTGCTCGGGCGACTGGGATCCGGGGTGTCTGCGCTCGTGGCTCCAAGACCTTGACGGGGACGGCGTGTACTCGTTCGAGACGACCGCGTTGGCGCGGGGGTCCTACGAAGCCAAGGTCGCGCTCAACGAGAGCTGGGATGTGAACTACGGCCAGGGCGGTGTCCAGAACGGGCCGAACATCCCGTTCATCGTTCCGACTGCGGGCGCGAAGGTGACCTTCCGCTACGAGGCCGCGTCGCACGTGCTCACGATCCTGGCCGGGCACGCGCAGGACGGCAACGTCGAGTGGGACGGCCTCCGGCACGACTCGCGCTTGACCCTTTATCGCACGCCCGGCGGTGCCGTGCCGGCGGGGACGCCGGTCAAGCTTCGCTTCCGCACCTTCCACAACGACGTCACGTCCGTAAAGGCACGCCTGTTCGACGTCAACGCGAACGCGCAGAGCATCAGGCCGATGGAGCTCGTCGCGCGGGATGTCTCCTGCTACTCGGCGAGCCTCGCGTCAGAGAGCTGCGACTATTGGCAGCTCACGCTGCCGAACGGAGCGGCGAACAACCTCTGGTACCGCTTCGTCGTCAGCGACGGGACCGACACCGACTACTACGCGGACAACACGCCGGCGCTTGACGGCGGCCTCGGGGCGACCTCGGACGATCCAGTCGACAACTCCTACGCGCTGACTGTGTACGAACCGGGCTTCACGACGCCCGCCTGGTCGCACACGGCGTTGATCTACCAGATCTTCCCCGACCGCTTCCGCAACGGGAACCCTGGTAACGACGCGGTCCCGGGCGCAGCCGACAAGAGGCGGCTCTCGAAGGACCCGCGCTACGCGTACCCGAACGGCGACCCGAGCGACCCGAACGCGAAGCCCGAGTGGGACCAGGCCGTCCAGATGCTATGGAACGAGCTTCCCGAGGGGTACTGCCGGAACTACGCGGCGGGCGAGTGCCCGCAACGCTTCGCGCAGCCGAGCGCTGCGCGCGAGGGCCCGCGCGGCCGCGACTACTTCGGCGGCGACCTGAAGGGCGTCACCGACAAGCTCGACTACCTGAAGCAGCTGGGCGTGACCGCGATCTACTTCAACCCGATCTTCGACGGGGCATCGAACCACGGCTACGACACGCAGGACTACACGCGGATCGACCCCTACTTCGGGACGCTCGACCAGTTTCAGAAGCTCCGCCAAGAGTCCGAGAGGCGCGGCATCCGCCTCGTCCTCGACGGCGTCTTCAACCACATGTCCTCGGACAGTCCGCGCTTCGATCGCTACCGCCACTACGCGGACGTCGGCGCGTGCGAGTCGCTCGCCTCGCCGTTTCGTGACTGGTTCGCCTTCACGTCCGCGGACGTGCCGTGCGGGGACGGCGACTACGAGGGCTGGTTCGGGTTCGGGAGCATCCCGGTGCTCCGCAAGACGAATTCCGCGGTGCGGAACACGTTCGTGGAGGCGCAAGACAGCATCGCCGGGCTCTGGCTCCAGCGCGGCGCCGGCGGCTGGCGGTTCGACGTCTCGGGCGACCCGTCCTTCCCCGCCGGCTACTGGGAGGCCTTCCGCTCGACCGTCAAGCAGGCGTTCCCCGACTCCCTAGCGATCAGCGAGACCTGGCAGAAGGACACGACGCTGCTGCGGATCCTGCGCGGCGACCGCCTGGACACGACGATGAACTACCGGCTCCGTGATGCGGTGATCGGGCTGCTCAGTCCGGGCTCGTTCGATTCGAAGGGCTTCGCCGACAGCGGCCGCGTGATCGCCCCGTCGGAGTTCGCCGCGCGGATCGAGTCGATCCGCGAGGACTACGCGCCCGCGGCGTACGCGTCGTTGATGAACCTGCTCGACAGCCACGACACCGAGCGGCTGCTCTGGGCGTTGACTCCGGGTGCGGAGACGCGCGCCGAGCGGGAGAGCCCGGCGAACCTCGCAGTCGGAAAGCAGCGCGTCCGGCTCGCCTCGCTGATCCAGTTCACGATGCCCGGCGCGCCGACGGTCTACTACGGCGACGAGGTCGGACTGACCGGCGACGACGATCCCGACGACCGGCGTCCATACCCGTGGGCGGACCTCGGCGGGAACCCCGACCAGGCGCTGCTCCAGTACTACACGACCCTCGCGTCGCTGCGGCGTGCAAACGCTTCGCTCGCGCGCGGCGACCTGCGCGTCCTGTTCGCCGACGACGCGTCAGGCACGCTGGCCTACGGGCGCAAGACGTCGAACCAGGCGGCGATCGTGGCGGTCAATCGCAGCAACTCGTCGCACACGCTGCAGATTCCCGTCGCGGGCTACGTCCCCGAAGAGACCGCCTTCTCGTCCCGCCTTGGCGGCAGCGGGGGCGCGACGGTGTCCGGAGGGACGCTCGTCGTGACCGTGGCTCCGCGGAGCGGCGCGGTGCTGCTCACCGGCTCGATCGACCTCGAGCCGCCCGGCGCGCCGACGGGCCTCAAGGTCACGGGCGAGGGCAACGGGACCGTCGGCCTCTCGTGGAACACGGTCTCCGGCGCGGCGTCCTACAACGTCTACCGCAGCCCCGTCTCAGGCGGCGGCTACGTGAAGGCGAACGGCTCGCCCGTGACGGGGACGAGCTTCACCGACACCGCCCTGCGGAACGCCCGCACGTTCTACTACGTCGTCCGCGCGGTCGACGGCCCCGGCAACGAGAGCGGCGACTCGAACGAGGTGTCTGCGCTGCCGCGGCTGACGATCGGCTGGGCGAACCTGCAGTGGCCGCCGACGCTGAATCACACGATCAGCGCCGTCAACCGGACGGACAACGTCTACGGGCAGGTCTGGGTCGACGGCGTCACGAACAAACCGGGTCCGACGGAGTCGCTGCGCGCGGAGCTCGGGTTCGGCCCGGACGGCTCGAACCCGGCCGGCAACTCGGAGTGGACGTGGGCCGAGGCCGTCTTCAACGTCGATGCGGGCAACAACGACGAGTTCGTCGCGCGAACGCTGCCCGACCGAACCGGCGTCTTCGACTACGCCTACCGCTACTCGACGACGGACGGTCTCGACTGGGTCTACGCCGATCTGGACGGGATCGGCAACGGCTACGGCCCGGCGCAGGCAGGGAGTCTCACCGTCAACCCGAGCTCGGACACGACGCGGCCCGCCGTGCCGAGCGGGCTGCACGTCGTCTCCGCCTCCCCCGCGGGGATCGAGCTCGCCTGGAACGCGGTCTCGGGCGATCCCAGCCTGTACGGCTACGAAGTCCTTCGCGGCGGCTCCTTCGGCGCGCGCGTGACGGGAACCTCGTACACCGACACCGATGTCGTCGAGGGGCAGACGTACTCGTACGTCGTCCGCTCCGTGGACACGTCGTTCAACCGCTCGGGCAACTCGAGCGAGGTGTCCGCCAGGGCGGAGCTGCGCAAGGTGAGCTTCGTCGTCAACGTGACCGTCCCGGCGAGCACCGATTCCACCCGGCGCTCGGTGTACGTCGCGGGCACGCTCGACCGGCTCGACGGCGGACTCCCGCAGTGGAACCCGGGCGGCGTCGTGCTCACGCGGGTCGACGCGACCCACTGGCGGATCGCGTTCAGCGGCACCGAGGCGACGCAGCTCGAGTACAAGTACACGCTCGGCGACTGGGAGCACGTCGAGAAGGGCGCGGCCTGCGACGAGATCGCGAACCGCGAGCTGACGCTCTCGTTCGGCTCGAGCGGGACACAGACAGTCGTTGACACCGTGCTCAACTGGCGCAACGTCGCGCCCTGCGGCAACTGATCTCCGAAGGGGGCGGCGGCCGCCCGCTGCCGCCCCCTCGGGCGAATTCCCTCGACCGAGGGACGCCCGCTTACCGAATCCATACGCGCGACAAGCGTCCGGCTTACGCCTCCGACTCACGGTGGGACTTGAAGCATCTGACCCCTCAAGGAGGCACCTCACCGTGATCAAGCGATTCTTTCCCCTCCTCGCCGCGATCGCCCTGGCGCTCGCCGTCGCAGTCCCCACGGCGTTCGCCGAGGACGGCTCCGGCTCGGGCGCGCAGCAGGCCCAGCGCGGCGAGCAGGCCAAGGCCGGCAAGGAGAAGCTCCGCAAGGCCGTCGAGCAGGCGCGCAAGTCGTGCTCGAAGGCGAAGGACTCCTCCGACAAGCCCGGCAAGGCGCACAAGCAGCAATGTGCGAAGGCGGCGAAGCGGCTCCTCGCCGCGCTGAAGCAGGCTGAGCAACGCGTGCAGAAGCTGCAGGAGAAGCTCTCGCGGGTAGCCGAGGAGCGGTGTGGCACAACCGCGTCCGGCACCGCGGAGAAGTGCGACAAGTTGCGGCAGCGGCTCGAGCGCCTCACCGCGCTCGGGACGAAGCTGCACGCGGCGATCGAGAAGCTCGAAAGCCGCATCGGCAAGGCGGGCGAGAATCAGGCGACGGGCACCTCGCAGGTCTCCGACGGGGAGATCGAGAGCGTCGAGGAGCTCGCCCAGGAGCTCGCGGACTCCGGCAACTAGCCCCTACAGCAGCGCAGCGGCGGCCCCCAGCGGGCCGCCGCGACCCCTCAAAGCTCGAGTTTCGCCGGCAGATCAGCTCGGTCCATGACCGCTAGCGTCAGGCCGTGGCGCTCCTCCGCCTCCCCGAGCCGTACGACTTCGCGCTCTCGACCGAGCGCTACCGGACGTTCGGGCCTGATCTCGCGAACCTCTGGTACGAAGGCGGCGTGCACCGGGTCGTCGACGGGCGCGAGGTGCGGATCGAGGCGGCGCCCGGCGGCGTCGAAGTGGAGCCGCTCGAAGCAGCGATCGAAGCTGAGGTTCGCGTCTTCCTGGGAGCGAGCTTCGACCTCGCGGCGTTCGAGGAGTTCGCGGCGGGCGATCCCGTGCTCGCGCGGCTCGTGCCTGCGCTCCGCGGCTTCCGGCCGCCGCTCAATCCGGAGCCGTTCGAGACGCTCGTCACGTCGATCACGGCGCAGCAGGTCTCGCTCCGCGCGGCGTTCGCGATCCGGAACCGCCTGATCCAGGCGTTCGGCCGGCAGGTCGGGAGCGCGTGGGAGTTCCCGCGGCCCGAGCGGATTGCCCGCGCACGCGAGGACGCGCTCGTCGCGCTGGGGTTCTCGCGCCGCAAGGCCGAGTACGTGATCGGCCTCGCGCGTGAGGAGCTGCCCTGGGACGAGCTACGTGCCCTTCCGGACGAAGAGGTGAAGGCGCGCCTCGTCGCCGTGCGCGGGCTCGGGGAGTGGACGGCGGACTGGTTCCTCGCGCGCCACCTCGGCCGGCCGCGGGCGTGGCCGGCAGGGGACCTCGGCCTCGTCAAGGCGGTCGGTCTCTTCTACTTCAACGGCACCCGGCCGACGGTCGCCGAGACGCGCGCATTCGGCGAGCGCTTCGCGCCCTTCGAGAACCTCGCCGCGCACTACCTGTTGACCGGCTCGCGGGCGGCCCCACCCGGGTGACTACGCTCCCGGCGTGCTGACGCTCTACAACGCAGACCGGTGCCCGTTCGCCGGGCGCGTGCGCATCGTGCTCGGGGAGAAGGACGTCGAGTACGAAACCGTCGAGATCGACCTCGACGACCGTCCCGCATGGCTGTACGAGAAGAACCCGCTCGGCAAGGTGCCCGTGCTCGAGGAGGACGGGAGGCCGCTGCCGGAGTCCGTCGTCGTCATGGAGTTCCTTGAGGAGCGGTACCCGGAGCCCGCGCTGCTCCCTGCCGACCCGGCCGACCGCGCGGACGTGCGCCTGCTCGTGCACCGCTTCGACGATCTGCTCGGCGGCGATTACTACGCATCCCGCCGCGGCGATCCGAACGAGCTCGCCGAGCGGCTCGCGCAGCTGCCCGTCGATGCAAACGCGCCGTACACGCTCGCGGACATCGCATATCTGCCGTGGGCGATCCGCATTCGCGACCTGCTCGGCCTCGAGCTCCCCCCGCACGTCGCGACGTGGCTCGACGCGCGCGGCGAGCGCCCCGCGGTCGCCGCCGAGCTTGCGGTCGTCGCGGGACTCGATCGGCCCCGTGCGCCGCGCGGCCCGTCTTTCGGGTCGGTGCACGTTCAGTCCGACGACCTGCCCGAGGTCGAGAAGGTCGTCCGACGCTACGTCCCGCTGCTACGCGGCCGCTCCGAAGGAACCATCGTCACGCCGCCCCGCAACGGGTGGATCGCCGTCTACGACGAGCTCGGCGACCGCGAGCCGGAGCAGCTGCGCCGGCTCGCGCGCGAGATCTCGCACTCGCTCGGCTCCGTCGTGCTCGCGATCGGCGTCGAAGAGGGCGCGGTGGCCCACTACGTCCTGTATGAGCGCGGCCGCGACCTCGATGAGTACGTGTCGGTCCCCGAGCACCACGGCCCGCGGCCGTCCGGCGAGGTCGTCGCCCTCGCCGCGAACCCCGTGCTCGTCGAGCGTCTGACGGGCGCCGACCGCCAGGAGATTCGCGCCGCGACGGCGCAGGGCTCGAGCCCAGACGAGCTTCCGCCGCCCACGGAGATCCTCGCTGCGATCGGCCACGCGATGCGGATCGAGGGCGTCGAACTCGACTACGCCACTGCCGCTTCAAGGCATGTCCAGACTTGACAATATAACTCTGCCATCGTATTGTGATATGGTGGGACGCATGACTAAGCTCAAGATCACGGCAGGAGGACAGGTCTCGCTACCTGCAGACATCCGCCGTCGCTGGGGCACGAAAGCGGTCTACATCGAAGATCTCGGCGATCACGCCGTTGTTCGGCCCTTCCCCGACGATCCGATCGCGGCGGCGATGGGCCTGTGGAAGGACCGAGGGATCTCGACGGACGAGCTGCGACGGCAGGCCCGCGAGGACGAAGCAATCGCCGAAGCCCGGCGATGGGGTTCATAGATGCCTACGCGCTGATCGCGCTGATTGCGGGCGAGCCCGCCGCCGGAGAGGTCGAGGCGCTCTTACGCACCGGCGACGTGCAGATGCCGCTCGTGAATTTGGCGGAAGTCGTCGATGTACTCCAACGGCGGTACGGATTCTCGGTGGCAGACATCAGACACGCCATCGAGCCGCTCGAGCTGGCCGGCGTTCTCTCGATCGTGGCGTCCGGTCGCCGGCACGCATGGTTCGCTGGAGCGTTGCGCGCGACGCACTACGACGGGAGAACGCAGCCGGTCTCACTCGCCGACTGCTTTCTGCTCGCACACGCCGTCGCCGACGACGACCAAATCGTGACATCCGACGGTCCGCTCGCTGCGGCTGCGCGTGCCGAGGGGGTCGATGTTGTCGCGCTCCCGAGCACGACAGGGAAGCGGCCTTAACGCCTAGACCGGCGCCGCGACGCGCGCGGCCGTCTCGACGAACGCGCCGCAGAGCGTGCGCCCGAGCTCGTTCCAGCGCGCGATCTTCTCGGCCGTCTCCGCTTCAATCGCCGCACGGTCGAATCCGGCCGGGAGCTCTTCGCGCGCGAGCCAGCCGTGCACCTGCTCCTCCGTCACCTCGGGATGGAACTGCACGCCCCAGACGTACTCGCCGAGCCGGAAAGCCTGCGTGCAGGAGACGCTGCGCGCGAGCTCGACCGCGCCCGCGGGCATGTCGTAGGTGTAGTAGTGCCACTCGAAGGCGTCGAAGCGCTCCGGGAGCCCGCCGAGCACCGGATCCTCGGCAGCCTGCGGGGTCAGCTCGACCTCGTACCAGCCGATCTCGGGCTCGTCCAGGGCCCACACCGGCGCATGAGCCGCGCGCGCCAGCAGCTGCGCCCCGAGGCAGACGCCGAGCATGGGGACGTGGCGGTCGAGCAGTTCCTGCAGGAGCATCGTCTCGTTGCGCAGCCACGGGTGCTGCTCGTCCTGGTCGGCGTGCATCGCGCCGCCGAAGATCAGCACGGCGCCGAAGTCGTCGATCGGGCGCGGGGGCGGCGAGTCCCAGGCGAGGCTCCACTCGTACAGCTCGTGCCCGCGCTCTTGGACGACGGGTGCGAAGAGCTCCGTCCGCGCCTCGGAGCCGTGGACGATCGACAAGACCCTCACGTTCCCACCTTAGCGGGCCACGTGACGGGCACTCCCTCCTCGTCCAGCACCTCGCGCAGCGTCTGCGCGTTGTATGCACCCTGCGGAATGATCCGCCCGTCGGGCCCTTCGTTCCACTTGTTGGTGTTCATCAGCGCGAAGGCCTGATCGGCTTCGCCGGAGAGCTCGCGCAGCGGCTCGACCCACTCGCGCAGCTCCTCCTTCGGGTACAGGTAGTCGAAGCGATCCTGGGCGCCGCCGCCGCGCTTGTTCCACGTCTCGGCGTTGCGCCCGTGGAAACGCACGTACAGCGTCGGCGACGTGAGCGCGAGCATGGTCGGGATTACGTTGCGCGCGCCTTCGATCCGCGGCGCGTCGACGATCACGTGCGTCGCGCCGATCCGCTCGAGGAAGCTGAGCGTCTCGGCGCGGTTCTCATCGTCGTACCAGCTCGCGTGCCGGAACTCGACCATCATCTCGTCCCCCCGGAGCTGATCCTTCGCCCACTGGATGTACTCGAGCGAGCGGTCGCGATACACGACGTAGGGCGGCAGCTGGAAGAGGATCCCACCGAGCTTCCCGGCCGCACGCAGCGGCTCGAGCGCTTCGTAGAAGCGCCCGAAGATCTCCGCGCGAAACTCGCGCGGCGGCCGGTCGACGCGGCCCTTCTCGTCGAGTGGCGCCTCGTCGCGCAGGTCGGTCGGCAGCTGATCGACCTTCACCGGGTGCCGGGTCATCACGCCGAATGCCTTGACGTGCATGACGAACTCGTCAGGTGTGCGCTCGGCCCAGCGCTGCACCATCTCCTCGACCGGAAGCCGGTAGTAGGTGGAGTCGACCTCGACCGCGTCGAAGTGCTCCGCGTAGTACGGCAGCCGCTCGGCCGCCTTCAGCCCGGGCGGGTACCAGTACTTCGACAGCGACTCGTCGGCCCAGGAGCAGGTGCCGACGCGGACGGGAGCGTTCATGCTCCGATCGTAAAGGCGTGCGGGGCCCCCCGGGTCGGGAGCCCCGCCCGCAGGCCTAGCGAACCCGTGCGACCAGCGTTCGTGTGGCCGTGAAGCTCCAGAGCGTCTCGGTCGCGCAGCGAACCGGCAGCGGCGACGCCGCCGAGCATTGCGCGGCCGGGGTGCGCTCCGGCACGGCTGCCGTCGCGGTGACGCGGACGCGAGTGGCCTTCTTGAACTTCAACGAGACTCGGAACGCGCCCGAGCTCGACGTCGTCGCGCGAAGGGTCTTCGACCCGATGCGAACGTTGACGCGCTGCCCGGCGATGCCGTCACCGGCCTCGGTCAGCGACCCGCGAACCGTCAACACCTTCTTCCGCGATGTGGCCGTGAGCGTCAGCCGGCCCGGAAGCGAGATCTGAGCGCGGGCCTCGACCGTGCCGCCGACATTCGGCGTCGCCGGCGGGGACCACGGCGTGGCGACGGCGCGCCACGTGTGCGTGCCCGTCGCGGGCGACGTGAAGACCGACTGCACGCGCAGGTCCGCCTCGAGCAGCTTGGCGCCGAACGCGGCGCCGCCGACAGACGCCGGGATGTGCGGCGACGGCAAGCACGCGGTCAGCTTCACCGCGCTGAACGTCGCTTCGGCACCCACCGCCAGGTCGACGAACATCGGAACTCGCAGTTCCTGCCCTGCCGCCGATAGCACGAGCACCCAGTACGCGCTGTGGGTTGCCGTCTGCGTGCACTGCAGCGACTGCGTAGCCACGCTCGCTGCGTCGGTCACGACGATGTTGCCGGTGATCGGCAGGACGGCGCCGGCGATCGGCTCCTGGACCTGCACCTGCGCGGACACGCTCCCGATCGTCGCTCCGGCGGCCTGGCCCAGCGTTGCCCGGTACCCGGCGGGCGCATAGATCACCACGCGGAAGAGCGCGTCGTCGTCACGCGGAACGGTGACGCGAATCTGCGCGGTGCCGCTCGTGTCCGGCGTCGGCGGTGTGTGCGACACGACGAGCTTCGGCGTGAAGGCGGCGAGCGCGCTGCCCGCGAACGCCAGCGACGCCGTCGCGGCCAGGCCGAGCAGAAGCAGGCGAACTCTCTTCGTCATCAGCACTCCCTTTCTCTTGACCCCCTCGGAATGACTGCGGCTCCCCATAAGACGTCCGAACCAGCTTCGAGTTGCCCCGATTATTCCGAGGTCGAGACGAGCCCGCCGAACTGGCGCCAGTAGCCGTGCCGGTAGCGTAGGAAACGCACCTTCGAGACCGGGAAATAGTCGTTCGGCGACGTCTGCACCTTGATCCCCTTGACCATGAACGGGACCTGGTGGTTCAGGTGCGTCGCCGCCCGAAGCAGGCTCTCGCGCGTCGGGTTCTGGCCCGCGGCCTTCAGCGCCTGGACGAACGAGTACGCGACCGCCATCCCGTAGAGGTGGACGACCTCGTCCGGGTTCCGGCCCGGAAGGTACTTGCGCATGATCGAGCGGTAGAGGCGGATCGCGGGGTCCTTGGCGTTGGCGGGGTTCGAGGCGTCCTTCATCCAGTGCAGCGTGATCGCGTTCTCGCCCGCCTGCCTGCCGGCGGTCGCCTGCACGATCCGCATCACCGCCGGGTCGACGGAAACCGCGCTGACGTACATCGTCGGGCGCCAGTCCAGCCGGCTCGCGGCGAGCAGGCTGCCGATCGTCTGCTTCGGGAGCGCGAAGACCATGAGCACCCCCGCGCCCGAGCGCTTCAGCTGCACCACCTGCGAGGTGAGGTCCGTGTCCGTGACCTCGTAGGTCTGCGTCGCCACGACGCTCGCCCGTTCGCGGAGCCCCGCGCGGAAGCCGGCGAGCAGGTCGCGGCCGTAGTCGCTCGCCTCGTAGAGGACGGCGACCTTCGCGCCCCGCTTCGTCTTGCCGAGGTGCTGTGCGTACAGGCGACCTTCCGCGAAGAAGCTCGCCAGGTAACCCATCGTCCACTTGTACTTCGCGTGCTCGAGCCCGATCCTGCGCGAGCCGGTGCCGCCGAAGAGCTGCGGGACCTTGGCCGCGTTCAGGAACGGGCGGACGGCCAGGTTCTGCTCTGTCCCGATCATGTTGACCATCGCGAAGACGTTGTCCTGCTGGATGAGCTTGCGCGTCGCCTGGACGGTGCGCGACGGGTCGTAGCCGTCGTCGACGATGCGGTAGTCGATCTTGCGCCTGCGCACGCCGCCGTGGTCGTTGACGTACTTGAAGTACGCCTGCGCGCCGAGGAGCACGCCCGCGTACCCGACCTCGGGGCCGCTCAAGGGACCTGTGCTGCCGATCAGGACGCTGGACGAGCTCACGCCCGGCGTCGCGTGCGGGACTGCGAGGACCGCCGCCGCCGCGGCGGCCGCGAGCAGCTTCACCGGGAGACCGGCTTCTTCAGCGCGGGGATCGCGAGCTGCACCGTTCCGAGCGTGATCTTCGCACGCTCCGGCACCGGAACGAGATAGAGCAGGTTGCCCGGGTCCTGCGCGGTCGACGTGCCGGCGAGCGTCAGCTCGAGCCGCGAGCCCTTCGGGATCGTCGTGACCTGTGAGATCAGCCGGATGTTCACCGTGCGCTGCTTCGCGCCGAGCCTCGTCGGAACGCCGCCTTCGGAAACGACCGTCGTGGACCCGTTCGGCGCGCGCGCGACCAGGACCGCGACGAGGTGCGACCAGCCGCTCGTCGACGACGCCTTCACCTGCACCGTCGGTGCGCCGAACGTCTCCATAAGCCGGGTGACGCGCACGCGGCGGACCACCTTGCCCGCATCGCCGATCGTCGCCTTGCCCAGGAGCCTATAGACGTGGTTGACGGTCGCCGGCACGCCGCGGAAGCGGAAATCCATGCCGGTATAGGGATCCGGCGCGAGCTCGACGGGCCGCGCGCTGTCGACGCCGTTCGGGATTCCCTTCAGAAAGCGGTCGTACCAGAGAATCGAGCGGTGGACGACCGCGTCGATGTCCGGCCCGGGGAACGTCGACGGCGCGTGCCCGAACGGCCCGATGTACAGGTGCTTCGGCTCGCTGAGCTGTGCGTACGTCGACAGGCCCTGTTCCAGCCCGAAGGCGAAGTCGCGCCGGCCCTGGAAGAAGAGCGTCGGCGGGTATCCGCGTCCCAGGAGCGCCGTCGACGAGCGCGCCTGCGCGAAGCTTCTGAGAAAGCCGTTGTCGCCGCGCGAGATCGCTCGCTGCACCTCGAGCAGCTCGGGCGCCTGACGCTCGCGCGGGACTGCTCCCAGGAATGCGAAGAGCGCACCCGACTTGGGCAGGTTCTGCGGGACGAGCGCCTGGTAGAGGTCGCGCCAGGTCTCGACGACCTCGAGCGCCGCGTAGGGCTCGCCCTCGCCGATCGTGCGCAGCGCCGCGCCGCCGCCGAGCGAGATGCCCCACGCGCCGACCTTCGCGTTGTCGATCGGCGCGAGCTGCGGGAGCCAGCGCTCGCGAAGCACCGCGATGTCGGTCAGCTCTCGCGGGCCGAGACCGGTGAAGAGACCGCCCGACTCGCCGTGCCCGCGGAAGTCCGAGGTCAGGACGACGTAACCCGCATCGGCGAAGCGCGCGGCGATCGGGTCGAGGCTCTGCCGGTTCCCGCCCAGTCCGTGGAACATCACGATCGCGGGGAACGGGCCCGTCCCGGTCGGACGGTAGATCGTCGTCGCGATGCCGACCCCGTCGTCCATCGTGACCACCTGGTCGGTCTTCGTGAACGCGGCGAAGGCGGGCGCGGGAGCTGCAAACGCCGTGACCAGCGCGACCAGCAGGATGAGCCGCCGCATCCGCCCAGAGTAACCCCTTCTAGAATCGCCGCCATGGACCCGCGCGCGGTGGGTGTCTTCGACTCGGGGATGGGCGGCCTCACCGTCCTCCACGAGTGCCTCGTGACGATGCCGCACGAGGACTTCGTCTACCTCGGCGACGGCGCGCGGCTGCCCTACGGCCCCCGGCCCCTGGACGAGATCCGCCGCTTCGCGCTCGAGATCGGCGCCTACCTCGAAGCGCAGGGAGTGAAGATGGTCGTCGTCGCGTGCAACTCGGCCACCTCGGCGGGGCTCGCCGATCTTCAGGGCGCGCTCGGCGTTCCCGTGGTCGGCGTGATCACGCCGGAGGCGCACACCGCGGTGCAGGCGACGCGGAATCGCAGGATCGGTCTGTTGGCGACCGAGGCGACCGTCGAAGCGGGACGCTACGCCGCACTGGTCGGCGCGCTCGACGCAGGCGTGGAGCTCGTCCCTTTGGCTTGCCCGCGGCTCGTGCCGCTGATCGAGGGCGACGATCCGTTCGGCGAGGAGACCGGGGAGGCCGTGCGCGAATACGCGGCGCCGCTCAAGACGGCCGGTGTCGACACAGTGATCCTCGGCTGCACCCACTACCCGATCATCCGCCCGATCCTGCAGCGCGTCTTCGGGCGTGACGTGACGCTCGTCTTCTCCGCAGAGGAGACTGCGCGCGAGGTCGCCGAGACGCTCGCCCGCAAGGGAATCGAGAACGACCCAGCACGTGAAGGCACGTACCGCTTTCTCACCACGGGGTCGACCGAGACCTTCCGCGAGATGGGCGCGCGCTTCCTGCAGCTGCCGATCGCCGAGGTCGAGCACGTCGAGCTCTCCGAGTTGGAGCAGGCCGCGTGAAGCGGGAGGGGCGCCGCCCCGACCAGCTCCGTCCGCTCTCGATCGAGGTCGACTACCTGGAGCAGCCGCACGGGTCGGTGCTCTACTCGCAAGGGCTGACCAAGGTCCTGTGCACCGCGACGATCGAGGAAGGAGTCCCTCGCTGGTTGAAGGACAGCGGGCGCGGCTGGATGACCGCGGAGTACGCGCTGCTGCCGGCATCGACGGGCGAGCGGACGCAGCGCGAGGCGACGCGCGGCCGGCAGGGCGGGCGCACGGTCGAGATCCAGCGGCTTATCGGCCGAGCGCTGCGCAGCGTCGTCGACTTCAAGACGCTCGGAGAGCGCACGGTCTGGCTCGACTGCGACGTGCTCCAGGCCGACGGCGGCACGCGCTGCGCGGCGATCTCGGGCGCATACGTCGCCGCAGCGCGCGCGCTCGACCGCTTCGGTCTCTCGAAGGCGCTGCCCGAATCGATCGCCGCGGTGTCGGTCGGGATCGTCGACGGGGAGGCGCGCCTCGACCTCGAGTACACGGAGGACTCGACCGCCGA
>DASYUZ010000215.1:0-5827 GCA_036000665.1 Gaiellaceae bacterium
GGCGGGTCGATGATCCCCTTGATCACGAGCCGCAGCGTCTTCCCGCCCGGCGTCAGCAGCGGGACCGTCGAGCCCACACGGAGGTGGTGCTTGTCCGCGTACTTGTTGTCGGTGAACGCGCCGTTCGGGCCGAGCTGCGCCGGTACGGAAGGTGAACCCTCGTCCCAGTCGACCTCGACCGCCTTCGAGATGTCGGGGTCGACGGCCGAGACGAACTCGGTCTTTCCGAAAACGCGAGCCTGGCCGCTCCGGATGCCTGCAGCCGACGTGATTCCCGGAACCCTTTCCGCGGCGTGCTCGACGCTGACCGGCAACGGCGAGAAGTTATTCTGCGCGGTGAGCGCGTAGTCGGCGACGAAGATGTCGTCGACCCAGCCCGCGAATGTCGCGCGCAGGCCCTGGGCGAGCACCGCGACGAGCGTGACGAGCGCGAGCCCGATCATCAGCGCAGACGCGGTCGACGCCGTGCGCTGAGGGTTCCGCTGTGCGTTCTCACGGGCGAGCTTTCGCGCTGCTTCGTCGGGGACGATGCTCGGCCGTTCGATCGGCCACTCGGGGCGGAAGAGACCGACCGCCTGGAAGAGCCACATCACGAGCACGAACGGGACGAGGAAGAGGACCAGCAGCGAGCCGCCGACAAACGCGCCGATCCGCTTGAGCGCCGGGACCTGCTGCTCGAACGTTCCGTAGCGGACGAGCCAGAACCCGAACAGCACGGGGTAGAAGAGCACCGAGAAGATCGCGACCATGACCGTCGCGACAGGGCTGACGACCTCGCCGAGCGGCTGGACGAGCTTCGCCGCGAAGAGCGCGACTCCGAAGAAGACGAACAGCGCTCCGGCCCCGAGCCAGAGCAGCACCTGTGTCGTGCCGAGCGCGTTCCTGAACAGCCCGTAGCTGAGCATCGCGATCCCCAGCGCCGCGAGCAGCAACGCCGCGTACGGCCGGTAGCGCGCCCAGCGGCCCTCGGGCAGCGTGGCGCCCTCGCGTACGGCCGCGATGGGCGGGATGCGTGTCGCACGTAGTGCCGGTCGCAGGCTCGCGACGAGCGTGATCAGCACGCCGACGAGCAGTGAGATCACGATCGTCCGCGCCGCGAAGACGAGACCCACCTTCGGCAGGTCGATGCCCGCGGCCTCGAAGAGCGAGTTCAGCCCCTTCGCAAGCAGGAGGCCGAGGAAGAGGCCCGTGACCGAGGCGAGCACGCCGATCGCGAGCGCCTCGACGATCACGGAGCCGAGGATCTGCCGTCGCGAGCCTCCGATCGTCCTGATCGTCGCGAACTCGCGCGTCCGTTGCGCGATCGTGATCGAGAGCGTGTTCGCGATCACGAAGGAGCCGACGAAGAGCGCGATGCCGCCGAAGGCGAGCAGGAACTTCTGCAGAAAGCTGATGAACTGGTTCGTGCCCTTCGAGTCCTCCCGTGCCTGGGCCCCGCCCGACCGGACGGTGACGTTCGGACCGAGCGCCTCCTCGAGCTCGCCGACGAGCTCCTCGCGCGAGACCCCGGGCTTCGCCGCGACGCGGATCTGGTCGAGGCGACCAACCTTGTCGAACAGGCGCTGCCCCGTGGGCAGGTCGAAGGCGGCGAGCGATGCGCCGCCGATCGACGAGACCGCGCCGAAGCGAACGATGCCGCTGATCCGGAATCGCTGCGCTGGTCCACGTGCGACGACGCCGATCTCGTCCCCGACGGCGAAGTGCTTCTTTTTCGCGGTCGCTTCGTCGATCGCGACCTCGCGACCGCGCGGCCAGGAACCGTTGACGAGCGTGAGCGACTCGAAGCGCGGTTGCGAGGGGTCGACGCTGAAGCCGAGGTTGGGCGCACCCCCGCTCGTGATCGGCTTGCCCTTCTTGTCGAGCAGCGTCGCCTCGCCGGCGACGCCTCCGATCGCGGCGGCAACGTCGGGAAGCGAGCGAACCTGCTCGAGCATGCTCTCGGAGAGCGTCTCCGCCGAGAACCCGCCGCCCTCTTCGTTCAGGTCGAACGCGGTCCTTGCAGTGATGACCGCGTCCGTGCCGCGGTACGACTCGGTGAAGATCGCGTCGAACGCGCTCTGGATCGTGTCGGTCAGGACGTAGGTGCCGCTGATCATCGAGACGCCGAGCACGACCGCCAGCGCCGTCAGCGTTGCGCGCAGCTTGCGCCCCAGCAGCCCGCGGAGTGCGACGAGGATCACTGCGCGATCTCAGACATCACCGCGTGGATCTCAGGCGGTGTGAGGCTCCCCGTGTCTTTGACGATCTGACCGTCGGCGAGGAAGAGGATCCTGTCCGCCCGCGCCGCCGCAGCGGCGTCGTGCGTGACGATCACGAGTGTCTGCCCGTAGTCGTCGACGGAGCTGCGGAGCAGCTCGAGGATCTCGGTGCCGGTCTTCGAGTCGAGATTGCCCGTCGGCTCGTCCCCGAAGACGACGGTCGGCCGCGTGACGAGCGCGCGTGCGATTGCAACGCGCTGTTGCTGGCCGCCGGAGAGCTCGGCCGGCCGGTGGTCGAGCCGGTCCGCCAGCCCGACCTTGTCGATCAGCTCGGTGAAGAACGCGCGGTCAGGCTTCTCGCCCGCCAGCATCAGCGGCAGCCGGATGTTCTCCTCGGCCGTCAGCATCGGGAGCAGGTTGTAGAACTGGAACACGAAGCCCATGTGCTTGCGGCGCAGCCGGGTGAGCGCGTTGTCTTCGAGGTCGGTGATGCTCGTCCCTGCGAGGTTCACGTCGCCGCTCGTCGGGCGGTCGAGGCCCGCGAGGATGTGCATCAGCGTCGACTTGCCGGAGCCCGAGGGGCCCATCACGGCCGTCAGCTTCCCGCGCTCGACGTCCAGCGTCACACCGCGCAGCGCGTGCACCGCCGTCGGGCCCTCGCCGTAGACGCGAGTCACGTTGCGCGCGGCCACGACGGCGCCGTTCGAGCTCATGCGTCCACGCTACCTATCGCCTGCCAGATAGAAGGCGGCCGCAGCCACGCCGTAGGTGAAGATCAGGAGAACGCCGTTCGCGCGGCTCGTGCGGCCGTCCGCGAGGATCCCCGCGCTGATGACCGTCGACGCGGCGAGCGCTCCGAGCTCCTCTGGCCGGAACGAGAGCGCCAGCGGGTCGATCAGCCACGAGAGCAACGCCACGGCCGGGATCAGGAACACCGCGACCTGCGCACTCGACGCGAGAGCGATCTCGGTCGCGAGCTGGATTTTCCCGCGCGCCGCGACGACGACGGCGCCGCCGTGCTCGGCCGCATTGCCGACGATCGCGACGATGACCGCGGCGACGAAGAAGTCGGAGAGGCCCACGGTGTGGGCGAACGACTCGATCGAGCCGACGAGGAGCTGGGCGATGATCGCGGTCACGACCGTCGCCAGACCGAGGACGATGAGCGAGGCCGACAAGGGCCACGCCTGCATCTCTTCCGGCGCGTCGGCGATGTGCTGCAGCCTGTGCCGCCGCAGCGAGTACCACGTGACGCCGACGTAGATGCCCAGCAGAGCGACAGACGGCGGGATCGAGAGCACGGCAAGTGAGCCTCGGTCGGGATTCCCGGTCCAGCCGGGGATCGCGGGGATGAGGAAGAACGCCGTCGCGAGCGCCACCTGCCCGATCGAGAGGAAGGCCGACGCACGGTCGATCCGGCCTCGCCCTCCGAAGAGCAGCGAGAAGCCCAGGACTAGGAGGAGGTTCCCGATCACGCTTCCCGTGAGGGACCCGCGCACGACCTCCTCCAGCCCGTCGGCCACGGCGAAGAGCGCGATGATCAGCTCAGGGGCGTTCCCGAAGGTCGCGTTCAGGAAGCCGCCGATCCCGGGGCCGGTGTGATGCCCGGCGTGCTCCGTCGCCTCGCCGATCAGCCACGCGAGCGGAATCAGGCTCGCGGCGGACAGCACGAAGTCGGCCGTCTCACCGAGGTGGAACGCGAAGTGCAGGAAGATCGTCAGCGGTGCGAGCGCGAGCGTTGCCCAGAGGACGTTGCGCGCCACGCGTCTACCTTATCCGGCGATGCTGGACGCGGTCCTGTTCGACTGGGGCGACACGCTGATGGAGTGGCGCTGGGAGGACGAGCTGCTTGCCGCGGGCCACCGCGCCGGCCTGCGGGCGATCGGCCGTGAAGACGTCGACCTCACCGAGCACTTCCGCGAGCGCTACGAGCCGCTCTTCTGGGCGCCCGGAACCGTCGAGGAGCTCGAGTATCCCGGCCTCGTCCGGCAGCTGCTCCGCGACTTCGACCTCGAGCTCGGGGACGACGACCTGGAGCGCTTCCTCGAAGCCGAGCATGCGGCCTGGGCACCTGCACGTGTCCTCGGCTCGACGACGCATGCGCTGCTCGAGGCCCTCCGCGCGCGCGGGCTGAAGCTGGGGGTAGTCTCGAACGCCTTCGACCCGCCGCAGCTTCTGCACCGCGATCTCGCGGACTCGGGCGTGGCCGAGCGCGTCGACTTCGCCGTCTTCTCGTCCGAGGTGGGAAAGCGAAAGCCGCATCCGGAGATCTTCGGCCGCGCGCTCGACGCGCTCGGCGTCGAGCCGGAGGCGGCGCTCTTCGTCGGCGACCGGCTCTACGAGGACGTCCGCGGCGCGGGCGAGGTGGGGATGACGACCGTCCAGGCCCTCTGGTTCCGGGCGGATGAGAATCCCGACGGCGGCGAGCCCGACTTCATGGCCTTCACGCAGATGGACGTGCTCAACTTCGCGGCCCGGCTGGGCAAGTGAGTCGCAACTCAGCGGCGCTTACTCCGAACTACGTGATCTGTCAAGTCTTGCGCAGCCCCCCGGTCGTGCCGACAATTCTCCTATGGAACCCGTAGAGCAGGCAGCCGGCACGCTGCCCCTGCGGCCGCAGGACGAGGTGGAGTGCCGGCGCTGCCAGGTCCACTGCGACAAGGTTGTCCACCCTGCGGCGTGCGTCGAGCGGGCTTGCCCCTTCCTGTACGCGTACGAGGCCTGGGGTCACACGTACATCGGGTGCATGCAGAAGGTCTACTCCGTCGAGATCGACCTCGACCTCCTGCAGGCGGCCGAGCGGAAGGGCGGTTTCGGCGCCGTGCGCGCGGTGCGCCGCCCGCTGCCGATGTGCCAGACGGAGGTCGAGAGCACCTACGTGAGCCGGACGGACGACCTCGGGTGCGTCAACCCCGAGTTCTTCGAGCTCCCGGACGGCCAGCCGAACTTCAGAATCTTCGCGCGAGTCACTCCCGGCGCGTAGGCGGCGCCCGCCAGGGGCGACGGGCACCGCCGACGGCCGGCGGCGCTATTGCGCCGCGACCTTGAAGGTGTTCGGCCGCACCGCGACCCCCGTGTTCAGCCGGATGACGCTCGCGAGCGTTCTGGCGGTAGTCGCGAACTTCACGCTTTCGGTCAGCGCGCGCGGGAGCGCGGCAACGATCCGGTTGTGCTCGCGCGCGAAGAGCGTGTGGATCGCCGTGAGCGCGATGTTCTCGTTCGCGCGCACGTCACCTGCGACGACCGCTGCGGCAGGGCGCCCGAAGAGCGGGGCCCATGAGATCATCGGCGGTGCGGCCGTCGCGTCCCCACATGCATCCGCGTGTGGCAGATAGCTGCCCGGCAGCAGAAGCCCGGCTTGGTTGTTCGACAGATTTCCGTCGACCGTCCCTGCTCGCAGCCACTCGAGCCTCGCGTCGCTTCCCACCGAAGACATTCGAGGCGTCGATGAAGCTGCCGATCGTGTTGATCTGTTCTCGTGGCGACGTCACGCCTGTGCCGGGCGCCGCCGGTGTGCGCGCGAAGTCGAGGCCGAGAAAGTCGTTCTTGAAAGCCTTCGAGCGGGTCGTTGCCGTCGAAGAGGAGGTGTGCGGGCTCGGCCGGAGTCTCGTCGCGCAGACCGAAGTCGT
>DASYUZ010000216.1:0-12983 GCA_036000665.1 Gaiellaceae bacterium
GCGCGCCAGAATTCCTCGTCCTCGCCGAACTTCCGGGCGTAGGCTCCGACCGACGCCTCGACGGCGAGCGCGTGCCGCCGCAGCGCCTCGCTCTTCGTGTATTCGGTCAGCGTCTCCCAGGCGCGCTCGCGCGTCACGTCCATGGCGAAGTACCATAGCCCGCCTCGATGGCCCGCACGCTCGCCGCCGATCCCGTCGTCGAAGCCTTCGTGATCGAAGGTGGTCAGCCCCTGAACGGCCGCGTCCGTGCGGCGGGCAACAAGAACGGCGCGCTGCCGATCATCGCCGCCACGTTGCTTGCGTCGGAGCCGGTCACGCTCACGAACGTCCCGCGGATCCGCGATGTCGAGACCATGGCCGCACTCATCGCGGAGCTCGGCGCCGACGTCGAATGGCTGGGGCCGAACGAGCTGCGCGTCGACTCGAGCGGCGTGGCCAAGACGACGGTCGACGCGAACCTCGCGAGCCGGATCCGCGCGTCGTTCCTCGTCGCCGGGCCACTGCTCGCGCGCTTCGGCGAAGCCACCGTCACGCCCCCCGGCGGGGACGTCATCGGGCGGCGCCGCCTCGACGTTCACATCCATGCCTTCGAGGACCTCGGCGCCGAGATCACGGTCAACCGTGTCTTCGAGCTCCGCGCGGACCGGCTGCGCGGCAAGCACGTCTTCCTCGACGAGGCTTCCGTGATGGGCACCGAGAACACGGTCATGGCGGCCGTGCTCGCGGAGGGCGAGACGGTGATCGGCAACGCGGCGTGCGAACCGCATGTCCAGGACCTCTGCCGCTTCCTCGGCTCGCTCGGCGCGCGCATCGACGGCGTCGAGTCGAACGTGCTGCGCATCGAAGGCGTCCAGGAGCTCGGCGGCGGCGAGTGGCGCATCGCCCCCGAGCACATCGAGGTCGCGAGCTTCATCGGCCTCGCTGCGGTGACCGGCGGTGACCTCTGGATCGACGAGACCGAGCCCAAGGACCTCGTCCCGATCACGAAGCACCTCGCGCGGCTCGGCATCCGCGTCGAGATCGACGGAACGAGCGTCCACGTGCTGCCGAACCAGCGGCTCGCGGTCCAGGACGACCTCGGCGAGCAGATCCCGAAGATCGAGGACGGCCCGTGGCCCGCCTTCCCGGCCGACCTCACGTCGATCGCGCTCGCCGTCGCGACCCAGGCGCGTGGAACGGTTCTGATCTTCGAGAAGATGTTCGAGAACCGGCTGTTCTTCGTCGACAAGCTCGTGTCGATGGGCGCGCGCATCATCCTCTGCGACCCGCACCGCGCGATCGTCTCCGGCCCCTCGCGCCTGTACGGCGAGCGCATGGAAAGCCCCGACATCCGCGCGGGCATGGCGATGCTGATCGCGAGCCTCTGCGCGGACGGGACGTCGACGATCGGCAACGTGCAGCAGATCGACCGCGGCTACGAGCGGATCGACGAGCGGCTGCGCGCGCTCGGCGCGCGGATCGAGCGCGTTAGCGCGTAGTCCTACCCGCGGACGAGGACGGCCTTCGTCTTCGCGCCTGCGAGGTCGCGGGCGCCGGGGAAGGTCACGCGGACCCGGAACGAGCCGCGCGGAACCGTCCAGATCGCGCGTCCGCCGCCGTCCGTGGCCTGGTTGTTCACCCACTGCCACCCGTGGCTGGTCAGCTGCTCCAGCACGATCGTCCGATTCCCGGCGGCCACGTCCGGCGCCTTCGGCTCGAGTCGAGCGAGGATGATCGAATACCGCTTACCCTGGTACTTGAAGCGGTAGCCCCTGAGCTCGAGGCTGGACTTCGCCTGGCCGAGCGTGACGTGCAACCCTGCCGAACGCGCGACCACGTTTCCGGCCGCGTCGAGCGCCTCGACCGTCAACACATGCGTGTCGTTGTCCTTGGTCGCGTACTCGAAGGAGCGCTTCGTCGTCGCGTCGACGAGCACGCGATCCGGGTTCTTCCCGACGTGCTCGAGTAGCCGGAACGACTGCGCGGGGGCCGTGCCCGACCAGCTCAGCGTTGCCGAGCCGTAGCCCCGGGAGACCTTCATAGAGACCGCGGGCGTCGTCCTGGCCGCCGCGACCGCGGCCTCGACGTCGATGACGCCGTAGCCGAGCTCGGGATTCCAGGCGCCGTGGCCGGACGCGGTCGCCTTGAGGATGTCGGCGACCTGACGCGCGCTGAGCTGCTCGTTGGCGGCCCAGACGAGCGCGGCCGCTCCCGCCACCTGCGGTGCGGAAAAGGAGGTTCCGCTGCTGTACCCGTAGAGGCCGGACGACGACCCTGGGAGCCTCACCCGCGGGAACATCTTCGGCGAGGAGTTCTTCGAGACGGCGCCGAACACGTTCTCGCCGGGCGCCGCCAGGGAGATGTACGACCCCGTGTTCGAGAACGAGGCGCGCGTCCCCGAGATCGTGGATGCGCCGACGGCGAGCCCGATGCCGCCTTGGCCGTTCGACCCGACCGGCTGCAGGTAGGCCGCCGGGTACTCGACCGGGTTGCCCCGGTCGTGCTCGTTGCCCGCCGCGGCGACGAGCAGCACGTCGTGCACCACGGCGTACTGGATCGCGCGAAGCTCGGTCACCGACCCCGTGCGTCCGCCGAGGCTGAGGTTGATCACCCGGGCGCCGTGGTCGACCGCGTATGTGATCGCAGCGGCGATGTCGAAGTCGCTCAAGAACCCGCCCCCGGCCTTGATCCCGATCAGCCGGGCTTCGCCGCCCACACCGGCGATGCCCTCGCCGTTCGTGGACGAGCCTGCGGCGAGCGATGCCACGAACGTGCCGTGGCCGACGGTGTCGGTGACGTCCGTCGAGTCGTTGATCGCGTTGTAGACACTCGGGCGCTTCGCTGCGAGATCGGGCGCGCTGAGGTCGAAGCCCGAGTCGATCACGGCGATCGTCGTGGAAAACGCCGCCTGGAGTGGGCCGGCTGGGACGCGGTCGGCGTGCGTGACCGAGAACTGCCACTGGTACGCGCCGCCCGGAACGGCGGCGGGCGCGAGCCCGGGCTCGACCAGCGAGCGACGTGCCGCCGGAGGCTGCACGTAGTCGATCCCGCGCGAGCCGGCCAGCGCGGCGGCGAACCCGGCCGGGTCGGTCTTCGGCCGCACCTCCACGGCGCGCACTTCGGGAAGCACGCGGACGATCGTCGCGGGGCGTCCGCGGAGCGCATCGCGCAGTGCTGCGTCGCTCGTGTAGCCCACGATCACCGTCTTCGACCGCCAGGCTGCGGGCGCGGCATCGCTGCGCGCGGGCGCTCCTTGCGCAAGAACGAACGCCGCCAGGACGGCGGCCAAAATGGCGGCTGATTTCATGGTTGCGGCTCCCCTCGGGCTCGTCTCCGGTGCCGTATCGGGCCGGTCGGCGCCGGGCGGCACCACTCGATCGAGGGATCAGCGAGGGAAGCGGACGCGAACGGGCTCGGAGGCGGCGACCGGCAGGCCGTCGGGTCCGAGAGCGGTGACCGTGAACGCGTACGCGTGGCCCGGCGAGACGCCGTACGTCGTCGAGGTGCTGGGCGTGCCGTCGAGCACCGTGCGGGCGATCCGGCCGTCCCGGCTGACCGCGAGCCGGTAGGTGGATGCGAGTTGGCTCTCCCAGCTGAGCCGGACGCGCATGCCGTTGCGCGCGGCCGTCAGCCGCACAACCTCGCCGGCGGACCTGGCGACAGCGCTCGCGACGTCGATCACGCCGAAGCCGAGCTCCGCATTCCAGGCCCCGTGCCCACTCGCGGTGGACTTCAGGATCTCCGTGACGTCGCGCGCGGCGAGACCTGGATTCGTCGCCCAGACGAGCGCCGCCGCGCCGGCAACCTGCGGCGTGGCGAACGAGGTACCGCTGCCGGTCCCGTAGAGGCCGGCGACCGAGCCTGGCAGCGTCACACGCGTGAACGAGAACGGTGCGAGCGACGAGACCGCGCCCAGCACCTGCTCGCCGGGGGCCGCGATCGACACGTGAGTGCCCGTGTTCGAGAACGGCGCGCGGGTGCCGGCGATCGTCGAGGCTGCGACCGCGAGACCGCGCCCACCGCGACCCTCTGAGCCGACGGGCTGCAGCAGCGCGGCCGGGTACTCGACCGCGTTGCCGTTGCGGTACTCGTTCCCCACGGCGGCGACGATCAGCGCTCCGCTCCCGACCGCGTAGTCGATCGCGCGCCGCTCGGTCGCGGAGGTCGTCGGCCCGCCGAAGCTGAGATTGATGACGCGCGCGCCGTGATCGACGGCGTACACGATCGCTGCCGCCTCGTCGACGTCGGTGATCGTCCGACCCTCACCACCGACCTTCACGACCAGCAGGTTCGAGTCGCCGCCGAAGCCTGCAATTCCCTCGCCGTTGGACACCGATCCCGCTGCGATCGAGGAGACGAAGGTGCCGTGGCCGGTGAGGTCGCGGATGTCGGCGTTCCTCGTGCGGACATTGAATCCCTGCACGCGATTCGACGAGAGGTCCGGCGCCGTGACGTCTGCACCGGTGTCGATCACAGCGATCGTGATCTGCGCGGCGGCGCGCAGCACGCGCGTCGGTACCGCATCGGAGCGAGTTGCGGCGTATTGCCACTCGAGCGCGAACCCGTTCGCCGGCAGGAGCGAGAGGCCCGGCTCGGCAGCGCGCGTGCGGGAGGCGAGCGGCTCGACGGAGCGGATCCCGCGCTCGCGCGCGATCGCGCGCACGAAGGCCGTGAGGTCGCCGCGCGGCGTGACCTCCGCGGCGCGGAGCGCGGGGATACGGCGGATGACGCGCCCGTCGGCGCGGTCGAGCGCGCGGCCGAGGGCCGCCGGCGAGTCGTAGGAGACGACCGCAACCCCCCTCGGCCACGAAAGATGCCCAGCGCTGGTCGGCGTAGCCGCTGCTGAGGCTACGAACGCGAACACCACCAGCCCTGCGGTGCCCGCAAGCACCGCCAGCCGCAACGCCATATGCCGCACGTTAGGAATCACCCCGACAAACGTCATGGGCCGTTCGGCCCATCTTTGAAGACGTATCGGCCCCCGCTTTCTTGTGCTGTAGCCTCCTTCAGGGATGGCTGCCATCGAGCGCGAGGGCGACGCGCGGACCGGCGTGCGGGTCACCGTGGACGGCGGAGGCACCGCCTCGGTCGGCACCGGGGTGCCGGTGCTCGATCACCTGCTCGGCCTGCTGGCCGTGCACGGCTCCTTCGACCTGGCGCTGGAGGTCGCGCCGGGCTCGGCCGCGCTCGAGGCCTCCTCCGCCGGCCGCGCACTGGGCAAGGCCCTGGCCGAGCCGCTGCGAACCGGACGGCGCATCGGCTCCGCCGTCGTTCCGGCGGACGAGGCACTCGCGCACGTCTCCCTCGAGGCGTCGGGACGTCCACTGCTCGTCTCCAACGTCGACCTCAGCGAAGCGCGCGTCGCGGGGCAGGAGACCGACATCGTGGCCGGCTTCCTCGAGGGGCTCGCGGACGGCGCCGAGCTGACGCTGCACGTACGCCTCCTCGAAGGGCGCGACACGCAGCACGTGCTCGACTCGATCTTCAAGGCGCTCGGCGTGGCGCTCGCCCAGGCGTGCCGCCCGCGGAGCGGAAAGGAGAAGTGAATGCCCGCCAAGTCCGTTGTCAGGACAGAGAACGCACCCGCGCCTTTCCAGGGCGCGCCCTACTCGCAGGCGGTCCGCTTCGGGGACCTCGTGTTCGTCGCGGGACAGGTAGCGCTCAGTCCGGGACACGACGTGATCGTCGGGGACACGATCGAGGAGCAGACCGTGCAGGTGTGCGAGAACCTGAAGGCGATCCTGGAGGCGGCCGGCAGCGGCTTCGAGAATGTGCTCAACACGACGATCTACCTCGTCGACTTCGGCGACTTCGCGAAGCTGAACGAGGTCTACGGCCGCTACGTCGGCGACCCTCCGCCGGCACGCGCGACCGTCGAGATCTCGACGCTGCCGATGGGCGCGCGGGTCGAGATCGCGGTCATCGCCCACGTCTAAGAACGAGCTCATCGACTTCGTCGACTCGCTCGGCCTCGACGCGTACCTGGTCGGCGGCGCCGTGCGCGACGAACTGCTCGGAATGCCGCACAAGGACCAGGACTTTGTCGTCCCCGGCGTTGGCTACGCCGAGCTGCGCTCCGCTCTTGCGCGGCATGGCAAGGTCGAGGACCTCGAGGTCGCCGGCAATCGGGTCGGGCTCCGCTTGTATCCCCGCGACTCGATGCTGCGCGCACTCGCGCCCGCGGGGATCGAGTTCGCGCCCCCTCGAATGGAGCGCTCGACCGGGCCGGGACGCCACGACTTCGACATCGTCGCCTCGGCGGACGTCACCCTCGAGCAGGACATGGCGCGACGAGACTTCACGATCAACGCGATCGCGAAGCGCCTGGCCACCGGCGAGCTGCTCGACCCCTTCCGCGGCCGCGAGGACCTCGAGCAACGCGTGCTGCGCACCGTCTCGCCGCAGAGCTTCCGCGAGGATCCGCTGCGCTTGCTGCGAGGACTGCGCTTCGTCTCGCAGCTCGGCGTCGAGCCCGACGAGGCGACGCTGCGCCAGATGCGCGAGGAGGCCGCGGCGATCGGCCTCGTCTCGGGCGAGCGGATCGGAGGCGGGCTCGCGTCGGACGGGATGGGGGAGTTGTCGAAGCTCCTGCTCGGAGCGCACCCCGCCCGCGCGCTCCAGCTGATGCGCGAAACCGGCGTGCTCGAGCACCTCCTACCCGTTGAGGCGGGGAGCTTCGACGCGGTGCAGTCCGCGGCCGAGCTCGGTGCGCCGCTGCACGTTCGCCTGGCCGCGCTGCTCGAGGACGCCGGTCCGGAAGCCGCCGGAGGGCTGCTGTGCCGCCTTCGCTACCCGACGCGGCTGCGCCGCCGCGTCCTGGCGCTCGTGGGTTCCCGAGACCTCGACCTGCCCGAGCCGGACCCCGTCGAGACGCGACGCTTCCTCGCCCGCTACGGCGACCGGCTCGCCCACGACCTGGTCGCGCTGCGCGAGGCGCAGGGCGAGGACGTATCGCGTGCGCGCGCCGCACTGGAGTCCGAGCGCCGCAAGCCGCACCGCATCAGCGACCTCGCCGTCCACGGGGGCGACCTGCTCGAGCTCGGCTTCCCGCAGGGGCCAGAGATCGGCCGCGCGCTGGATCAGCTGCTTGCCCGCGTCGTCGACGAGCCGGAGCTGAACACGCGTGAGCGCCTGCTCGAGCTCGCCGAGGAGCTGCGGTGAAGCTCTTTCGCTGGGCCCCGGACGAGCGCTACGCGGTCGCATTCTCGACGCGTCTCGGCGGCGTGAGCGACGGCCCGTACGCATCGCTCAACCTCGGCCGCATGACGGGCGACGACCCCGACCGGGTCGAGGAGAACCGCCGGCGGCTCTGCGAGGCAGTGGGCGCGGACGTCGCCCGGTTGACGCTGAACCGGCAGCGCCACTCGGCGACCGTCCACCGCGCTCATCCCGGCCGCCGAGGCGAGCCGGGCGACGGGCTCTGGACGGACGAGCCGGGCGTGCCGATGCTCGCGCTCGCCGCCGACTGCCTGCCGATCGCGATCGCCGCAATCGACGGCGGAGCGCGTCTCGCGATCCTCCATGCGGGTTGGCGCGGCCTGCTGGAGGGCGTCGTGGAGGAAGGCGCGCGCGCCGTGGGAACCGCTGCAGCGGCTGCCGTCGGCCCGGCGATCGGGCCCTGCTGCTACGAGGTCGGCGAAGAGGTGGCGCGGCCGTTCGCCGAGCGCTTCGGCGAGGACGTCGTGCAGGAAGACAAGCTGGATCTCTGGACGAGCTGCGAGCGCGCGCTCCGTGCCGCAGGGGTCGAGCAGGTCGAGCGCGTGGACCTCTGCACACGCTGCAACCCGGAGCTGCTCTTCTCGCACCGGCGCGACGGCCCGGTGCGCGGCGGCCAGGGAGTACTCGGTGTCGTTCGATCCTGAGCGGATCCGCGCGCGCTACGAGGAGATCAAGGAGTCCGCCCCCGGTGTGACCGTCGTCGCCGCGACGAAGTACGTATCCGTCGACGACATGGCGATCCTCGCGGAGGCCGGAATTGAGGTCGTCGGCGAGAATCGGGTCCAGGATCTGGTAGCGAAACACGCACGCTATGCGGGCGTGTTTCGCTGGCACTTCATCGGCCACCTGCAGAGCCGAAAGGCGAAGACCGTCAACGAGCTCTGCGAGCTCTGCCACTCGCTCGCCTCGGAGTCCGCGGCGAAGCGCCTGACGATCCCTGCACTCGTCGAGGTGAACCTGAGCGGTGAGCCGACGAAGTCCGGCATACCGCCCGACGAGCTCGAACGCTTCCTGAGCCTCTATCCGGACGTCCGCGGCCTGATGACGATGCCCCCGGCGAGCGACGACCCGGAAGCCTCGCGCCCGTACTTCCGGCGCCTGCGCGAGCTGGCCGAGTCGCACGGCCTGAAGGAGCTGTCGATCGGCACGAGCCAGGACTGGCGCGTTGGCGTCGAAGAGGGCGCAACGCTCGTGCGCGTCGGGTCGACCCTCTACGATTTCGGCTGATGGGCTTCGCGGACATCTGGAACCGCACCCTCGTCTACTTCGGGATCGCCGAGGAGGAGGACTGGGACGAGGACGGCTACGTGACCGAGGAGGAGCTCGAGCGCACATACTCGGAGCGCCCCAATGTCCGCCGGCTCGCGCCGCGCCGCCGCCAGGAGCAGTTCGACGACTGGACCGACCCCGGCGAGGACGCACCGACGCAGCTGCGTCCGCGCCTCCGCGGCGTCGAGTCCGCCTCGGTGCAGGTGCACCTCGTCATTCCGAGGAGCTTCAACGACGCGCAGCAGATCGCCGACCGCTTCAAGCAGGGCATCCCGGTGATCCTCAACCTGCAGGGCGCCGACCAGGAGCTCTCGAAGCGGTTGATCGACTTCGCGAGCGGCCTGACCTACGCACTCGACGGCGGCATGCAGCGCGTGGCCGACAAGGTCTTCCTGCTCACGCCGCGAAATGTGCAGGTTTCCGCCGAGGAACGCGCGCGCCTCCTCGAGCGCGGCGGCTTCTTCAACCAAGCGTAGGAAGGCAACGCGCTCCCCGCGGCGAACTCGCCCCTCGATGGGCGAGACTGTCGGCCTCATGCTGCTCTACGACGCCGTCGACGCGATCCAGAACTTCCTCAACGTCTTCATCGGCGTCTACATCCTCGTCATCCTGGTCTACATCATCACGAGCTGGATCAGGCTGCCGTACTCGCCCTGGCTGAACCGGATCCAGCGGTTTCTCTACGACGTCTGCGACCCGTACCTGCGCCTCTTTCGCCGGATCGTGCCGGCGCTCGGGCCGTTGGATCTCTCGCCGATGCTCGCGGTCATCGTGCTGCTCGTGTTCCAGCAGCTCGTGAGCTCGATCCTCGGCCGCTTCTAGGAGGAAGGGGAGACATGGCACTGACGCCAGTGGAGATCAAGCACATCCGGCTCGGAAGAGCCTTCGTCGGCGGCTACCGGCGGACGGTCGTCGACGAGCTGCTCGAGGACGTCGCGGAGAGCTTCGAGGACGTCTGGCGCGACCGCGCCGACCTGGCCGACAAGGTCGAGCATCTCGAGCAAGAGCTCGTGCGCTTCAAGGAGCTCGAGGCGCTGTTGCGCACGACGCTCGTCTCGGCGGAGCGCGCCTCGCAGGAGCTGAAGGAGCAGGCGCGCCGCGAGTCCGAGCTCGTGCTCAGCGAGGCGCACGCGGAGGCGCGCGAGGTGACGCGCCGCGCGCTCGCCGAGCGCGAGCATCTCGTCGCGGAGGCCCGCCGCATCCGCGCGCTCCTCCGCTCGGCGCTCGACTCGCTCGAGGACTCCTCGGAGGGGCGCGAAGCGGCCTAGTGCCCTCGACCCGGCTCCGCCTACGGGTCGTGCCGGGCGCCCGCACGCCCGGCCTGGCCGGGCGCTACGGCGAGGCCTGGAAAGTCCGCGTTTCCGCCCCACCTGAGCGCGGCGCGGCGAACAAAGCCGCGCTCGAGCTGCTCGCCGACCTCCTGGAAGTGCCCTCCGGAGCGCTTCGACTCGTTTCCGGCCAGGCCTCGCGTGACAAGATTGTGGTGGTCGAAGGCTTGTCCCCCGCGGAGACGGAGGCTCGCCTGGCTCAGTCCCGACGAAAGGACGAATGACCACGATCGACACCACCCGTTTTCGCGACGCGCTTCTCGCCGAGCGCGAGCGCGTCGTGAAGGCGATCGAGAACCTGCACAACGAGAACCCCGGCTCGGTCGAGGACGAAACCGGCGACGAGACGGCGGACCAGCACTTCGCGGACGAGGCGACTGCGACGTACGATCGAGAGCTCGACTACTCGCTCGAGGAGAACTCGGAGCAGGTCCTTGCAGAGATCGATCGAGCGTTGCGGCGCATCGACGAGGGCACCTACGGCATCTGCACGAACTGTGGCAAGCCGATCCCCCCGGAGCGCCTGGAGGCGCTTCCGTGGGCCTCGCTCTGCATCGACTGCGCACGCGGGACGTGACGGATCCCGCGACGACTCGGCGTCCGGCCGACGTCCGCGTAGGCTCGTCGACGAACGGCCTCGCGCCCGTCTCGGTCGCCGAGCGCCCTCTGAGCGCCGGTCCGGCTCAGTGGCTCGGCCTCGCCGCTGTGGCGGGCGCCGCGGTCGTCGCCGACCAGGTGACGAAGCGGATCGTCTCGAGCGCGCTCGCGCTGGGTGAGGCGAAGCACGTCGTCGGGCCGCTCGACATCCACCACGTCCAGAACACCGGGATCGCGTTCGGGCTCTTCCCGCGCGCGACGACGATCGTGATCGCGCTCACCTCGATGGTGATCGCGTGGCTGCTCGTCGTCTTCGCGCGCTCCGGCGCGCGCCATCCCGTGCTGCCCGTGGGCCTCGGGCTCGTGGTCGGCGGCAGCGTCTCGAACCTCGCAGACCGCGTCCGGCTCGGGCACGTGACCGACTTCCTCGATCTCGGCTTCTGGCCGGCGTTCAACCTGGCCGACACCTTCATCGTCATCGGCGTCGCGCTCCTCGTCGGCGCCGCGCTGATCGCCGATCGTCCGCGTCCGCGTCAGCGCTGAGGCCGCGGGCTCGCGGCTCGACCGCTTCCTCGCCGGCCTCGAGGAGCTTGGTTCGCGCGCGGATGCCGAGCGGCTGCTCGACGCCGGCGGTGTCACCGTCGACGGCGCTTCCCGGCCGAAGAGCTACCGCGTCCAGGAGGGGAACGAGGTCGCGTTCGAGGAGCCGGAGCGCCGCGAGGGCATCCGGCCGGCCCGCGTCGACTTCCGCATCGCGTACGAGGACGAGTACCTGCTCGTCGTCGACAAGCCCGCGGGCGTTGTCGTCCATCCGGGCGCGGGGCGCACCGAGGGCACGCTCGCTCAGGGCCTCCTCGAGCACGGCGCCGAGGGCGGGGAGGAGGACCGGCCGGGAATCGTCCACCGGCTCGACCGCGACACCTCCGGTCTGCTCGTTGTCGCGCGCTCAGAGGAAGCGCACCGTCGCCTGCAGGACCTCGTGCGCGGGCGCGAGCTGGAGCGCGAGTACCTGGCGCTCGTCCGCGGCAAGCCGCGCTCGCGTTCCGGCCGCATCGAGGCGCCTGTCGGCCGCGACCGCCGCGACCCGACGCGGCAATCACTGGACAGCGACTCGCCGCGCGACGCGGTCACGCACTTCGAGCTCGTCGAGCTTCTGCCGCGCCACTCGCTGTTGCGCGTGCGTCTGGAGACGGGCCGGATGCACCAAATCCGCGTCCATCTCGCCGCGATCGGACTCCCGGTCTCCGGCGACCCTGTCTACGGCGTCGCACGCGACCTCGGCCTCGAGCGCCAGTTCCTGCACGCCGGACGGCTCGCGTTCGAGCACCCGTTCACGGGCGAGCGCGTCGCGGTCGAGTCGCCGCTACCACCCGACCTCGAAGAAGCCCTCGCGCGCGCCAGTGCCTAGCCTTCGGCTCGAGCTCCTCCAGTCGCATCGCGGACGGTAGACGCGCGCAGTTAGTCGACGGCCTTCGCGCGCTTCGCGTCGTAAAGCCGTGCATCGGCGACCCGGAAGAGCCCGTCGGCCGACTCGGCGTCCTCGGGGTACGACGCATGGCCCGCACTGACCGCGAACTCCTCCGGGAGCCGGCCGGCGGCGGCCTCCTCGTCCGCGAGGTCCTGGAAGCGGGCGAGGAAGCGGCCGCCGGTCTCGACGTCGCTCTCGATCAGGCAGACGGCGAACTCGTCGCCGCCCATGCGGCCCGCGAGGTCCGAAGCGCGGAGCGACTCGCGCAGGACCTCGGCGACCCGGCGAAGGACGCGGTCGCCTTCCGGGTGGCCGAGCGTGTCGTTGATCTGCTTGAACTCGTCCACGTCGAAGTAGACGAGCGTGACTCCGCGCTCGTAGCGGCGGGCACGGAAGAGCTCGTCGTCGAGCGCGGCCGTGAAGGCGGCGTGGTTGAGCAGGCCGGTCAGAGCGTCGCGGCGCGCCTGCTCCGCGAGTTCGGAGGTCGCGCGGTCGAAGTACGCGACGACGCACTCGGTGACGAGCCGGTCGAGGCTGTCGTTCAAGCGCCGCTCGGCCTCGAGGACCTCCTCGCCCGTCAGGCTCTTGCTCCGCGTCGAGACGAAGCGCCAGAGGACGCGCCGCAGCAGCAGCAGCTCGGTGACGATCTCGCGCGGCGCGAAGCCGAGCGCCTCGCGCTCGCGCGCGTGATCGCGGACACGGGAGGCAAGCGGTCCGCCGCGGCGCATCCGTCCGGGCTCGGGGTCGGCCAGCTCTTTCGCAAGCTCGCCGATAAAGGTCGGGATGTCGCCGAGTTGGCCAACCTGTCCGAGCCGCTGCAGCGATGGAACGAGGTCGTCCCGCACACCTTCTTCGATCATCTCGAGGGCTAGGTCCCACGCCGCCTCGCGGATCTCTTCGGCAACCTGGCCGAGGGCTTCCGCCATGGGGCCAGGATAGGCGGGAGACCGGCCGATCCCGGCTAGAATCCACGGACTTCTGTTCACCCACGTCCCGGCGGGGCGACTCGGGTGGCGGTGCCGGGGCGACGGATCCCGGTTCCAGCCGAGCCCGCCGGCGTAGCGCAATCGAAACCGAGAAGGAGGCTTTTGCCAACCATGTCCGTCGTCAGCATGCGCGAGCTG
>DASYUZ010000217.1:0-3101 GCA_036000665.1 Gaiellaceae bacterium
GTGGCACAGGTCGCGGACGACGTGGTGATCATCGCGCGCGGGCGCTCGGTCGCGCAGGGGACGGTCGAGGAGCTCGTCGCGCGTGCCGGGCGCGGCACGCGCGTGCGAACACCGCATCGCGAGCGACTCGCGGTGGCGCTCGCGCGCGCCGGACTCGAGTCGGCGCCCTTCAACGGCGACGGGTTGTTCGTCAAGGAGGTCGAGCCCCCACGCGTCGGGGAGCTCGCAGCGGCCCAGGGCGTCGTCCTCCATGAGCTCACCGCGGAAGCCGGGACGCTGGAGGAGGCGTTCCTCGAGCTGACCGGGGACGTGCCGACGCCGTGAGGTTGCTGAGCGCCGAGCTGCTGAAGGTCCGCACGACGCTCGTGCCTTACGTGCTCGGCGGTGTGGTCGCGCTCTTGGCGGGGATCACGGCGGCAGGTTTCGTCGCCGGCGACGCGCTCGGGGACAATCCTGCGCTCGATCTCGCGCAAGGGGCGAGCTTCGCCACCCCGTTCGTGACGGTGGTGGGGATCCTCCTGGTCACGAACGAGTACCGACACGGCACGATCGCGTCCACGTTCCTGGTCGAGCCGCACCGCGAGCGCGTGCTGGCGGCAAAGCTCGGCGCAGCGCTCGTCGCCGGCGTCGTCTACACGGCTGTCGCGGCCGGAGCCATCGCCGCCGTAGCACTGCCGTGGCTCGCCGCGCGCGGCGACGCGCTGGCGCTCGATGGACAGGCGCTGAAGGCGGCCGGGCTCTTGGCAGTCCTGTTCATGCTCTCAGGCGCGCTCGGAGCGTCGGTCGGCGCGATCCTGCGCAACCAGGTCGGCGCGATCGTCGCGACGCTCTTGTGGTTCCTCGTGATCGAGCCGCTCGTCGCGCTCCTCGTGGCGCTCCTCCGGGGGGACATCAGCGACCAGGCACCGATCTCGAAGTACCTGCCCGGCGCAGCGTTCAATGCGATCGTCGGCGGGAGCGGCGCTCATGCAGGTCTGCGGATAGGACCTGCGATCGCCGTTGGCAGCGCGTGGGTCGCCGCGCTGGCGCTCGGGGGCAGCGTGGCGATGATGCGCCGCGACCCCTGAACCGTCCCGTACGCTGGGGGCGTGTCGGAAGAGCGTCACGGCGCGTTCGGCCAGGACACCTTCGGGCGTGCGGCCGAGCGCGCGGCCCGCTTCTTCGGGACGCCGCAGTACATCATCGGCCAATCGCTCGTCGTCGTCGCCTGGATCGTCCTGAACGCGGTCGCGCTCGTCGGCCACTGGGACCCGTACCCGTTCATCCTCCTCAACCTCGCGTTCTCCACCCAGGCGGCGTACGCGGCGCCGCTGATCCTGCTCGCGCAGACGCGGCAGGCCGACCGCGACAAGCTCGCGGCCGAGAAGCTCGAGGCGCACCGGCAAGCGGTCGAGGCGGGCGCCACGCGCCGCGAGGAGGCGCTGCAGCAGATGTCGACGCAGCTCCAGGCCGCGCTCGACGCGAACACGCGCCTCACACGGGAGATCCACGACCTGCTCGGGCGTTCTTCCTAGCCGGAGGGGGTAGCCTCCGGGCGTGGCCGTCCGCGAGCGCTTGAAAGGGTCGAAGCCTGAGCCACGCGGCCCTGAATGGCGCGTGACCCCGGCGCCGGGCGGGCGCACACCGAAGCAGCGCCGCTCGCGGATCTCCTGGCAGCTCGTCGTCGTCGCCGTCGGGCTCTTCGCCCTCAACTGGTATCTCGCCTCGCGCGTGACGGAGGAAGAGAACCGCGTGCGGGTCCCCTACAGCCCGCTCTTCCTGTCGCAGGTCCGGGCGGAGAACGTCGCGTCGATCACGTCGAGAGGGACGGCGATCCAGGGCCGGTTCAGGCGCGCAGTCACGTATCAAAAGACGACCGCGCGCAACTTCGGCACCGAGATCCCCGCTTTCGCAGACACCGACGCGCTCTCTCGCCTGCTCGTGGAGAAGAACGTCGTCGTGAACGCCGAGCCGCTCGACAAGGGCGCGCCGTGGTGGCAGGCGCTTGTCTTCGGCTTCGGCCCGACGCTGCTCTTCCTCGGGTTGCTGGTGTGGTTCTTCCGGCGCTCCACCGGCGGAGCGGGTGGAGGGCTGATGTCGTTCGGCCGCTCGCGCGCACGGCGCTTCGATCCCGCGACCACGCGCGTCACGTTCGACGACGTCGCCGGAATCGAGGACGCGAAGGGCGAGTTGCTCGAGGTCGTCGACTTTCTCAAGAACCCGCAGCGCTACCAGCGGCTCGGCGGCAGGATCCCGCGCGGCGTCCTGCTCAGCGGCGCGCCCGGCACGGGAAAGACGCTGCTCGCGCGCGCCGTGGCCGGCGAGGCCGGCGTGCCGTTCTTCTCGATGTCGGCGTCCGAGTTCATCGAGATGATCGTTGGCGTGGGCGCGTCGCGCGTCCGTGACCTGTTCGAGCAGGCGAAGGCAGCGGCCCCGTCGATCATCTTCATCGACGAGCTCGACGCGATCGGGCGCTCGCGCTCCGCGGGCGCTCCCGGCTTCGGCGGCTCCGACGAGCGCGAGCAGACGCTGAACCAGATCCTGACCGAGATGGACGGCTTCGACTCGTCCACGAGCGTCGTCGTCCTCGCCGCGACGAACCGGCCTGACGTGCTCGACCCGGCGCTCCTGCGGCCGGGGCGCTTCGACCGGCGCGTCTCTGTCTCGCCGCCCGACCGGCCGGGACGGCTGAAGATCCTCGAGGTGCACACGCGCGGCATGCCGCTCGCGGACGACGTCGATCTCGACGCGATCGCGGCCGCGACGCCGGGAATGGTCGGCGCCGACCTCGCGAACCTCGTCAACGAGGCCGCGCTGCTCGCGGCGCGCCGGAACCACGAGCGCGTCGAGCAGTCCGACTTCACCGACGCGCTCGAGAAGGTGGTGCTCGGGGCGGAGCGGAAGGTCGTGCTCTCGGATGCCGACCGCGAGCGGATCGCCTACCACGAGGCGGGGCACGCCGTCGTCGGCATGCTCACGCCCGGTGCCGACCCGGTGCGGAAGGTCTCGATCATCCCGCGCGGCATGGCGCTCGGCGTCACCCTGGCGACGCCGATCGACGACCGCGTCAACTACGACGAGCGCTACCTGGTCGGGCGGATCAGGGTCGCGCTCGGCGGGCG
>DASYUZ010000218.1:0-11227 GCA_036000665.1 Gaiellaceae bacterium
TGTCGCGCGGGACGACGTCCAGTGCCAGCAATAGGTGCTCGGTGGAGACGTACTCGTCGTTCAGCGTGCGCGCTTCGTCGAACGCCCGATCGAGTGCTTTCGAGAACGCGGCGCCGACGTTCGGCTGCTGCTGCGCACCCTGGATCGACGGCTTGCCGCGCAGTTTTGCCTCGGCGTCGGCGCGCAGCGCCGGAGCCGACTGGACGAGCTGCTGCGGCAGCTCCTGGTCGAGAAGCGCGAGCAGCAGGTGCTCGGGATAGAGCTCGGGGTTGCCCATTCGGCGCGCGAGCTCCTGCGCGGCGGCGACAGCCTCCTGGCTCTTGAGAGTCAGCTTGTTGAAATCCATCTGGTCGTTACTGCCTTTCCGGTACACGCGACTCGCGGTAGAGCACGAGGTCGCGCCTGTACTGCCTGTGAACCTTCTGCACCTCATCGCGCAGCTGCTGCTGCAGGCGCTCGATGCGCTGATGCGCCTTCTTCAGCTCGTCCTCGAGGCGGAGCACCAGCTCGACGCCCGCGAGGTTGAGCCCCAATTCCGTCGTCAGCCGCTGAATCAGTCGTAGCCGCTCGAGATCGGCCTCCGAGAAGAGGCGCGTGTTCCCGGGCGTGCGCTTGGGGTTGACGAGCCCCTTCGACTCGTACATGCGAAGCGTCTGCGGGTGCATGCCGACGATGTCGGCGGCGACGCTGATCATGTAGCGCCCGCGCTCGTCCACTACGACACCTTCCGCAGCTCTTCCAGCAGCTCGCGCTGCTTCTTGTTCAGCCGCTTCGGCACGTCGATGCGCAGGCGCGCGAGCACGTCGCCCTTGCCGCCGCCCGAGAGCTTCGGGGCGCCGCGACCCCGGATGCGGAGCAGCTTGCCGTCCTCGGAACCGGCGGGAACCTTCAGCGAGACGGGCCCGTCGGGCGTCGGCACCTCGAGCGTCGCGCCCAGCGCGGCGTCAGAGTAGGACACCGGGACGTTCACGATCAGGTCGGCGCCGCGGCGCTCGTAGATCAGCGACGGCTCGACATGCGTGACGACGTAGAGGTCGCCGGCGGGCGCGCCTCCGAAGCCGGCCTCGCCCTTGCCCTTGAGGCGGATGCGCGTGCCGTCCTTGACGCCGGCCGGGATCTTCACCGTGTAGCGCTTCGTGCGCCGCTCGCGGCCGGAGCCGTTGCACTTCGGGCACGGGTCCTCGATCACGGTGCCGTTCCCGCGGCAGCGCGGGCACGGCTGCGAGAGCGCGAACAGGCCCTGCGACTCCGAGACGACGCCGCGGCCGTTGCACTCGGGGCAGATCCTTGGGGCGGTGCCGGGCTTCGCGCCCGAGCCGTGGCACTCCGAGCACGCAGTCTCGAGCTCGACCGGCACCTGCACTTGCACGCCCTTGAGGGAATCCTCGAACGAGAGATTGACCGTCGCCTCGACGTCGGCGCCGCGCTGGCCGCGCTCGCGCTGCTGCTGCGTTCCGCCGCGCGCGCGCCCGAACAGGCCGCCGAACAGGTCGGAGAGGTCGCCGAGGTCGAAGTTGCCCGCGTAGTTGAAGTTGAAGTCGGCTGGACCGGGACCGCCGCCCATGCGCGCGCCGTTCGCCCCGAACGTGTCGTAGCGCTTGCGCTTGTCCGGATCCTTCAGGACGTCGTAGGCGGTCTGCACTTCCTTGAAGCGCGCCTCCGCCTCGGCGTTGCCGGGGTTCTTGTCCGGATGATGCTCGCGCGCGAGCTTCCGGTACGCCTTCTTGATCTCGTCCTGCGAGGCGCCCTTCTTGACGCCGAGGACGTCGTACAGCGTCTTAGGCATCCGGCGCCTCCTTCGGCGACGCCACCACCACCCGAGCAGGCCGCAGCACGCGGTCGCCGAGCGTGTAGCCCTTCTGGATCACCTCGATCACCGAGCCCTCGGGCTCGTCAGACGGCTGCGAGAGGAGCGCCTCGTGGACGTTGGGGTCGAACGCGCCCTCGGCCTCGATCTCGGCGAGCCCCTCCTTCGCGAGGATCCCGGCGAGCTGGCGGTGGACAAGGCTCACGCCCTCCTCGAGCTGCGCCTCTTCGTGCCGCTCGGCGGCCTCGAGCGCGCGGCCGAGGTCGTCGAGCACCGGCAGGAGCTCCTTGACCAGCCGCTCGTGCGCGCGCGCGACCAGTGCGTCCTGGTCGCGCGCGGCACGCTTGCGGTAGTTCTCGAACTCCGCCTTCAGCCGGCGGAGGCTGTCGAGGTACTCGTCGCGCTCGCGCGTGACTTCTGCGAGCTCGTCGACCTCGACCGTCTCTTCGACGTTCTCGGGCTGCTCAACCACTAGGTGGTCTTCGCCTCCTCGTCGATCACCTCGTACTCGCCCTCCTCGACGACCTCGTCGTCGGAGGTGGGAGCGCCGTCACCGGGCGCGGACGACTGCGCCTGCGCGGCCTGCGCGTAGACCGCCTCGGCGAGCTTGCGCGAGGCCTCCTGCAGTGCGTCCGTCTTCTGCCGGATCTCGTTCACGTCGCTCGACTCGAGCACGCCGCGGAGCTCCATGATCCGCCCCTCGATCGTCGAGGCGTCGGACTCCTCGAGCTTGTCGCGGTGCTCCTTGAGCGAACGCTCCGTCTGGTACGCGAGCTGCTCGGCCTGGTTGCGCGCGTCTGCGAGCTCGCGCAGCTTGTGCGCCTCGTCGGCGTGCGCCTCGGCCTCGCGGATCATCCGCTGGACCTCATCCTCCTTCAGGCCCGAGCCGCCCTCGATGCGGATCTGCTGCTCGTTGCCCGTGCCGTGGTCCTTCGCGGTGACGTGGATGATCCCGTTCGCGTCGATGTCGAACCCGACCTCGATCTGCGGCATGCCCCGCATCGCGGGCGGGATGCCGACGAGCTGGAACTTGCCGAGCGTCTTGTTGAAGGTGGCCATCTCCGACTCGCCCTGGAGCACGTGCACCTCGACCGACGGCTGGTTGTCTTCCGCGGTCGTAAACGTCTCGGACTTCTTCGTCGGGATCGTCGTATTGCGCTCGATCAGGCGCGTGAAGACGCCGCCCTTGGTCTCGATGCCGAGCGACAGCGGCGTGACGTCGAGGAGCAGGATGTCCTTGACCTCGCCCTTCAGCACGCCCGCCTGGATCGCAGCGCCGACTGCGACGACCTCGTCCGGGTTGACGCCCTTGTGCGGGTCCTTGCCCGTCAACGCCTTGACCTTCGACTGCACGGCGGGCATGCGTGTCATGCCGCCGACGAGCACCACGTGCTGGATGTCGTTCGGGGTGAGACCGGCGTCGGCGAGCGCCTGCTTCGTCGGACCGACGGTCCGGTCGAGCAGGTCCGCGGTGATCTCCTCCAGCTTCGCGCGCGTCAGCTGCAGGTCGAGGTGCTTCGGCCCCTCCTGCGTCGCGGTGATGAACGGCAGGTTGATCTGCGTCGTCATCGTGGACGACAGCTCGATCTTCGCCTTCTCCGCGGCCTCGTAGAGACGCTGCAGCGCCATGCGGTCCTGCGAGAGGTCGATCCCCTGGTCCTTCTTGAACTCGGAGACCATCCAGTCGACGACCGCCTTGTCGAAGTTGTCGCCGCCGAGGTGGTTGTCGCCGTTCGTGGCCTTCACCTCGAAGACGCCCTCGCCGAGATCGAGGATCGACACGTCGAACGTGCCGCCGCCGAGGTCGAACACCAGGATGGTCTGGTCGGCGCCCTCCTTGTCGAGCCCGTACGCGAGCGAGGCCGCGGTGGGCTCGTTGATGATGCGCAGCACGTTCAGGCCGGCGATCTTGCCCGCGTCCTTCGTCGCCTCGCGCTGTGCGTTGTTGAAGTAGGCCGGGACGGTGATCACCGCGTCCGTGACCGGCTCGCCGAGGTACGCCTCAGCGTCGGCCTTCAGCTTCTGCAGGATCATCGCGCTGATCTCCGGCGGCGCGTACTCCTTGCCGCCGGCCTTCACGCGGACGTCGCCGTTTGCGCCCTGGACGACCTCGTAGGGGACGATCTTCATCTCCTCCGAGACCTCCTCGTGCTTGCGCCCCATGAAGCGCTTGATCGAGAAGATCGTGCTGAGCGGATTCGTGACCTGCTGGCGCTTCGCGGGCGCGCCGACGAGCCGCTGACCGTCGTTCGTGAACGCGACGACGGACGGAGTCGTCCGTCCGCCCTCGGCGTTCGGGATCACGGTCGGCTCGCCGCCCTCGAGCACGGCCATCGCGGAGTTGGTCGTGCCGAGGTCGATACCGATTGTCTTCGCCATGTGTCTGCGTTCCTCCCTTGAGAAAATCTGAGTCGATTTATAGCAGATTCTCGGCGGGTCGCCGTGGTAGAACCCCGCGCATGGCCGATGAGCCGCTGGTTCCACGCGAGGAGCTCCGGGCGACGCTCCAGGCGCGCCAGGAGCTGGGGCCGGCCTACGAGCCCGAGCTGCTCGAGCGCTTCGCCCAGGAGCTGGAGCGCCGGCTGGAGGCTCGACCGGCCAAGGCGCCCCGCGGGAAGCTGAGCTCGGAGGAGACCGGGATCGTGATCGTCTCGATCCTGGCCTCGATCCCGCTGATGGGGATCGCGGGCGGGACGGTCGGCCTCGCCGGCGTGATCGCGGTCTGCGCGGCGCTCGTCCTCGTCAACTACCTCGTGCTTCGCCGCTAGCGAAAGGCGCCGATCAGCGCGCCGCCGGCGACGATCAGCAGAGCGCCGGCCACGAGCCGCCGGCCGACGAGCTCGCTGCGGCCGATCAGCAGGGCCGAGAGGCCGACGCCCCACAGCGACTCGGTCGCGACGAGCGGCGAGACGACAGTGACCCGGCCGCGGTAGTAAGCCTCGAAGAGGCAGACGTACGAGAGGCCGAAGCAGAGGCCGGCCGGGACGAACGCGCCGACACCTCGCCAGGGCCGTCGTGCCGTCGCGAGCGAAAGCACGAGCGCCCCGCCCGCAAGCGTCGCGGCGGCCGCTGCGGTGGAGGCGACGGGCGTCTCCCCCGAGAACCAGCGCACGAACGTATCGCGGCTCGCGAAGAGCAGCGTCGCGCCCACCGCCCACGCCAGCCCGACCGCGCGGAAGCTCTCCGGCCGCAGGCGCTCCCACGCAAGCGCCGTCCCGCCGACGACGATCAGCACGGCACCGGCGACGAGCCCGGCGTGCAACGGCTCGTCGAGCAGCACCAGTCCGAGCACGACCGTGACAAGCGGCGCACCGCCGACGACGACTGACGTGCGCGCAGCGCCGGAGTCACGCACAGCCAACGAAAACAGGAGCTGCGACACGCCGGGCGCGAGTGCGCCGGCGAGCCCGAAGAGCACGAGGTCGCGGCCGCTCGTCCCGCCCGAGCCCAGCGGCGTGGCGGGGAGCGCGACCGCGAATGCGACGAGCACGGTGACGGCGGCGCCGACCCGCGCGTCGGGACTGCGGAGGAGCGCGAGCCGCAGCGCAACGGTCATCGCACCGAAGAGCGCCGCCGAGGCGATCGCGAGCACGAGCACCGTCATCGGCGCAGCAGCCGGCGCAGCGCTTCGGCTGCGGCAGGCTCGGCGACGACGATGCCGGCCATGATCATCGCCGCGCCGGTCCAGCCGACTGTGCCGAGGCGGTCGCCGGCGAGCCAGTAGCCGAAGAGCGCAGTCCAGACCGGCTCCAGCGCGAACGCGAGCGCGGTGCGGGTCGCCGACGTGCGACGCTGCGCCCAGGTCTGGACGAGGTACGCCAGCGCACTCGCGAAGACCCCGGTGACGAGCAGCGCGCCCCAGACGGTCCACCCGCGCGGCACCTCGAGGTCGCCCAGTGCGAGCGCGACCGCCGTGAAGGCGACGAACGCGGCGAGCATCTCGACGAAGGTGAATGCGATCGGGTCGTGGAGGCGCGCGTAGCGCTCCATCAGCGCGATCTGAAGCGAGTACACGGCCGAGCCTGCAAGCACGAGTGCGTCGCCTTCCACCGACCCGACGCCCACACCCGAGAGGAGCGCGAGCCCCAGGAGCGACAACGCGACGCCGGTCCAGACGGCCCGGCCTGCCCTGATCCGGAAGAGCGCGTACGCGAAGAGCGGCGTGAAAACGACGTAGAGGCCCGTGATGAAGCCGGTGCTCGAGACGGTCGTCCGCTGGAGCCCGGCCGTCTGGAGCACGTAGCCGGTCGCGAGCAGGAGCCCGAGCAGCGTCGCGGGACGCCAGCCGGCGGCACGCAGCCGCGGCGCCGCGGCCGGGACCAGCGTCAGCGACGCGATCGCGAAGCGCACGGCGAGGAATGCGAACAGCGGGTAGAGCTCAAGCGCGTCCTTCACCTGCACGAAGGTCACGCCCCACACGGCGGTGACGACGACGAGCGCGAGCACTGCGGCCACACGCCGACGTTACAAAGTCGTCACCAACCCTCGACCACCCTCAAGGGTGCCTGGCACAAAAGTGTGACTAGAGTGCGCGCCCGTGGACGGAGACGGTTACCGCTCCGAGCTCGCGCGGGAACTCGGGCCCGACGCGCGGGACCGGCTCGTGCGCTACGCGCAGATGCACACGACGTCCGATCCCGACTCGGACGCGGTGCCGAGCACGGAGCGGCAGCTCGATCTCTCGCGGCTGCTGGTTGACGAGCTGCAGGAGCTCGGCCTCGACGCAGAGCTGAGCGAGCACGGGGTCGTCTACGGGACGTTGCCGGAAACCGCGGAGGGCAAGCCGACGATCGGGCTCGTCGCGCACGTCGATACGTCCTCCGACGTCAGCGGCGAAAACGTGAAGCCGCAGGTCTTCCGCTACGCGGGCGGCGATCACCCGCTGCCGGGCGATCCGTCGCAGGTGCTCAGCCCGAACGAGTACGCCGAGCTCGGGAACCACGCCGGCCACGAGCTCGTCTCGAGCGACGGCACGACGCTGCTCGGCGCCGACGACAAGGCGGGCGTCGCCGAGATCATGGCCGCGGTCGCGTATCTCGTCCGCCACCGGGAGCTGGAGCACGGCGCGGTGCGGATCGCGTTCACCCCAGACGAAGAGGTCGGCCGCGGCGTCGAGAACTTCGACATCGACGGCTTCGGAGCGGAGGTCGCGTACACGCTGGACGGCTCAACGGCCGGCGAGATCCAGGACGAGACGTTCTCCGCGCTCGAGGCGCGCGTGCGCTTCAAGGGACGCGCCGCGCACCCCGGCTACGCCAAGGACATCATGGTGAACGCGATCAGACTCGCGGGCGCGTTCCTCACACGCCTCCCGGCCGACCTCTCACCGGAGCGCACCGAGGAGCGCGAGGGATTCGTCCACCCGCTCCGGATCGAGGGTGGCGCCGAGGACGTCGAAGTGCGGCTGATCCTGCGCGACTTCGACGAGGAGAAGCTCGAAGGGCACGCTCAGCTGGTGCAGCGAGCTGCGGAGGAGGTCGGCGGCGGCGCGGAGGTGGAGATTCGCCGCCAGTACCGCAACATGAAGCAGTACGTCGACGCGGTGCCCCACGCCGTCGAGCTCGCCGACGAGGCCGCTCGGCGCGCGGGACTGGAGCCGCTGCGCTCCGTCGTGCGGGGCGGCACCGACGGCTCGCTGCTCTCGGAGCAGGGCCTGCCGACGCCGAACATCTTCACGGGCGGACACCAGCAGCACTCACAGCGGGAGTGGGTCTGCGTCGCGGACATGGGCGCCGCCGTGGAGACGATCGTGCACCTCGTGCAGCTCTGGGCCGCCCGCTAGCCCCAGCGGGAAGATCCAGCGCCGGAGCGGCGTTTAGAATTCGCGTACCCCCGTGACCGCCGCAGTTGCAGCTGGGCGCCGCGTCCTTCCACGCGGTTATGCCGATTTCGCCCTCCAGATCGTGATCTGGTTCGGGTTCCTCGGCGCCTACCAGCTTGCCCGCGGCGTCGCCGACCGGAACCCCGCCGAGGCGTTCCAGAACGGCCTCCGCGTGATCGACGTCGAGCAACGCGTCAACGGGCTCTTCGAGCTGAGTCTGCAGGGGATCGTCGACTCGTCGCGCCTGCTCGCGGTCGTGACCTCGTGGACCTACTGGCTCTCGCAGTTCACCGTCCTCGGGCTCGCGCTGCTGTGGGTCTACCTGCGCCACAACGAGCACTTCGCGCGCTTCCGGAACGTCGTCATGCTCGCGAACGTGATCGGACTCGCCGGCTACGTGCTGGCGCCGACCGCGCCGCCGCGGATGTTCCCGGACTTCGGCTTCGTCGACACCCTCTCGCGCGTGGCGAGCCTGAACCACGGCTCGGGAGTGATCGAGCTCGCGTCCAACCCGTACGCCGCGATGCCGAGCCTGCACGCGGCCGACGCGCTGATCGTCGGCGTCGCGCTCGCCCTGATCGTCCGCCGCCGCTGGGCCGGCGCCCTCTGGCTCTGCTGGCCGGTCTGGGTGTGGTTCTCGGTCATCGCGACCGGCAACCACTTCTGGCTCGACATCGTCGCCGGCGTGCTCGTGGCCCTCGCGGCGGGGCTCCTCCTCGAGCGCCGGCTCCTCTTCCGCCGCGCCTAGCGGCTCGACAGCGGCATCGCATGTATGCTATATCGCAGATATGCGATCAGAAGCGGTGACGCTCAAGGACGTCTACACGACCGGGGCGCGGCGCCTTGCCTCGCGCTCGATCGTCGGGCTCGCCCGCACGCGTGTGACGCCGAACGCGCTCACCTCCGCGGGCGTGACGCTCTGCATCGTCGCCTCGATCCTCGTCTACTTCGAGTACCGCAACGAGCTGCTGTTCTTCTGGCTCGGCGCGGTCGTGTTCGTCACAGGGTCGATCCTCGACATCCTCGACGGCGCACTGGCGCGCGCGGGCGGCAGGACGACGCCGTTCGGCGCGTTCATCGACTCCACGACCGACCGGATCAGCGAGGCGTTCATCCTCGGCGCGATCGCGCTCGTTCTCACGCGCGACGGGAGCGAGGTCGGCGTCGGGCTCACGGTCGCCGCGATCGCAGGCTCGTTCCTCGTCAGCTACACGCGCGCCCGCGCGGAGGCGCTCGGCCTCCGCGGCGACGTCGGCATCGGCTCCAGGGCCGAACGGGTCGTCGTGATCACGGCCGGGCTCGTCCTCGCCCCGTGGGTCCCGCTCGAGCTCGCGCTCGGGCTGCTCACGGCGACCGCCTGGGTGACGGTTCTCCAGCGGGTGCTCCACGTCCGCACGCAACTCCGATCCAGAGGAGACTGAATGTCCAGCAACGGCAAGGTCCGCGTCGCGATCATCGGCGTCGGCAATTGCGCCAACGCGCTCCTGCAGGGCGTCGAGTACTACCGCGACGCCGATCCCGACCAGTTCGTCCCCGGCCTGATGCACGTCGACCTCGGCGGCTATCACGTGGGCGACATCGAGTTCACCGCCGCGTTCGACGTCACGACCACGAAGGTCGGTAAGGACCTTGCCGACGCGATCTGGGCGCACCCAAACGACACGATCAAGTTTGCCGATGTCCCGCAGACGGGCGTGAAGGTCTCGCGCGGGATGACGCACGACGGCATCGGCAAGTACTTGTCGCAGATCGTCGACAAGGCGCCGGGCGAGACGGACGACGTGGTCGGGATCCTGCGCGACACGCAGACCGAAGTCGTCGTCAACTACCTCCCGGTCGGCTCCGAGGAGGCAACGAAGTGGTACGCCGAGCAGATCCTGCAGGCGGGCTGCGCGATGGTGAACTGCATGCCGGTCTTCCTCGCGCGCGAGTCGTACTGGCAGCGGCGCTTCGAGCAGGCGGGGCTGCCGATCATCGGCGACGACATCAAGTCGCAGGTCGGCGCGACCATCACGCACCGCGTGCTCACCTCGCTGTTCCGCGACCGTGGCGTGAAGCTCGACAAGACGATGCAGCTCAACGTCGGCGGCAACTCCGACTTCCTGAACATGCTCGAGCGCGAGCGGCTGGAGTCGAAGAAGATCTCGAAGACGAACGCGGTCACGTCGATGCTCGACTACGACCTCGGCGAGAAGAACATCCACGTGGGCCCGTCCGATTACGTCCCGTGGCTCACCGACCGCAAGTGGGCGTACATCCGCATGGAGGGCTCGAGCTTCGGCGACGTGCCGCTCAACATGGAGCTCAAGCTCGAGGTCTGGGACTCCCCGAACTCGGCCGGGATCGTGATCGACGCGGTGCGGCTCGCGAAGCTCGCCAAGAACAACGGGATTGCGGGCGCTCTCGAGGGCCCGAGCGCGTACCTGATGAAGTCGCCCCCGTTGCAGGTCCCGGACGACGAGGCGCACGACGCGGTCGAGCGGTTCATCGAGGAGCACGCACGGACACGAGAGACGGTCGACGCGTAAGCCTCGAGACGAGATGGGCGGCCGCGGCCGCCTATCTCGCGCTCATGCTCGCACTCGTCTACGGCCCCTGGGATAGCTCGGCGAGCGCGAACGGCGCCGTCGCTCTTCTGGCCGCGATCGGTCTCGCGATCCTGCATTTCGCGATCGGGTGGGTGATCGCCCGCTGGTGGGTCGTCGTGCTGCCGGTGCTCGTCGTCGCGCTCGCGGTCCCGGCCGGAACACCTGACGGCGTGGGTGGTGAGCCGTTCCCGATCTGGTTCGTCCTCGCGTATCTCGTCGCTCCCGTGGGAGTCACGCTCGCAGTGGTGGGCGTGCTCGTCAGGCGCTGGTCCGGGCGCCCGGCGGCCCAGGGCTAGACTCGGAGGCCCGATGTCCCTCCGCGTCTGCCTCGTCACGCCGTTTTCCTGGTCGCAGCCGCACTCCGTCAACGAGCATGTCGAGGGCGTTGCGGGCGAGCTTCGCGCGCTCGGCCACCGCGTCACGGTGCTCTCGCCGTCGAATCGCGCGCGCGAGCTTGCCGAAGGCCGGCGGGTGCTGCAGCGCGGCGGCTCGGCAGACGTGATCGCGCTCGGACCGGCCGTTCCGGTGTCGCGGCGCTCGCACATGGGCGTGCCGGTCGGCGTGCGCGCGAACCTCGCGCTCGCGCTCGGCGTCGGGCGTTACGACGTCGTGCACGGGATGGAGCCCGGCCTTCCGAGCCTCTCGTACCTTGCGCTCCGCGACGCGCAGTCGCTCGCGGTCGCGACGTTCTTCTCGCGGGAGCGTCTCGCGTACCCGCCGGGGAAGGCTCAGCGCGAGCGGCTCCTCGGGCGCATCGACGCGCTGATCGCTACGACCGACGAGACGGCACGCGCGGCCGCGCTGCGCTTCCCGGGCGACTACCGCGTCATCTCCGAAGGAGTCGACACGGACCTGTTCCGGCACGGGGCTAAGCGTGGGCTGATCGTCGCGGAGTGGCGGCCCTCCGCGAGGCCGATCGCGAGGAACGTGCTCCGCGCGCTACGCGAGCTCGACGAGTGGGAGCTCGTGTTCGTCCGGACGCGAACGATGTTCGGCCGCCCGTTCGTCCCG
>DASYUZ010000219.1:0-3929 GCA_036000665.1 Gaiellaceae bacterium
CGCGCGCCCGAGGACGGCCCGGACTGGGGCCCGCTGCGCGCGTGGCTCGTCGAGACGCTGCGGGGCGCCGGCGTCGAGGTCGGCCTGCACCCGTCGTACCGCGCGGCGGACGACCTGTCGCTCGTCGAGGAGGAGCGCCGCGCGCTGGAGGCGCTCGCAGGGCCCGTCGACGGCGTGCGCTACCACTACCTCCGCGCCGACCCGTTCCGCAACCTCGCGCCGCTCCCCTTCCGCTACGACTCGTCCCTCGGCTACGCGGACGCCCTCGGCTTCCGCGCGGGCATCGCGCGGGCCTTCCACCCGTGGGACCACGGCCGCGATGCCCCGGCCGACGTCGTCGAGCTCCCGCCGGCCGCGATGGACGCCACGCTCGCCGAGCCGCACTACCTCGGCCTCCGACCCGACGCAGCCGAGCGGCGCCTCGAAGCCCTCCTCGACCGCGCGTTCGAGGTCGGTGCCGCGTTCTCGATCATCTGGCACACCGAACGCTTCGACCCGGCGACGGCGCGCGGCTGGGACCGCCTCTACTTCCGCCTCGTCGACGCGGTGCACGCACGCGGAGGTGTGTGCGTCAGCGCCGGTGAGCTCGCGGCAGAGGCGTCTCGACTGCCGCACAAGTGACGACAATCAGGAACGCGCGAAAGCGAGGAGCGGTTCGATGTCCCCATCGTCCGCTGCCAGGATCGCCGCGATGTACTCGTTGCGAAGCTGCGCAGAATCCTCGTCGCGATCGATCCCCCACGTAAACGGTGGGGCACCGAGGCTTTCGAGGAGTACATCCGCAGCGAGGCGCGCGTGGCGCCCGTTCCCATTCGGGAATGGGTGGATGGTGACGAGCCGGTGATGGAATCGGATCCCGATCTCGTCGATCGGATACGTCTCGTGTTCAACCCAGTAGCGTGCATCGTCCAGGAGCAGGGCAACTTCCTCGGGAATGCGCCACGCGTCCACGCCGATATTTCGCGCAGACGTCCTGTACGAGCCGGCCCATCGCCATACTTCACCGAACATTCGGCGATGGAGCCGGCGCAGAAATCGATCGTCGAGGATGTTGGACGGCGACCAACGTGCGCGTGACGACCATTCGACCGCGGTCGCGATGTTCTCCTGTTCGGCACTGTCGAGGTCGCTTCGCGTGCTAACCCAGGACGGGATGAGCTGATTAGCCTCGTCCGGGTCGACTGGCGTCTGACCTGGCTCAGCGCCGCCGAGATGCAACTCAGTCGGACCAGAGGCGGTTTGACGCCTTCAGACGCTCCGCGAGCTCTTCAACGAGTCGCTCGCGATCTTCACCGCCACCGGTTTGCGCCTCGAGCGCCATCGTGTGCTCAACGCCCTCCACGGTCCGCTCAGCGACAGCCCGGGCCCGCGCCTCGACGATGTCATCAAGGGATTCCTTCGGTACGAGCGCGTACACCAGCTCGCTATCAAGTGCTTCGCCAGCGCGCCGAAGCGTGTCCAGACGGATCGACTCCTCGGCTTCGGAGCGCTCGAGCTGTGAAATCGCCTGTCGCGTCATGCCCATGCGCCGGCCGAGGTCTGCGGCCGACATCCCGAGCGCTTCTCGGAGCGCACGGATCCACCCACGCGGGGGAGCGGGCGTCTCGAGATGCCGGAGCGGCGCGAGGCGCCGATCTAGTGTTCGTCGTGCCAGCTCTGAGGAGGGCATGCGAGGCTCCTTTGTGTCAAGCTCGACCTTGTCAATCGAGGGTGAAATGTCAAGGTATAGCTTACCATCGCGGCTGATATCGTCAAGCCCGAGCTTGACGATCTTTCACCTCCTGTCAAGTTCGGCCTTGACGGGAGCTCGGCTGTGAAGGTCCTGCTCGTGACGATGTACTGGCCGCCCGCCGGAGGGGTGGGCGTGCAGCGGCCGCTGAAGTTCGCGACGCACTTGCCGGCGCTCGGGATCGAGACGCACGTGCTCGCGCCGGACGATCCGAAATGGATCCATCGCGACGAGGAGCTGCAGGCGCCGACGCAGGCGTGGGTGCACCGCGCGCGCTACGTCGGGCCGCGCGGGCGGCTCCCCGCCGAGGAGCTGCACGGCGCGGGTGCGCTCGAGCGCGCGGCGAAGATGGCGCTGCTGATGTACCGGCGCGTGCTCGTGCCGGACGAGAACGTGACGTGGAACGCGACCGCGATCCCCAGTGCGATCCGCATCGTTCGTTCCGAGGGGATCGACGCGGTCGTGACGACGAGCCCGCCGAACTCGGTACACCTGATCGGCGCCGCGGTGAAGCGGGCGACCGGCGTGCGCTGGGTCGCCGACGTGCGCGACTCGATGACGCGGAACGCGGACCGGCGGGTCGAGAGCCTCGCGGTGCGCGCCAAGGAGAAGACGCAGGGCGCCGTCGTGCGCCTGATCGCGCGCTACGCCGATGCGTCGGTCGCGCTCACGGACTTCATCGCCGACGAGCTGCGCGCCTACGAGCCGAAAGGCGTCGTCGAGGTGATTCCGAACGGCGCCGACTTCGACGAGTTCAAAGGGCTCGAGCACCATCCCTCCGACCGCTTCCGAATCACGCATACCGGCGCCTTCTTCGGCAAGCGCGATCCGCGGCCGTTCCTGACCGCCTTCGCGCGCGCGCAGCTGCCGGACGCGGTCGCGCGCTTCGTGGGCGACTTCCGCGCCGCCGACCGCGAGTGGGCCGAGGAGCTCGGCCTCGGCGCGCGCCTCGAGCTCCACTCGTACGTGCCGCGAAGGCGGTCGCTCGCCTTCCAGCGTGACTCGGAAGCGCTCCTCCTGCTGCTCCCGGACGTTCGCGGCCGGGGCGCCGCGGTTCCCTCCGGGAAGGTCTTCGAGTACCTCGCCGCCGAGCGGCCGATCCTGGCCGCCGTCCCGCCCGACGGAGCCGCCGCGGACCTCGTGCGCGAGGCCGGCGCAGGCGTCGTCGTCCCACCCGACGACGTGGACGGGATCGAGGGCGCGCTGCGCGAGCTGCACGAGCGTTGGCGCAGGGGCGCGCTGAACGGCACGCCACTCGCGCCGGAGCTGCGGCGGCGCCTCGACCGGCGCGCCCGGGCCGAGGAGCTCGCGCGCCTGCTGCGGAGCCTCGCGTGACGCGGTTCCTCTTCCTCGCGACGGTGTTCTCCGTCACGTTCGAGAAGGTGCACTGGTCTGTTGGCGGCACGGTCACGCTCGCCGACGTGCTGACGATCCTCTTCCTCGGCTCGTTCACGGTCGACCGCTTTGCGGCGGGAGACTGGCGGCTGACGCGGACCGCGGTCCTCGTGCTCGCGCTGGCGGGCGCCTTCCTCGCCGTCTACTTGGTCGGCTTCTACAACCTCGACACGCTGCAGGCCGTGAATCAGTTCGCGAAGGGGCTCGTGAAGTTCGTCCTCCACTTCGGCTTCCTCGCCGCGGGCGTCGCGTACCTCGCGCGTCACGGACGCACCTTCGCGCTCTACGCGTTCGGCGTCTTCGTCGCGGGCATGGCCGCGAACGCCGGCTACGGGCTCGTGCAGCTCGTGCTCGCGCGCGCGGGCGTCAACCTCGACGCGCTCGTCCTGAGCCCGCTGACACGCGGCGCGAGCCAGATCAACGTCTACGGCTCCGTCGGGGGCACCGAGAGCGTGTACCGCGTCAATGCACTCACGGGCGACCCGAACCACCTCGCGATCATGCTGCTCGTGCCGCTGCTCGCGGTCACCCCCGTCTATCTGCGCAGACGGACGCCGTCGCTCGGCGCGCTGCTCGCGGTGCTGCTCCTCGTCGAGCTCGCAACGCTCTCGCGCAGCGGGCTGCTCGGACTCGGCGTCGGCGTGCTCGTTCTGCTCGCGCAGTACCGCACCGAGTTCCTCTCCCGCGCAATGGCGATTCCGGTCGTCCTGCTTGCCGCGGCGCTGGCCTGGATCGTCTCGCGCCGCGCCGCGTTCTTCGAGGAGGTGATCCGGTCGCGCCTGCAGACGGGCGACCGGGCGACCTC
>DASYUZ010000220.1:0-10159 GCA_036000665.1 Gaiellaceae bacterium
ATCACGGTTCGGGCTCGCACTCGAGCCACCCTTCGGCGGCTGAGATGGTGAGGCGGAAGAAGCGCATGAACCCTTCCTGGCCGAGCAGCCCGAACGCGAATGGCCATGGGTCACAGAACCAAATCGGCGCGTCGAAGCGAAACGAGCCGAGTGTGAGCGCCGCCCGGACGCAGCGGCCCCTCGTCTTTAACCCGCCCACGACGATCTCCGTGGCATCGAGTGGCGCGTCGAGCGAGATGCCCGCGATTTCGGCGAACTCTACAGCGAAGCGGTTTCCGGTCGAGCCCGTGTCGACCAGGCAAAGGAGCGGCGTTTCCTCGAGATCTTCCAGTTGCAGCGGGACAACCGGCCGTGCGAGAGCGAGACGCTCGCCGGGGAGCTCGAGGAATGGGAACCTCACAGAGGCGCCAGGCCCTCGGCCTCGCTAATCGCGCGCGGAACGCGAAACATGCCCGTTGCCTTCACCTCGTTGCGTGCGAGCCACGCGACCACCTCGTGCGGCGTGTCCGCCGCGACGAGCACTTCGTCGGGCTCGCCGAGCGCGACCCACTTTCCGATATACGGCTCGAGTGCCGCTGCTTGTCGTCCCCCCTGCGGGCCGGCCGAACGATCCTCGCCGTCTGGTTCTGTGCGCCTCGGCGCACGACGGGCGGCGACGAAGCCAAGCCGCTTGAGGATGCGACGAGCCTGATGTGTCGTGAAGTCGGCGCGGTCGATTCCCGTGACGAGGCTCAGGACCTGCTTCGGCGGAAAGCGTCGAGCCCCGATGATGACGTAGTGGTCTCGCACCGGGTCCGGGTGAACCGAGGTCAGGGCTCGCTCGACCGTCACAGCCTCGATCTCGACCACATGGCCGGCAATCTGAAAGCGTGCCATGTCCTCATTCTATCTTCTCTGATCCGTACTTACGACCCCGTCTCTTTCGGACCAGGCCTTTAGCGTGCTCCCGCCGCCTGGGCCCCGCCCGCGGTCGGCCCCACGGCGCTGGGCTCGCGGGAGAGGCGTGTGGCCAGCCAGACCGGGATCATCGAGAGCAGGATCACGAAGACCGCGACGACGTTCACGATCGGCAGCTGGTTCGGACGCGAGAGGTTGGCGAAGATCCAGATCGGCAGCGTCTGGTTCGGCCCGGCGGTGAACGTCGTCACGATCACCTCGTCGAACGAGAGGGCGAACGCGAGCAGCGCGCCCGCGAGCAGCGCCGTCCGGAGCTGCGGGAAGGTCACGTAGCGGAAGGTCTGCCAGGTCGTGGCACCGAGGTCCATCGAGGCCTCCTCGAGCGAGCGCGCCGTGCGGCGCAGCCGAGCGACGACGTTGTTGTAGACGACGACGATGCAGAAGGTCGCGTGGCCGACGATGATCGTGAACAACCCGAGCGAGACGCCCGTCGTGTTGAAGGTTGCGTTCAGCGCCATTCCGGTGACGATCCCCGGCAGCGCGATCGGGAGGACGACGACGAACGAGATCGTCTCGCGCCCGAAAAAGCGGTACCGGGCGACCGCGAGCGAGGCGAGGGTTCCGAGCAGCAGCGCGAGCGTCGTTGCACCGGCCGCTGCCTTCAGGGATTGCAGGAGCGCATCGCGGGCGCCGGGGTTGTTCACCGCGCGCTCGAACCACTTCAGTGTGAAGCCCTGGATCGGCCACGCCTGGATGCGGCTCGAGTTGAACGCGTAGAGAGCGATGATCACGAGGGGCGTGTAGACGAACGCCAGCGTGAGCGCTGTCCCTCCGCGCAGCAGCCACTTTGTGACCGGCCCGAGCGTCACAGCGACTCGAATGCCCCCGCGCGCCGCGCCAGCAGCAGGTAGACGATCATCACGGCGATCGGGACGGTCGCGAACGCGGCCGCGAGCGGCAGGTTGTTCGCCACGCCGACGTTCGCGTAGACGACGTTGCCGATGAACTGGTGACCGGCCATCACGATCTGCGGCGTGATGTAGTCGCCGAGCGTAAGACTAAAGGTAAAGATCGAGCCGGCAACGAGCGCGGGGAAGACGATCGGCAGGATCACGCGTACGAACGTGCGCCCGGCCTTCGCGCCGAGGTCCGACGACGCCTCGAGCAGCGAGTCCGGGATGCGTTCGAGCCCCGCGTACAGCGGCAGGATCATGTACGGCAGCCAGAGGTACGAGAAGACGATCACGCCCGCCGCGTTGCCGAAGCCAGGGCCGGAGAGCCCGAACGGGTCGAGCGCCCAGTTCAGCGGGCCGTTGCCCTGCAGCATGATCCGCCAGGCGTAGACCTTCACGAGGTAGCTTGCCCAGAGCGGCATCAGGATCGCGACGACGAGCAACCCGCGCACGCGTGGGGAGGCGACCTTGGCCATGTAGAAGGCGATCGGGAACGCAAGCACGGCGTCGATCAGCGTCACCAGCGAGGCGATGACGACGGTGCGCAGCGCGATCGTGCGATAGACGTCGTTCTCCCAGAGCAGCCGGAAGTTCTGAAAGCCGTAGTCGTGGATCACCTCGGACGTGAACGGGTCGAGCCGCCAGAGCGACGCGATGAACAGCACCGTGAGCGAGCCCAGGTACGCGACCACGAGCCAGCCTGTCGGCGCTGCAAGCAGCGCCGACAGGGTAATCCGTGGATGACGGAAGAAGAAGGTGGAGGTGCTGCGCCCCACGTTTAGGCGAGGCGCAGCACCCTTAGGCTGAGCCGCCAGGCTCAGCCTTTGATCTCGGTCCAGGCCTGGACCCACTCGGAATAGTCCTTGCAGACGCTCCCGCGGTCGTCACCGCAGTTCTTCTGCGGCGTCGTCCAGTACCAGACCTTGCTGAAGTAGTCCTCGTCGTCGGCGTGGTAGGTCGTGCAGTGGTTCTTGTCGGCGGTCAGGTCGCAGGACTTGGAGTTCGCCGGCGCCTCGCCGAACCACTCGGCCACCTCGGCGTTCGCCTGCGGCGAGATGATCCAGTCCATCCACATGTAGGCGCAGTTCGGGTGCTTCGCCTTGGACCCGACCATCCAGGTATCCGACCAGCCCGTGGCGCCCTCCTTCGGGAGGATCGTCTTGACCTTCACCTTCTCCCCGAGGAGCAGGTTCGCGATCACCTGCCACGTCGTCCCGAGCACGGTGTCGCCCGACTTGAACGCCGCCTGCTCCTTCGTGTAGTCGGACCAGTACTCGCCGACGATCTTCCGCTGCTGCTTGAGCAGGTCGATGGACGCCTGGAACTGCTTGTCGTCCAGCTCGTACGGGTTCTCGATCGCGAGGTCCGACTTCGTCTTCATCAGGTAGAGCGCCGCATCCGCGATGTAGATCGGCGAGTCGTACGCGGTCACCTTGCCCTTGTACGGCGAGTTCGCGTCGAAGACCGAGCCCCACGAGTCCGGTGCCGGCTTGACTTTGTCGGTGCGCCACATGAGCAGGTTCGCGCCGCGGCCGTGCGGGATGCCGTACATCTGCCCGTTGACCGAGTTGTGCTTCTGGTCCTTCAGCCCGTCGAAGACGTCCGCGTAGTTCGGCACCAGGTCGGTGTTGACCGGCGCGACGTCGCCCGCCGCGATCAGGCGCAGCGTGGCGTCGCCGGATGCGGAGACGGTGTCGTACTGGCCGGTCCGCATCAGGGTCACCATCTCATCCGAGGTGTTGCCGATCTTCACGTTGACCTGGCAGCCCGTCTTCTTCTCGAACGGCGTCACCCAATCGACCTTCGGATCGGTCGAGCCGTCCTCGGCGTAGCCGGCCCACGCGATCAGGTTCACCTGCCCCTCGCCCTTGCCGAGCTTCTGCAGCATCGGGCCGCCTGCGGGCGCAGCCGTCGTGCCCTGGGCTTCGTTGTCGTTGTCGCCGCCGCCGCAGCCTGCGAGGACGGCGAGCGTCCCCGCGAGCATCCCGACGACGGCCCAGAACAGCACCCTGCGTCTCCGTGTCATGCGCTCTCCTTCTCCTCCCCTGTCTCGAGCATGAGCGTGTGCTCGGGCCGCCATTGGAGCCGCACGCGGCGGCCGCGGGCCTCGAGCGCCTGGGCCGAGGTCGTCTCCAGGTTCTGGACGAGGACGGTCAGCTCGCCGCCGTCTTCCAGCTCAACGATGTAACGGGTGGCCATCCCCGCGTAGACGACCTCGCGGATCTGCCCCGGCTCGACGTGCGCGCCGGCTTCAGCCCGGTCGCCGTCGTCGAGGATCCGGATCTTCTCCGGCCGGACGCTGATCCTCTTGCCCTCCCGTTCGAGCACGTTCGAGACGCCGACGAACCCGGCCACGAACTCCGTGCGCGGATGCTCGTAGACCTCCGCCGGCGTGCCGACCTGCTCGATCTTGCCCTGTGCGAAGACCGCAATGCGGTCGCTCATCGTCAGGGCTTCGTCCTGATCATGCGTGACGTAGATGAAGGTGATCCCGACCTCGCGCTGGATCCACTTGAGCTCGATCTGCATCTCCTGGCGCAGCTTCAGATCGAGGGCGCCGAGCGGCTCGTCGAGAAGAAGCACCTGCGGACGGTTGACGATCGCGCGCGCCAGCGCGACACGCTGGCGCTGTCCGCCGGAGAGCTGCGCCGGGCGGCGGCCGCCAAAGCCGGCGAGCCGAACCGTGTCGAGCGCCTCACCAACGCGCTGTCCGCGCGCTCGCCGCGGAACGCCTTTCACCTTCAGGCCATACGCGACGTTCTCCGCGACCGACATGTGCGGGAAGAGCGCGTAGTCCTGAAAGACGGTGTTCACGTCGCGCGCGTACGGCGGGTCGCCGCTGACGTCGCGGCCGGCGAGCAGGATCCGACCCTCGTCCGGGCGCTCGAAGCCGGCGATCAGGCGCAGCGTCGTCGTCTTGCCCGAGCCGGAGGGGCCGAGCATCGTGAAGAACTCGCCGCGCGCGACTTCGAGGTCGACGCCGTCGACGGCGACCACGTCGCCGTAGGTCTTGCGCAGCCCGTCAAGCTGCACGTCAGTCGGTGCTGCTTCGGGCGCCGCCGCTTCTTCGACGCGCTCAGCCGGCAGCGCCGACAAGCGATTCCTCCAGGATCTCGAGCCCACGACCGAGTTCTTCGTCGGATACTACGAGCGGGACCAGGATCCGGACCACGTTGCCGTACAGGCCGCACGTGAGCAGGATCAGGCCGCCCTCGAGCCCGCGTGCGACCGTCGCGCGTGCAAGGTCCGGGGCTGGCCGCTTCGAGTCGCGATCCTCGACGAGCTCGAGCGCGAGCATCGGGCCGAGGCCGCGCACCTCGCCGACCTGCGGCACGCGCGCGGCGAGCGCGTCGAGCCGCGCGCGGAGGACGTCGCCGATCTCCTCGGCGCGGGTACGGAACGCGGGCGACGCAACTTCGTCGAGCACGGCACACGCTGCCGCGCACGCGACCGGGTTGCCGCCGAACGTCCCGCCGAGCCCGCCGGGTGCCGGCGCGTCCATGACTTCAGCGCCTCCGGTCACGCCGGCGAGCGGCAGCCCGCCCCCGAGCGACTTGCCGGAAACGAGCAGGTCGGGCTCGACGCCGTAACGCTCGATCGCCCAGACCGGGCCCGTTCGCCCGACGCCCGTCTGCACCTCGTCATCGATGTAGAGGATTCCGTGCCGCTCGCAGAGCTCCTTGAGCGCAGGCGGAAAGTCCGGCGGCATGACGATGAAGCCGCCCTCGCCCTGCACCGGCTCGAGCACGATGCAGGCGACACTCTCGGGGTCGACCTCGCGGGCGAAGAGCAGCTCGAGGCCGGCGAGCGCGTGCTCGGTGGAGACGCCGCGGTACGGGTACGGGCCGGGCGCGCGATAGACCTCGGGGGCGAACGGGCCGAAGCCGCGCTTGTACGCGATCTTGGAGGTCATCGTCATCGTCAGCAGCGTGCGGCCGTGGAACGCCTGGTCGAAGACCACGACCGCGGTGCGCTTCGTCGCCGCGCGCGCGATCTTGACCGCGTTCTCGACCGCCTCCGCGCCTGAGTTCACGAGCAGCGACCGCTGCTCACCGCCGGAGCAGGGCGAGAGCTCGGCGAGCCGCCGGCAAACCTCGACGTAGGGCTCGTAGGTCCCGACCATGAAGCATTGGTGCAGGTAGCGGTCGACCTGGTCATGGATCGCGGCGACGGCCGCCGGCGGTCCATGGCCGGTGTTCTGGCAGCCGAGGCCGCCGGCGAAGTCGATGTACTCCCGCCCGTCGACGTCCCAGACGCGCGCGCCCTGTGCGCGGTCGACGACCAGCGACGGCGTCGAGACGCCGCGCGCGACGTAGCGCGCGCGTGCGGCGAGCACGCGCTCGCTGGCCCGCAGTTCCTGCAACGCCACGGCGCTATCCATCCCACGATCCGGTCGCGCGGGCAAGAGACGAGCGGGCGCAATCGGCCCGCGGTTTTTGGCCCAGCCGTCGAGCCGCCGGCCGCCGACTTGGCCGGAAGCGGCTTGCATTCGGCGCCGCCCACGCCTAGGTTTGGCCCCGGTGTCGCAATGCTGACCGTTCGTGAGATCGCGGAGTCCCATGGGCTCGGCCTGACGGTCGCGGGCGGGGCCGAAGGGTTGGCCCACGAGGTGACGTGGCTGCACGTCTCCGAGCTCGAGGATCCGACGCAGTTCCTCGAGGGCGGCGAGTTCCTGCTCACGACCGGGCTCGGGATCGGCGAGCTGGCCTCGACGCAGCGCGCCTACCTGCGGCGGCTCGCGAAGCACGGTCTCGCGGGCCTCGGCTTCGGGCTCGGCTTCGGGTACTCCGACGTGCCGCCCGCGCTCGTGGAGGAGGCGAACAAGCTCGGCTTCCCGGTGGTCTGCGTGCCGTACGAGGTGCCGTTCGTGGCGATCACCAAAGCGGCCGGCACCCGGATCGCGAGCGAGCAGCTCGAGCGCCTCACGCGCGCGCTCGAGGTGAACGAGCGGCTCGCGGACGCGGTGCTCGAGGGGCGGGGCGTGCCGGCGCTGCTTGCGATCGTGTCCGGGCACCTCGGGTGCTCGCTCGCGCTCGTCGACGAGCGTGGGCGCCTCGTCGCGGAGCGGCACACGGGCGGACGCGCGTCCTTCGACGGTGCGCTCGAGCTCGCGCTCGGCGGCGGCGCGGTGCTCCGCGCTGCGTGCGATGAGCGGCCGTTCGGCGAATACGACCGGCTCGTGCTCCACCACGGCCAGACCGCGCTTGGCTTCGAGCTCTCGCGCCGGCGCGCGGTGAGCGCGGCCGAGCTGCGGCTCGCCGGCGATCTGCTCGAGGATCTCGAGGCCGACAGGCTCGACGACCGCGAGGCCGCGCGACGGATGGCGGCGTTCGGACTCGACCCGTCGCGGCTGCACGCGGCGCTGCTCGCAGTGCCCGCCGGGAACGGCGCGACCGGCGATCGTGTGCGAAGCGAACTCGCGGAGCTGCTCGATCGGCGAGCGGTGCGCTATCTCTCGACGGCCCGGCCGGACCGCGCGGGCTTTCTCGTCGAGGTCGAGAGCGAGGAGGAGGCGCTCGCGCTGGCCGAGAAGCTCGTCGAGGCGGACCCGGGCGCCCGCGTCGGCGTGGGCAGGCCGGGGCAGGGACGTGCACTCGGTCGCTCGCTCGTCGAAGCGCGGGCGGCGATCGACTCGACGACCGGGCCGGTCGCGTCCTATCGGGACCTCGGGTCGCTCGAGCTCCTGCTCTCGCTCCCGGACGCTGCGCTCGAGGCCTTCGTCGACCGCGTGCTCGGGTCCGCGGCGGACAACACGCGACTCTCGGAATCGCTCGCCGTCCTGCTCAACTGCGGCTGCCGGTGGAGCGACGCCGCCGACCGGCTCGGAATTCACCGGCACACGCTGCGCTACCGGATGGACCGGCTGCGCGAGCAGACGGGCCGCCATCCGGACGATCCCGAGCAGCGCATGGAGCTCTGGCTGGCCGTGAAGGCACGCCGCGCGCTCACCGCGCGTCTGGCCGGAGAGGCCAAACCGGCGGCAGCCGTTTCGCCCGCGCGCCCCTAGCGAGCGAGCGCCGGAAAGCGGATCCTTTGTCCGCGAGGTCCAGGGGAAGAGGAGGGAAGATGGCGCGCACACCGTTGCTGGAGGCGGTCCAACGGACCGTGTCGGAGGTCGCCGAGGACGAGCGGCGCACGACCAGGAAGGAGTTCCTGCGCGATACGGCGGCTGCAGGAGCTGCGGTAACGGCGTTCGGAGCGCTCGCGCCGGGGGCGCGCGCCGCGGGGCCCGCGGGTCGCGTCGTCATCGTCGGCGCTGGGCTCGCCGGGCTGAGCTGCGCGTACCGCCTGCAGCAGGCCGGCGTGAACGCCGAGGTCCACGAGGGGAACACCCGAATCGGCGGCCGGTGCTGGACGATCCGCGGCGCGTTCGCCGACGGGCAGATCGCCGAGCACGGCGGCGAGCTGATCGACCAGGGCCACACGCAGGTGCGCCAGCTCGCAGGGGAGCTCGGGCTGAAGCTCGACAACCTGCTCGCGGCAGAGGCGAACGGCACCGAGCAGACGAACTGGTTCGACGGGGCGCGCTACTCCTACGAGGAGGCGACCGCGGACATCAAGTCGGCGTGGCAGAAGATCCACAAGGACGTCTCGGCGGCGAGCTACCCGACGCTCTTCAACCTCTCGACCGAGCGGGGGCGCCAGCTCGACGCGATGTCGATCGTCGACTGGATCAACGAGACCTTCGAGGGCGGGATCAACTCGAAGATCGGCCAGCTTCTCGACGTCGCGTACAACATCGAGTACGGCGCCGAGTCGTCGGTGCAGAGCTCGCTCAACCTGCTCTACCTGCTCGCGTACTCGGGGCAGGGCAATCTCCGCATCTTCGGCCCCTCGAACGAGAAGTACCGCGTCGCCGGCGGCACCGACCAGATCCCGCAGCGGCTCGGCGAGCTGCTCGCCGGGCAGATCACGATCGGCTCCGAGCTGATCGCGATCCGCGTCACCGCCGCGGGCCGCTGGGAGCTGACGTTCCGCCAAGGCCTGGCGACGAAGACGATCACCGCTGATCGCGTGGTGCTCGCGCTGCCCGTCTCGCTTCTTCGCTCGTCGGTCAACGTCTCGAAGGCCGGCTTCGAGAAGCTGAAGGTGACCGCGATCCGCGAGCGGGCGATGGGCACGAACTCGAAGCTGCACGTGCAGCTGACGAGCCGGCCGTGGCGCGCGCTGGGCTTCAACGGCGAGACGTTCTCCGACCGCGGCTACCAGAACACGTGGGAGGTCTCGCGGGCGCAGGCAGGCGCGTCGGGGATCCTCGTCAACTACACCGGCGGGACGATCGGCGCAAGCTTCGGCTCGGGGACGCCTTCGTCACGCGCGCAGCAGTTCCTGGCGCAGGTCGAGCCCGTGCTTCCGGGAGTGACGACGGCCTGGAACGGAAGGGCGACCGTCGACTTCTGGACCGGCTACCCGTGGACGAAGGGCTCGTACTCGTACTGGAAGGTCGGGCAGTACACGAAGTTCGCCGGCATGGAGCGCGAGCGCCAGGGGACGTGCCACTTCGCGGGCGAGCACTGCTCGATCGACTTCCAGGGCTACCTGAACGGCGCGGTCGAGACCGGCGAGCGCGCGGCAGGAGAGATCCTCGGCGATCTGAAGTAGGCCCCCCACCGGGGAGCCGCCGTTCCCTACGGCACAGAGGGGAGGTTCGGGAGCGGCGGCTCCACCGGCAACGCGACCGGTGGCGTCAGCGTCCCCGGATCGACTGCGGCTGTCGGATCCGGGAGCGGCACGGTCGGGGGGTCGGGGAGGTGAGCAGGCGGAGGGGGTGCGACGATCGGCGCCGGGTCGGCGACGGGCGCCGGGGGCTGTGCGTCGGCGGTCTTCGGCGGCGGCTGCGGACGCTCGGCCGTGGTCGTCGGTGCTCCAGCGGGCGCTACGGCGCCGGAGGACGGCTGGGTCTCGGGTTTGCGACCGACGGGGGTTCGCCGGCGCGGCTGAGCGGGCTTCGTGCGCGTCGTGCGAGCCGCGACGCCGGCGCGTGCAGCGCGTGCAGGCTTGGGTGTCGCGGCGCGCATCGCGTGTGGCGCGGTCGCGCGCGGCTCGGGCTGTCCGGCCGCAACGACGGTCGATCCCCGTGCCTCGCCGCCGAGCCGGCTGACGAGTGAAGGCAGAGGATCGAGGCCGATCGCGCGAACGACGAGGTAGACGCCGATCAGCATCGAGAACGCCGCCAGCGCCCGTGGGCCGCGGTCGTCGCCGGCGAGTGTGCTGCGAAGGAGCGGCCGCATGGACCGAAGGTACGGCGCCGATGCCATTTGAGCACTCCCTCGAAAGAGGTAGGCCGATCGGAATCACTCGAACGGGTC
>DASYUZ010000221.1:0-16041 GCA_036000665.1 Gaiellaceae bacterium
CTCGGAGGAACTCGGTGAGGCGCGGCGCGGGAGCGGGATGCCGTGGCTCGTGCTCGACCCGATCGACGGCTCGCTGAACGCGAAGCGCGGCCTGCCGTACTTCTGCCTCTCGCTCGCGGTCGCCGAAGGCCCGACGATGGGGGACGTCGTTTTCGGCTACCTCTACGACTTCGGCTTTCGCGAGGAGTGGACGGCGCAGCGGGGCGAGGGCGCCTGGCTGAACGGCGAACCCCTCGGAGCGGTGCGGCCGAAGGACGAGATCGAGATCCTCGCCTTCGAGGCCACGCTCACCTCGTCGATCGCCGAGCGCGCGGCGAACGTCGTCGGCCTCGCCTACCGGCTGCGCGTGATGGGCTCGCTCGCGCTCGCGCTGTGCAACCTCGCTGCGGGGCGTCTCGACGGCGTCTGCTCGCTGAAGCCTGCGCGGTCGGTCGACATCGCGGCCGCGCAGCTGCTCGTGCGCGAGGTCGGGCTGGCGATCGACCTCTTCGAGCGACCGCCCTTCGACGAGGCGCCGCTCGACCTCGGCGCGCACTCGCGCGTGGTCGCGGCGGCCACGCCTGCGCTGTGCGAGCAGCTCGCCGCCGCGCTCTCGTGACCGAGGTGCGGGTCGGCTGCTCCGGGTGGAATTACAAGCACTGGCGAAACGGCGTCTTCTACCCGCCGAAGCTACCGCCGAAGAAGTGGCTCGGGTACTACGGGCAGCACTTCGACACCGTCGAGGTGAACGCGACCTTCTACCGGCTGCCGCGGGAGTCCGCCGTCGCGAACTGGGTCGCGCAGACGCCGCCCAACTTCCTCTTCGCGATCAAGATGAGCCGCTACGTCACGCACGTGAAGCGTCTGCGCGACCTGCCTCCGTCGCTCGAGCTCTTCTACCGCACGATCAAGCCCCTGGTCGAGTCGCCGAAGTTCGGGCCGGTGCTCTGGCAGCTTCCGCCGACCTTCAAGCGCGACGACGAGCGACTGCGATACGTGCTCGAGCTGGTGCCGCCGGGACGGCACGCCTTCGAGTTCCGCGAGCCGACCTGGTTCGTCGACGAGGTCTACGCACTCCTCTGCGAGCACGGGGTCGCGCTCGTGATCGGCGACGACCCGCGCCGCCCCTTCCAGGGCCACGTCCTGACGGCGAACTGGACGTTCGTACGGTTCCACTCCGGCTCGCGCGGGCGCAACGGCAACTATTCGCAGTCGGAGCTCGACGAGTGGGCGGAGCGGATCCGCCGCTGGAGCGAGAACGGTGACGTCTACGCGTATTTCAACAACGACCGGCTCGGCTTCGCGGTCTACAACGCGCGCGACCTCAAGAAGCGGCTCGGCCTTGCGTAGGCCTGCGACGCTCGCGTTCGTCTGCCTCGGACTCGCGTACGCGAGCCTCGCGCAAGGTATCGGCTGGAACCAGCTCGCGCACTACTCCCTCGTGCGAGCGCTCGCGGACGGCACGCCCGTGATCGACAAGTACCGCAACGAGACCGGTGACGTCTCGTGGCACGACGGGCACTACTACGCGGCGAAGGCGCCGGGGCTCGCGTTCGCCACCGTGCCGGCCTTCGTCTTCCTCGACGTGACCGGCCTCAAGTCGGCAATGGCGAAGGCGCCCGGCGCGGCGGACGAGACAGTGGGGATGCTCTGGGCCCTCGGGCTCGTCGGGTGCGTGCTTCCGGCGTTCGCGATCGCGCTGCTCGCGCGGCGGCTCGGCGACCTTGTGGAGCCCGGTTTCGGCGTGCTCGCGGCGGTCGCGGCCGGAACGGGCACCCTCCTGCTCGCGTTCGCCACGCTGTTCTTTTCGCACGTGCTTGCTGCAGCCTTGGCCTTCGCCGCCTTCGCGCTGCTCTGGCTCCGGGGACAGTCCCCGCCCGCCGCGGAGGGACAGTCCCTCGCGTGGGGACAGTCCCAGGTGGCCGGCGAGGACAAAACGCCCGAGCCAGGCGATTTCGTGGGGACAGTCCCTCAGACGAGAGTGTCGCGCGGCAGTGCGTGGGGACTGTCCCTGTGGGGCTTCGTCGCCGGGGTGCTCGCGGGCCTCGCGGTCGTCGCCGACTACCCGCTCGCGCTCGCTGCGTTGCTCGTCGGGCTCTATGCGCTCACGCGCGGTTGGCGTTCCGGAGCGCTCTACGCGGGCGGCGCGGCTCTCGGGCTCGTTCCGCTGCTCGCGTACAACCTCTGGGCCTTCGGTTCGGTCACGCACCTCTCCTACGAGGACGCGGTGCTCGTCGGCGGCGCGACCGGGCACGACGTGCTCGGCGCGAACGCGTCCGGGTTCTTCGGGATCGGCGAGCCGAGCTTCCCGGTCGCGATGGAGCTGCTCTTCGCACCGGTCGGCGTGCTGCGGCTGACGCCCGTGGTCGCTGCCGCGGCCGCGGGCCTGGTCGTCCTCTACCGGCGCGGCTTCCGCGCCGAAGCGCTCCTGATCGGTGGGCTTGCGCTCTCCTACCTCGTCTACAACTCGGGCTACTTCCAGCCGTTCGGCGGCTTCGTGCCCGGCCCGCGCTTCCTTGTCCCGATCCTGCCCTTCCTCGGCGTCGCGCTCGTTTCGGCAATCCGCGTCTTCCCGCTCACGACGCTCCTGCTTGCAGGGATCTCGACGGCCCTGATGACCGCGGTCACGATCACGGGGCCGTTGCTCGCGTTCGACGGGCGCTGGCACGTGCGCCTCTTCGACGGCTGGTTCGGCGGGCGGCACTGGTACGTGATCGCCCCCTTCGTCGTGCTCGTCGTCCTTGCCGCTTTCTTCGCCGCCCGTGCGGCGCGCCCGCACCTGAGCGTGCGAGAGGCACCGGCGGCCGCCGCCGCGCTCGCTGCCTGGGCCCTCCTCTGGCGCGTCTCGCCCGACCGCCTCGAGGGCTGGACGGTCCGCGACGCGGCGCTCGTGGCCGCGCTCGCGACGCTCGGGACCGCCGCTGTGGCGGTGACCGCGTACTGGTACCCTCGACTGCGATGGACGTCTCGCGCGACGCCGTCTACGAGGCGCTCGGCGGGGTAATCGACCCCGAGCTCCGGAAGCCGGTCACCGAACTCGGCATGGTTCGCGACGTCCGGATCGACGGCGGCGACGTCGTCGTCACGATCGCGCTCACGGTCGCCGGCTGCCCGCTCCGCGAGAGCTTCCAGCAGCAGGTCGGCGACGCGCTTGCGCCGATCGAGGGCGTGCGCCGCGTGGGCCTCGAGTTCGACGTCATGAGCCCCGACGAGCGCGCCGCGCTCACCGAGCGTCTCCGCGGCGCCGTGACCGCGCGCACGGCCGGACTTTCGCTCGACCGCGCGACCCGCGTGCTCGCGATCGCGAGCGGCAAGGGCGGCGTCGGCAAGTCGACGCTGTCCGCGAACCTCGCCGCGGCCTTCGCGTCGCTCGGCGATAGGGCGGGCATCCTGGACGCGGACGTCTACGGCCACTCGATCCCGCACATGCTCGGGATCCAGCAGCGGCCGGTCGTCGTCGACAAGATGATCGTTCCGCCGGTTGCGCACGGGCTGAAGCTGATGTCGATCGGCTTCTTCCTCGACGAGAACTCGCCGGTGATGTGGCGTGGGCCGATGCTGCACCGCGCGCTCGAGCAGTTCCTCTCGGACGTGCACTGGGGCGAGCTCGACACGCTCGTCGTCGACATGCCCCCCGGGACCGGCGACGTCTCGATCTCGCTCGGCCAGCTGCTCCCGCGGGCGGAAGTCGTCGTCGTCACCACGCCGCAGCCCGCTGCGAAGGAGGTCGCGGTGCGCGCGGCGGTGATGGCACAGAAGACGAACATGCGCCTGATCGGCGCGGTCGAGAACATGAGCGGCGACGTGTTCGGCCGCGGCGGCGGCGCCGCGCTCGCCGACGAGCTCGACGTCCCGCTCCTCGCCGAGATCCCGCTCGACCCGCGGCTGCGCGAGCAAGGAGATCTCGGCATCCCGCTCGTCCTCGCCGACCCCGACGCGCCGACCGCGCAGGCGATCATCGGGCTTGCGGAGGCAATCGCGGCAACGCGGCGCGACCAGGGAATCGGGATCGTGAAGTCGCTGCCGCTCGTCTCCTGACCGGCGCCGCGTTCTTCGACCTCGACAGGACGCTCCTCAAGCGGTCGAGCACGCTCGCGCTTGCCCCTGCCTTCCGGCGGCACGGCGTGATCACGCGCTCGCAGGTTGCGAAGGCCGCGTTCTGGCAGCTCCTCTTCGTGCTCCGCGGAACGTCGCGCGAACGCGTGCGCGTCGCGTCGGAGGAAGGGCTGATGCTCCTCCGCGGCTTCACTCCGCGCCAGATGCAGGAGCTCGTCGGAGAGTCGCTCGAGCCGGTGCTGAAGCCCCTCGTCTACGACGAGCCGCTCGCGCTCGTCAAGCGCCACCGCGAGCGCGGTGAGCGGTCCTATATCGTCTCGGCCGCGCTTCAGGAGGTCGTGGACGTGCTCGCGCAGGAGCTGGGGTTCGACGGCGCGCTCGGGACGATCTGCGAGGTGGAGAACGGCTTCTACACCGGCCGCGGGATCCGCTCTCTGCACGGAGAGCACAAGGCGACTGCCGTCCGCGAGCTCGCCGCGCGCGAAGGGTTCGATCTCGACGCGTCGACGGCGTACTCGGACAGCCACACCGACGCGCCGTTCCTCGAAGCGGTCGGCCATCCCGTCGCGGTGAACCCCGATCGCGAGCTGCGCCGCCTCGCCGCGGAGCGCGGCTGGCCGGTGCTCCGCTTCACGCGCCGTGCAGCCTGACGAGGCGAAGGCACGGATCGCCGCGCTCGGCTTCGCCGAACGGGACGCCGACACGCTCTTCCGGCACTACGACGATGCCGAGCGCCGCGGGAAGCGCGGACACGGGTACGCACGGATCCCGTGGCTCGAGCAGCAAGAGGTCGACCCCGCCGCTCAACCGGAACGGCAGCTTGCAACAGACTGTTACGAGCGCTGGGACGGACGCGGCGCGCTCGGCTACCTGACCCTCGCCGCGATCTGCGACGCGCAGCGCTCCGAGCCGCCGGAGCATGCGCGCGTGATCGTCGCGTCGAACTGCTTCCCGACCGGCGTGCTGGGCTATTGGGTCCGCTCGCTCGCGGAGGCGGGCCTCGCCGCCGTGCTGACCGCGACCTCGCCGGCGCGCCTTGCGCACCCAGAGGGTGGTGAGCCGCTTGCCGGCACGAACCCGCTCGCGATCGCGATCCCGAGCTCGGACGGACGCCCACTCGTCGCCGACGTCTCACCGGCGAAGTCGAACTGGGGCGAGGTGATCGCGGGCCTTGCGAGGCCCGAAGACGTCATGCCGTTCGGAGGCGAGCAGGCGCACAAGGCCTTCGCGCTCGCGCTCGGGCTGCAGCTGCTCGTCGACGCCTTGTCCGGAGAGGGTTTCTCCGCGGTCCTGCTCGTCGCGCGTCCGGAGGCTGATCCGGTGCCCGCGCTACGCGCCCGGGCCGCGGGTCTCCGCTTGCCCGGTGATCAGTAGGAACTCCGGGTCGTCCTTCAGGGACGCGAAGACCTCGTTGCCGCGCGCCCACTCGGCGGTGCGTGGGTCGCCCTCTGTCGCTCGACGGAGGCTCGCGAGCGCATCGTCCCGTCGTCCGAGCACCGCTTCGTAGCAGGCGACCTCGTAGAGCATCCCCGGGTGGTCGGGCTTGTGCTGGAGGTACTCCCGGATGCTCGCCAGCACGCCCTCGAGGTTACTGCGACGGCGGAGCGGGGCCGCCGCGATCGACCGCTCCGATGCTGACGGCTCGTAGGCCTTGCCCGGGCGCCCGCCGATGGCGAGCACCGTCGTGCCGTCCTCGAGTGCGACCGCCCCGCGCTTCGTGTCGGGATCCCGGACGTAGACGAGAGTTCCCGGACCGGCGACGACCTCGTCCTCGCCGAGCGTGAAGCGCGCGAGGCCGCTCAGAATGACGTAGACCTCCTCGTGCCGGAGCGCGCCTTCGGTGTGCGGCTCGACCACGTGGCGACCGGCGTCGCCCGTGTACGCATTCATCCCGAACGCCGTGATCCCAAGCGTGCGCCGGATCGGCCGCCACGTCATGTTCAGGCCGCTGAGATCGATCGGCTCGACCTCGTCGATCCGCGTAATCTCGTACGCGCTCACGTCGCCCTCAGGCGTTCGAGCACGACCGGGTCGATCGCGTCCTCACCGTCGACGCGTTCCTCGAGATTCTCGACGCCCGCCCAGTCCTCGAGCCGCTCGTAGCCGAGCGCCGCGAGCCGTTCCCGGAGCTCCGCCCGCAGTGCGTCGTCGACAACGATCCAGCGGTCGCGCGGTGTCTTTCCGAAGAGCGCGTCGTGGATCGCGAACAAGCGGCGGAGCTCTTCGACCGGACGCTCGTGATCGTCGACGCGGAGATCGACGAGCGTGTCCGAGAGCTTTCCATAGCCGCCGTCCTTCTCGACGACGAGCAGCGCGGCCGACTGCTGCCCGCGGCGGTCGCCTCCGGCGTCCTGCGCTGCGGCGAGGGACTCGATCAGGCGCGCCGGGAGCGGCAGGTCGCGTCGCGACTCGAACGTCTCCGCGAGCGCATCGACAGTTGCTTCCGAGACGAGAATGTTGCCCTGCGCCGCGTAGCAGTCGTCCGCCCGGCCGCCGGCCCACTCGAGGCACTCCTCGCCGGTGAACGACGCGCCGCGGCCGTGCGCGTCCACGACCCCGACCTGACGTTGAGCGCGGCCCTCGTCGGCGGCGACGAGCATGTCGACGACGTCCTGCGCCGAGCGGCCCTCGCGGAGCAGTGCCAGCCCGTCCGGGCCGTAGCGCGGGTTCGCGTACGACTGCGTAGCGATCGCGCCGACCTCGGCCTCTGCCCACGGCACGACAGACCCGACCGCGAGGAACTTCGACTGCGTCGCCACTCCCCACTGCCGCGCGTCGAGATCGCATGCGACGATCGAGTACGTGCTGACGACCGGTTCAGCCATACGTGAGCTTCGTCAGGTCAAGCTCGAGCAGCTCGCGCTTCGCTCGGGGCACGATCACCGACGACACCTCGGGTCGCGCGAGCGCACGCAACACGGCTTCCTGGGTGTCGGCGCGCACGACCACCGGCGTGCCCGACTGGTGCGCCTCGCGGAGACGCTCGAGGTCGTCCACGCCGTCGAGCACGAGCGCGCCCTCGAGCGGCAGCTCGTCCTCGACCGCGATCTCCGGGACGCGCTGTCCCGACGCCCCCCACCAGCGCTCTCTCACAACGTGATCGTTTCCCCCGGCTCCGGCGAAAGCACCTCGACGCCCGACGCCGTATCGCGCAGCTGGTCTGGCGTGCCGCGCAGCAGCGGGAACGTCCCCCAGTGCACGGGGATGCACCGCTTCGCGCCGAGCAGCTCGAGCGCGAGCGCGGCGCCTTTCGGGCCCATCGTGAAGTGGTCGCCGATCGGCAGGATCGCCACGTCGGGCGAATGGAGCCGACCGATCAGCTGCATGTCGGAGAACGGCGCCGTGTCGCCCGCGCAGTAGACCTTGAGCCCGTTCTCGAACTCGACCACGTAGCCGACGGGATCGCCGAGGTAGAGGATCGAGCCGTCGCTCTGCCCGAACCCGCTCGAGTGCTCGGCGTTCGTCATCGTGAACTTCACGCCTTCGGCCTCGACCGTTCCGCCCTTGTTGCTCCCGAGCTGGCTCGCGTTCGGGGCGCCCTGCGACTCCAGCCAGCTCGCGAGCTCGTAGATCGCGACCACCTTGGGCGAGTGCTGCTTCGCGACGTCGACGGCGCTCCCGACATGATCCGCGTGCCCGTGCGTGATCGCGAGCACGTCGCAGCGCTCGACCTGCTTCTCGTCCTCGGGGCACTTCGGATTGTCGAACCAGGGATCGACGTAGATCCGCTTCCCTTCCGCGCTGTCGAAGCGGTAGCTGCCGTGTCCGAGCCAGGTGAACGTCACGTCGGCCAAGCCGTCTCCTTTCCGGGAAGGGCGGCGGGAGCCTATCGCGGGGAAGGACCTTGCGGCCCGGGCGCGAACGTGCGGGCATGGCCGTCCTACTGCTGCTTGCTGCGATCGTGGCCGACGCCGCCGGAGAGCACGCCCTCGCCTTCTACCTCGTGCTCGCCGGCGTCGTGACGACCGCGCACGCGGCGCTCGAGGCGTACGGCCGCGTCGTGGAGCTGCCCGGGACCACGCCTGCGGTCGGCGCCGCCCGGCTCCAGTCGGCGCTCGGCGCCTGTGCGCTCGCGCTCGTGCTCGTTGCGGCCGCGGTGCGCGCGCCCGCGGTCGCCGACGGCGTCGTGCCGGCGCTCGGCCTGTCCGCGCTCGTCGGCTCGCTCGCGCTGCTCGTCGTCGCGAGCGCTCTGAGTCTCGTTCAGCGCTAGAACGCCAGCGAGCCGGCGGCCTTCTCGGCCAGGTCGATCAGCGGCTGCACGAAGACGAACGACGCGAACACGACGGCCAGCGAAGCGCCGACCGAGGCGCTCAGCGCGATGTCGCGCGGCGGCGAGCCGCCGGCGGGTGCGAGCTGCAGCTCCGCTTCGGCGCGCATGTAGAGCGACCGGATGATCGCGAGGTAGTAGTAGACGCTGACCGCCGTCGCGACAACGCCGACGATCACCAGCCACGTCCAGCCGCGGTCGACGGCGGCCGAGAACGCGTACACCTTCCCGAGGAAGAGGCCACCCGGCGGCAGCCCGATGAACGCGAACGCGAAGAGCGCGAGCGAGAACCCGAGGAACGGACGCTCCCAGCCCATGCCCGCGAGGTTGTCAAGCGTGACCGGCGCTCCGAGCTCGCGCTCGCGCGCGGCGACCACGGCAAACGCGCCGAGCGATGCGGCGCCGTACGGGATCAGGTAATAGAGGAGTGCGCGGCCGCCGAGGCTGTTCGCCGCCGCGATCGGGATCAGCATGAAGCCCGCGTGCGAGATGGACGAGTAGGCGAGCAGGCGCTTGACGTTGCGCTGCACAAGCGCGCCGAGGTTGCCGATCGCGAGCGAGGCGACGGCGATCGCGGCGATCGCAGCCGTCCAGAAGTCCTCCTGCGCCGGGAACGCGGTGACGAGCACGCGCAGCGTCACGACGAGTGCGACCACCTTCGTCGCCGCAGACATGAACGCGGTCACCGGCGTCGGCGACCCCTGGTACACGTCAGGAGTCCACATGTGGAACGGCGCCGCCGACGACTTGAACCCCAGCCCGGTGAGGATCATCGCGAGTCCGACCAGCAGCATCGGATCGCTCTTCAGGTCGCCTCCGGCTCGCTCCGCGATGTCTGCGAGCTGGAGCCCGCCGCCCGTCGCGCCGAAGACGAGCGCGAATCCGAAGAGCAGCACCGCGGAGCCAAACGAGCCGACGATCAGGTACTTGAGCCCGGACTCGAGCGACGTCGGCAGCTCGATGTCGATCGCGCAGAGGACGTAGAGGCTGAGCGAGAACCACTCGAGCCCGAGGAAGAGCGTCATCAGGTTGCTCGCGGAGACCATGAACGCCATCCCCGAGGCGGCGGTTGCGAGCAGCACGTAGTACTCGCCGACGTGCTCCTGCTTCGGCCGGTCCGACCACGCGATGCCGACCGTGAGCAGGGCTGCTCCGGCGATGATCAGCTGCGCCAGAGCCGCCAGGCGGTCGCGGCGCGCGGCGTCTGCGACGAGCCCCTGCGCGTCGGGGCTCTTCCAGTACACGTATGCAGAGAACCCCAGCATGGCCACGAACCCGAGCGCGATGACGACGGCGGCGAGCGCACGGCGTGCTCCTTGCGGCGCGAACACCGATCCGAGCAGCGCAAGCCCGGCCGCCCCGAGCGGGACGAGCGGGGGCGAGAGACCCACCCAGTCGACTTCCGGCGTCGGGATCGAGATGAGCGCGCCGAGGATCACCTGAACTGCGCCTCCACCGCGCCCGTCGCGTCATCGCCCGCGAACGCGCGCTCGCTGATCGCCGCCGGCCACGCGGACAATGCGAGGACGCACGCGACGAGCGGGACGAGGATCCCCAGCTCCGCGGGGCGCAGGTCGAGTGCGGCATCGGTGACGGCCGGCCCGCGCTCCTGGTGCAGTACGGCCGAGATCAGCCGCAGCATGTACATCGCCGCGAGCACGATCGCGCCGGCGCCGATCGCGGCCCAGACCCAGCCCTGGTCGAAGACGCCCAGCAAGATCAGGAATTCGCCCGCGAACGCGGCCGAGCCAGGCACGGCGAGCGCGACGATCCCGGTGGTCATCAGCAGTGTGGCGAGCGCCGGACGGCCGCGCGCCATTCCGCCGAGCAGCGCGAACTCGCCCGTCGAGGTGCGCCGCTCGATTCCGCCCGCGAGCAGGAACAGCGTCGTCGAGAGGAGCCCGTGCACGGCCATCTGCAGCACGGCGCCGTCGTAGCCCTGGTCGTTTCCGGCGAAGAGCCCGAGCGTGATCAGCCCCAGTTGCGCGAGCGACGAGTACGCGATCACGCCGCGAACGTCGGGCGCCTGGAACGCGAGCAGCGACCCGTACACGAGGCCGACCGCCGCGAGCACGAGCAGCGGCACGCGGAAGTCGTCCGCGCTCTCCGGGAACTTCGTGATCGCGATTCGCAGCAGGCCGTAGGCGCCCGCCTTCGAGATCACGCCCGAGAGCAGGGCAGACACCTCCGGCGGCGCCTCGCGGTACGCGTCCGGGAGCCAGCCGTGGAACGGAAACAGCGGCGCCTTGACGGCGAACGCGATCACGAAGCCGAGGAACACCCACGCGCTGTCGCCCGTGCCCGAGTCGATCAGGTCGAACGTGTTCTCGTGCAAACCGAAGACGATGATCGCCGCGAGCATCAGCAGGGAGCCGGCCATCGTGTAGATCACGAACGTCAGCGTCGCGCGCATGCGGCCGGGCCCGCCCCAGACGCCGATCAGAACGTACAACGGGATCAGCATCGCCTCGAAGAAGGCGTAGAAGAGGATCAGGTCCTGCGCCGCGAAGAGGCCGACGACCGCCCCCTCGAGGAAGAGCATCAGCCCGAAGTACGCGCGCGGCCGGTCGCGTCCGGCCCACCACGCGTAGGCGATCGCAGCGGCGCTCGCGACGACGGTCAGCCCGGCGAGCCACACCGAGAAGCCGAAGAAGCCGACGTGGTAGGACGCGTTCAGGTCGCTGAACCAGCTCTGGCGCTGCTCGCCCTGCAGTCCCGCGTCGAAGTCGAAGCGCGGGAGCGAGGCGATCCAGAGCCCGACCTCGACGAGCGCGACGAGCGTCGCGACCGAGCCGGCCCAGAGCCGCGGCCACGGCAGCGCCCAGAGCAGGAGCGCCGTGGCGAGCGGGAGGAAGATCAGCGCCGTGGTCACCCAGCCGCTCATCGGAACGCGACGAAGAGGACGGCGAGGACGGCGAGTCCGGTCATCAACGCGAGCGCGTACGAGCGCAGGTAGCCGCTCTGGATCACGGTCGTCGTGCGTCCCACCTCGCGGACGCTCGTCGCCGTTGCGGCGATCGAGCCGGAGACCAGGGGCCGCTCGACGCCGCGGTAGAGGGTGCGCGAGATCCAGACTGCCGGGCGGTTGAACGCGAGGTCGTAGAGCTCGTCGAAGTAGAACTTGTGCTCCAGCGTGCGCTGCGCCCAGGCGACGCGCGGCACCGCGACGGTTCGCTTGACGTAGATCAGCCACGCGAGCCAGATGCCGCCGAGCCCGAGGCTGACCGCGATCACGGAGGTGACCCAGTCCTGCAGTGCAGAGGGCTCGACCTTCGGCGGGGCCACGACGTGCAGCCAGTCCGAGAGCGGGTGCCAGATCCCGGCCAGCTGGATCCAGCCGCCGACGACCGAGAGGAACGCGAGCGCGGCGACCGTGCTCGTCATCGAGAACGGGCCCTCCCCGTGGCTCGTGTCGTGGAGATGTTCGCGCGCGTACGCGGAGCGTTCGCCGTAGAAGACGATGAACAGCATCCGGAACGTGTAGAGCCCGGTCAGGAAGGCGCCGATCAACCCGACGACGAAGAGGGTGCGCCCGTACGTTCCTGCGGCGAGCGCGGACGCGAGGATCGAGTCCTTCGACCAGAAGCCCGAGAGCGGAAAGATCCCGGCGAGCGCAAGGCCGCCGATCAGCATCGCGTAGTACGTGCGCGGGAGTGCGTCGCGCAGCCCGCCCATGTTGCGCATGTCCTGCTCGCCTGCGAGCGCGTGGATGACGATGCCCGCAGCGAGGAAGAGCAGCGCCTTGAAGAACGCGTGCGTCATCAGGTGGAACATCGCGTTTCCGTACGCCGCGATGCCCGCGCCGAGGAACATGTAGCCGATCTGCGACATCGTCGAGTACGCGATCACGCGCTTGATGTCCGTCTGCACGAGCGCAATGAGACCGGCGACGAGCAGCGTGAGCGCGCCCAGGCCGGCCGCGAGCTGTTGCACGTGTACCGCCGCCTCGTAGACCGGGTGCAGGCGGACGAGCAGGTAGACGCCGGCGACGACCATGGTCGCCGCGTGGATGAGCGCACTGACCGGCGTCGGGCCTTCCATCGCGTCCGGAAGCCACGTCTGGAGCGGGATCTGCGCCGACTTCGCGACTGCGCCGCCGAGCAGGCCGAGCGCGGCGAGCGTCACGACCGTCTGCGAGAGGCCGTCAACCTGATCGAAGACGCCGAGGTAGTCGACGACGCCGGTCCTCCAGAAGAGGAGGAAGATCGCGAGCGCCATCGTCGCGTCGCCAAGGGCGTTCATGATGAACGCCTTCTTCGCGGCCGCGATCGCTGCGGGTCGGTGCTGGTCGAAGCCGATCAGCAGGTAAGAGGCGAGGCCGACGAGGCCCCAGCCCGAGAGCAGCAGCACGAGGTTGCCGCTCTGGACCAGCAACAGCATGGAGAAGACGAAGATCGCCATGTACGCGAAGTAGCGGCGCTCCTCGTCCGCGCCGTCCATGTAGCCGATCGAGTAGCCGACGATCAGCGACCCGACGCCGGAGACGACCAGCATCATGAACACGCTCAACGGGTCGATCTGGAGCGTCAGGCCCGCGTGGAAGTCGCCTGCCTTCAGCCAGGCCCAGAGTGTCGTGACGTGTACCCGCTCCTCCGCGTGCTCGCCGAGCATTGCGAAGAAGACGACGCAGGACGCGACGAACGAGACGAAGGTGGAGAACGTCGCCAGGTAGCCGGCAGCGCGGCGGCTGATCCCGTTGCCGGCCAGCGTGATCGCGAGGGCGGCCGCGAGCGGCGAGAGCAGGCAGACCCAGGCTGCCGCGCTCATCCGCGCAGGCTCGTCATCCGGTCGACGTCGAGTTCGAGGTGCCGGCGCGCCATCGCGACGATCAGACCGAGACCGACGACGACCTCGGCCGCCGCGACGGCCATTACCGCAAGCGCGAACACCTGCCCGGTCGCGTCGCCCTGGTGGCGCGCGAACGCGATCAAGGCGAGGTTGGAGCCGTTCAGCATGATCTCCAGCGAGAGCAGGATGATCAGGGGGCTGCGGCGGATCAGGACGCCGAGCGCGCCGATGGTGAACAGCAGCGCGGCGATCACGACGTACCAGGTCACGTCCGGCCCCTTCACCGGTCGAGTCTCGGCTCGAGGCGCCGCGAGTGCGCGCCGAGGATCACGCCGCCCACCGCCGCGACGAGCAGGACGATCGACGTGATCTCGAACGCGAGCAGGTGGTCGGTCAGGAAGAGCTCGCCGATCTCGTGCGGGCCGCCGAAGAACGCGTCGACCCCGGCTTCCTTCGACAGCCGCCCCCCCGCCTTCAGCCCCACCGCGACGACGACCTCGACGAGCAGCGCGCCCGCGGCGCTGATTGCCGCGATCTGCGCCCAGGTCGGACCGCCTGCCCAGGGCGCGTCGGCGCGACCGCCGAGATAGGCGATCACGAACAGGAACATGACCATCACCGCGCCGGCGTAGACGAGCACCTGCGCCGCGGCGACGAACTCGGCCGAGAGCAGCAGGTACAGGACCGCGAGCGAGGCGAGATTCCCGATCAGCGCGAGCGCGGAGTAGAACGGGTTCGAGAACGAGACGACGGCGAGCCCAGAGCCCAGGCAGGTGAACGCGGCGACGACCCAGATCACCCAGACGAGGAAGTTCCCGACGTCCACCTACGCGTGTGTCTTGTAGTAGGGCTCGGGAGTGTCGTAGAGCTCGCGGTCGGCGACCGGGATCTTCTTGATCGGCTCCGCGAGCAGCATGTCCTTCGTGTAGATGAGGTCGTCGCGCGAGTACTCGGAGATCTCGTACTCGTTCCCCAGCGTGATCGCGTCGAACGGGCACGCAAGCTCGCAATAGCCGCAGAAGATGCAGCGCGACATGTTGATCTCGTAGATGCGCGCGTAGCGCTCGCCGGCGGAGACGCGATTCTCTGGCGTGTTCTCCTCGGCGACGACGCGGATGCAGTCCGCCGGGCACGCGGCCGCGCATAGCGAGCAGCCGACGCACTTCTCGAGCCCGTTCTGGAACCGGTTCAGCCGGTGGCGACCGCGGAAGCGCGGGTAGACCGGCCGCTTGTACTCCGGGTACTCCTGCGTGATCGGCTTCTTGAAGATGTGCTTGAAGGTGACGCCGAAGCCCTTGAGGGTGTCGAAGGGCTGCGGACTCATAGTGCGACTACCAGCGTCGCGGTCACTACGGCGTTGATCACGGCCACGGGCAAGAGCCCTTTCCAGCCGAAGGACATCAGCTGGTCGTAGCGCAGCCGCGGATAAGTGGCGCGCAGCCAGATGAAGACGAACACGACGATCGCGAGCTTGAGCACGAACCAGAGCGGCCCGAGCCAGTCGAGCCAGAAGAAGTGCCAGCCGCCGAGGAAGAGCGTCACCGTGAGCGCGGCGAGCGTGATCATGTTGATGTACTCGGCCATCTGGAAGAGGCCCCAGCGCATGCCCGAGTACTCGGTGTGGTAGCCGGCGACCAGCTCCTGCTCCGCTTCAGGGAGGTCGAACGGTGCGCGGTTCGTCTCGGCGATGCCCGCGATGAAGAACGTCACGAAGCCGACGAACTGCGGGACCACGTACCAGATCGTGCGCTCCTGGGCCTGCACGATGTCGACGAGCGAAAGCGAGTGCGCCATCAGAATCACGCCCAGCACCGTGAGCGCGAGCGCCACCTCGTAGCTGACGAGCTGCGCGCACGTCCGCATCGAGCCGAGCAGCGAGTACTTCGACTCGCTCGCCCACCCGCCGACGATGAAGCCGTAGATCCCGATCGAGCCGAGCGCGAACACGAGGAGCAGCCCGATCGGCACGTCGATGATGTAGCCCGTGATGTCGTAGCCGGAGATTTCCCAGCCGCTGCCCCACGGAATGACGGCGAACGCGGCCAGCGCGGTGAACGCGGAAAGCACCGGCGCCAGGATGTACGGGAGGTCGTTCGCGGCCGCGGGGAAGAAGCTCTCCTTGCGGATCAGCTTGATCAGGTCGGCGATCGGCTGCAGGAGCCCGAACGGCCCCGCGCGGTTCGGCCCGTAGCGGAGCTGCATGCGGCCGAGCAGCTTGCGCTCGAGCCACGTTGTGTACGCGAAGGCGCCGAGGACGAGGTTGATGACGATCACGGACTTGATCGCGCTCACCCACCAGACCTCCGTCACGCGCGCGTCACCTTCACGGCCCCGGGCTTCAGCTCTTCGTGTACGCCCTCCGCTACGAGGACGACCCCCTCGGCGAGCGTCTTGCGGACGCGCGCGCGGAGCTGAACGCTCGTTCCGTTCGTGCGGACGTTGACCTCGACGCCGTCACGCACCCCGAGCCGCCGCGCGTCCGCGCGGGAGAGCGCGACTTCGTCGCTCGGCCGCTGAAACGCGAACGCGTCGACGCGCTCGACGGCAGGGCCGGAAAAGAGAGGCCTGTACCGGACGAGCCGCAAACCTCGACCACCCTCAATGGTGCCAGGCGCACTTGAGGGTGGTTGAGGGTTGTTCGCTGTCCGCAGGGGCGCCGTCTCGCCGAGCGAGGAGAAGGGCTCGCCGAAGAGCTCCTCGAAGACGACCGAGGGGTACGGCGAGAGCTCGACGCCGAAGCGCTCCGCGAGCTTCGCGAGCCACGCGGTCTCGTCCGGCGCCGGCGGGATCACCGCGCGGCGAACCCGCTGCACGCGGCCCTCGAGGTTCGTCATCGACCCGTCGCGCTCGAGGTAGCTCGTTCCGGGCAGGACGAGGTCGGCCCATCCGACCGCGAGACCCTGGAACATCGTGATCGCCAGCACCGAGCCCGCGCGCTCCGCCAGCTCCCG
>DASYUZ010000222.1:0-15762 GCA_036000665.1 Gaiellaceae bacterium
GCGACGATCCAGAAGAGAAAGCCGAGCGCCATCGCCCCGGTCTTGGCGAGGATGAGCGAGATCGAGTTGCCCAGCATCGAGAGCGAACGCGCGTCGTTGGCGCCCGCCGCGGCGGTCACGATCGCCTCACTCGCCCGCGGGGGAGCTCTCCGAGGAGCCCCCAGTAGTTGAACACGAGGAAGCAGAGGTAGTAGGGCACCCAGACCGGCTCGGCACGGACGAGGCTCAGCACGATGCCGCGAAGGCTTGCCGCGAGCGGCAGGCCGAGGAGCGGTGCCGCCCGCCAGCCGTGTTTTCCGATCATGCGTGCGAGACCACGGCCGTCGGCGAGCCACTGCCCGAGCGCGAACCGGAACGTGTCGTCGAAGCGGTGGGTGACGACGGTGCGGCGGGAGACACCGAGCCGAGCTCCGGCGCGCTGCAGCCGCCAGCGCAGATCGATGTCTTCGCCCGAGAAGAAGGACTCATCGAAGCCGTGCTTCAGGAGCGCGTCGCGCTCGACCGCCGTCGCGACGACACCGAACCAGTTCTTGCTCCGGCCGGTGCGGTGGTGCCGGGCCAGCGCCCGTCCCCAGTAGCCCGGCCCGGAGGAGACGCTGTCGAGGCCTGCCTGCAGCCCCGTGTATCCGCCCTCGGCGAGCTCGTCGAGCAGGCGCGCGAGCGCGCCGTCCGGCAGCACGACGTCCGCGTCGATCAGCGCCAGCCGGCTGGAGACCGCCGCCTCGGCGCCGAGCAGGCGCGCGGCGGGGAGGCCCCGGCCCTCATCCGAGAGGATCCGGACGGGATAGCGACGGGCGACGTCGAGCGTCCGGTCCGTCGACATCCCGTCGACCACGAGGATCTCGCGCGGCTGCGAGCGCACGATCGAGGCGAGGCAGTCGTCGAGCATGCGCTCGGCGTTCCGGACGGGAACGATGACGGAGACGTCAAGCATGTGCGGGCGCTGCCGTTCGAGCTCGGCTGCGGTCCACGACACCTCGCACGCGCCCGATGAGATAGCCCGCCGCCGTAATGGTGACGCCCACGACGATCGCGCCCGCGCGCGCGAGACCCGCGGGATCGCCGCGCCCCGCGTCGGCGAATGCGCGGGCCACCCCGCGTGGCAGCGTGCGAACGACGTAGGTCCGCTCGGAGGCAAGGGCGTCCCGCTTCCCCGCAACCTGAGCGACGAGCGCCTTCGACATGCCTTCGGCGTAGCACCGCGACGTGAAGTAGCGCCAGCGCGCCCGACTCGCCGTCACCCGGTGCGTGACGCGCGCCCGCGGCTCGTACAGCATGACGCCGTCCGGCCGGCGGCGCTGCGCGCGGATGCACCACTCGGTCTCCTCGCAGCCGAGCGGCCGCGTGCCCACGCGCCCGAAGCCGGAGCGGAAGCCGCCGACCGTCTCGAAGAGCTCGCGGCGGAAGGACATGTTCGCGCCGATCGGGTTCCGCACGACGCTCGTCCGCTCGGGCAAGCCGCGGAAGGTGCAGCCGACCACCCACCCGAACTCAGCAGGGAACCAGCGGGGTCGAGCGCTCTCCCAGACGGGCTCGATCTCGCCACCGACGCCGAGCACGCGCTCATCGCGGTATGCGGCGCCCAGTTGCTCGAGCCAGTCGGGGGCCGCGGCGGCATCGTCGTCGAGGAAGGCAACGACGCCCCCGCGTGCGACGGCAACCCCGCTGTTGCGGGCGCCCGACAGCCCGGGAGGCTCGTGGTTCGCAACCACGATCACCTTCGGTAACTCGGCGCGTGCGCGTTCGAGCAGCCTCGGGCTGTGGTCGACGACGACGATCACCTCGAGCGGCGCCACCGTCTGACGGCGCGCCGATGCGACCGCGGCCACGAGCTCGCGCCAGCGCACTTCGGTGTAGGCGCAGATCACAACGGAGATGCTGGGCCGACTAGCCATCGGTACGGCTGTCTCACCCCGCCCGCACGGCGATGTCGTCGGCGACGAGCCGGAAGGCCTGGGCCACGGTGTCGTTTCCGATCTGGAACTTGAGCACGCCGGCGGTGCCGAGGCTCGCGGTGGTCGTCGTGTAGACGACGATGCCGTCGAGCTTGACCTCGATCGTGCTCGCGCCGGCTCCCGCCGTGATCACGTGCAGATCGAAGTGACCCCACGTGTTGAGCGGCAAACGACCCGTGCTCGCGACCTCGGTCCCGCTGTGCGCCACGCGGATCTCGTTCCCGGCCAGGTTCTGGCGGTGGAGGCTGACGAGCCGCGTCCCTGCAGCATCGAAGAGGCGGAAGATCGGCACGTTCCCGCCGGCCGCGCCCTCCTGCAGGATCTGGAAATCGCCGCTGACGGTGAAGTGCGTCGCCGCCTGCGCGAGGGACTTGTCGACCGAGGCACGGGAGCCGCCGGCCGATGTCTCGGCGATCTCCGCCGCATGCGTACCGCTCTTCACGAGCGTCGTCTGCACGACGGCCGTGCCGCCCTTGCCGAGCTTGACGAGCGTCCAGGCCGAGAAGTTGCCGCTCTCGAAGCCGTCCGAGAAGACGACCGCGAGCGTGACCGTCCACGTTCCCGTCGCCGGCGTCGCGTCGGTGTTTCCGGCGGCGTCGGTTGCGCGCACCGAGAAGGTGTGCGAGCCCTCGGTGAGCGCCGTGTAGCTCTTCGGCGGGGCGCAGGGGCTGAACGGCGCGCCGTCGAGGCTGCAGGCGAAGCTTCCTCCAGGCTCGGTCGACACGAAGCTGAACGAAGCCGAGCTCGACGCCGAGGGATTCGGCGGGCCGGTAACGATCGTCGTATCCGGCGCGATCGTGTCGACAGTCCACGTGAACAACGCCGGCGACAGATCGGTGTTGCCGGCCGCGTCCGTGGCCTTCACCTGGAAGGTGTGAGAACCGTCGGCGAGGCCGGCGAACGAGACGGGACTCGTGCACGCGCTGAACACGCCGCCGTCGAGCTTGCACTGGAAGGTGGAGCCGGCCTCGCTCGAGGCGAAGCTGAAGCTCGCCGCCGCCGAGCCGCTCGAGTTCGGCGGGCTCGCCGTGATCGTCGTGTCGGGCGGAGTGACGTCGGCCGGCCCGCCGACGGTGAACAACCAGGAACGGTCGGCCGCGAGCGGATTTCCCGCTGCGTCGGCGGCACCGCCTGCGCCGCCCTTGACGGTCGCGTGGTAGAGGGCGTTGGCCTCGAGGTCCGCGGCAGGATTGAGCGTCGCCGTCCTCGTGGCCGGGTCGTAGCTGACGACGGCGCTAACGGGTGCGGCCGCGCCGTCGCGCGTGAGCGTGAACGTCGTCGCGCTCAGCGTCGCTGCGTTCATGGCCTCCGAGAAGACGGCATCCACGTTCGCGGCCGCCGACACGCCGGTCGCCCCGTTCGCGGGCGTCACCGCCGTCACCGTCGGCGTGGTCGTGTCGATCGTCCAGGTGAAGCTCGCAGGCGACGGGTCGGTGCCGGCGGCGCCGGTCGACTGAACCCTGAACGTGTGCGATCCATCGGCGAGCGCCGTGTAGCTCTTCGGCGACGTGCAGGAACTGAAGGCCGACCCGTCGAGGCTGCACGCGAACGTGGCGGCGGCGTCGGTGGAGTTGAAGCTGAACGAAGCGCTGCTGGACGTGCTCGGATTCGGCGGTGACGCCGTGATCGACGTATCCGGAGCGCTTGCGCTCGCCCCCTTCGCGGAGATCGAGTCCGCGACGAGCCGGAACGTCTGTGCCACCGTGTCGTTTCCGATCTCCAGCGTCAGGACGCCCGTCGTGCCGAGGCTCGCCGTCGTGGTCGTGTAGACGAGGACACCGTCCAGCTTGACCTCGATTGTGCTCGCACCGGCTCCGGCCGTGATCACGTGCAGGTCGAAGTGACCCCAGGTGTTGAGCGGCAGGCGTCCCGTCGTCGTTACGCCGATCCCGCTCTGCGTGACGCGGATCTTGTCCAGATCCTGGTTCTGCCGGTACAGGCTCAGCAGCCGCACGCCCGCAGGATCGAAGAGGCGGAAGATCGGCACGTTCCCGCCGGCCGCGCCCTCCTGCAGGATCTGGAAGTCGCCGCTGACGGTGAGGTCCGTCTGCGCCGCGGCCAGCGTCTTCTGGACGAACGCCCGCGATCCCGTCGTCGCCGTCTCCGCGAGCTCTGCCGCGAACGTGCCTGCCTTGACCGTGGTGGTCTGCACGACGGCGGAGCCGTCCGCGCCCACCTTGGCCAACGTCCACGCGGAGAAGTCGCCGCTCTCGAAGCCGTCGTTGAACAGCCCGGTCACGACGCTCCACGTTCGGCTCGCCGGAGTCGCGTCGGCGTTTCCGGCGACGTCGGTCGCGCGCACCATGAACGTGTGCGAGCCCACGGCCAGCCCCGTATAGCTCTGCGGCGAGCTGCAGGAGCTGAACGGAGCGCCGTCCAGGCTGCACGCGAAGGTTGCGTCGACCTCGTTCGCTGAGAACGCGAACGCCGCCGTCGACTCGGCCGTGCTGCCGTTCGGCCCCGAGGTGATCGTCGTCTCGGGCGGCGTCGTGTCCAGGGCAGCGCTGACGGTGAACGTCCACGAGCGGTCCACCGCCAGGGGATTACCCGCTGCGTCGGCCGTACCGCCGGCGCCGCCCTTGACATTTGCGTGGTAGACAGCGCCGCCGACAAGTGCCGCATCGGGATCGAGCGTCGCCGTTCTACTCACCGGGTCATACGTGACGGCGGCGGTCACCGGTGCGGTCGCGCCGTCCCGCGTGAGCTTGAAGGTCGTCGAGCTCAAGGTCGCGGCGTTCATCGCCTCCGAGAACACGGCGTCCACGTTCGTAGCCGCCGTCACGCCGGTCGCGCCGTCGGCCGGCGTGACCGCGGTCACCGTCGGCGCCGTCGTGTCGACGGTCCAGGTGAACGTCGCCGGCGTCGCATCCGTGCCGGAGGCGCTCGTCGAGCGGACGCTGAAGGTATGCGAGCCGTCGGCGAGGCCCGTGTAGCTCTGCGGCGACGTGCAGGAGCTGAACGGCGCCCCGTCGAGGCTGCACGTGAACGTCGCCGCAGGGGCGGTCGAGGCGAAGCTGAAGGAAGCGCTGCTCGACGTGCTCGGATCCGGCGGCTTGGCCGTGATCGACGTGTCGGGCGCGCTCGTCCCCGTTGCCGAGATCGAGTCTGCGACGAGCCGGAACGTCTGTCCGCCCGTGTTGTTGCCGATCTGCATCGTCAGCACGCCCGCGGTTCCCAGGCTCGCCGTCGTGGTCGTGTAGACGAGGGCGCCGTCGAGCTTGACCTCGATCGTGCTCGCACCGGTGCCGGCGCTGGTCACGTGGAGCTCGAAGTGGCCCCAGGTGTTGAGCGGCAGGCGGCCCGTCGTCGTCACGCCGATCCCGCTCTGCGTGAGCCGGATCTTGTCGAAGTCCTGGTTCTGGCGGTAGAGGCTGAGGATCCGCACGCCGGCCGGATCGAAGAGACGGAAGATCGGGACGTTGCCGCCGACCGCTCCCTCCTGCAGGACCCGGAAATCACCGCGCACGGTCAGGTCGGTCTGCGCCGTGGCAAAGTCCTTCTGGACGAACGCCAGTGACCCGGCGGTGGCGGTCTCAGCCAGCTCCGCCGCGTGCGTCCCGCCGGCCGCGAGCGCGGTCTGCACGACCGCCGTGCCCTCGATAGCCGTCTTGACGCGCGTCCAGGCCGAGAAGTCACCGCTCTCGAAGCCGTCGACGAACAGGTCGCCGGGGGTCGCGAGCGTGACCGTCCAGGTGAAGCTCGCGGGTGTCACGTCGGTGTTGCCGGCGGCGTCGCGCGCGCGCACCGCGAACGTGTGGCTCCCGTCCGCGAGCCCGCTGTAGCCGGCAGGGCTCGAGCACGCGACGAAGGCCCCGCCGTCGAGGCTGCAGTCGAAGGTGCTTCCGCTCTCGCTCGAGGTGAAGGCGAACGAGGCCGTGCTCGAAGCGGACGGATTGGGCGGCGTCGTCGTGATCGTCGTCTCCGGCGCGACCGTGTCGACGGTCCAGGTGAACGAGGCCGGCGTGGGATCAGTGGTGCCAGCGGCGTCGCTCGAGCGCACCTGGAAGGTGTGCGATCCGTCGGCGAGCGCGGTGTAGCTCTTGGGGCTCGTGCACGCCGCGAAGGGCGCGGCGTCGAGGCTGCAGGCGAACGTCGCGCCGGTCGCGCTCGACGTGAACGCGAACGACGCCGAGCTCGAGGCGGACGGGTTCGGCGGCGTGGACGTTATCGTCGTGTCCGGCGCAGCGGTCTGGACCGTCCACGTGAACGAGGCCGGCGTCGCGTCCACGTTGCCGGCGGCGTCGCGCGCCCGCACCTGGAAGGTGTGGCTCCCGTCGGCGAGCGCCGTGTAGCTCTGCGGCGACGTGCAGGCGCTGAACGCGGCGCCGTCGAGGCTGCACGTGAACGTGCTGCCGGTCTCGGTCGAGGTGAACGCGAACGAGGCCGAGCTCGAGGCGGACGGGTTCGGCGGCGTCGAGGTGATCGTCGTGTTGGGCGCGATGGTGTCGATCGTCCACGTGAACGATGCGGGCGTTGGGTCGGTGCTGGCGCCGGCGGTCGCCCGCACCTGGAAGGTGTGCGACCCGTCGGCGAGCGCCGTATAGGTCTTCGGCGACGTGCACGCAGCGAAGGCCGCAGCGTCGAGGCTGCAGGCGAACGTCGCGCCGGCTGCGGTCGAGGTGAAGGCGAACGACGCCGAGCTCGAGTTGGATGGATTCGGCGGCGTCGAAGTGATCGTCGTCTCGGGCGCGGTCGTCGCGATCGTCCACGTGAACGACGCCGGAGTCGCGTCCGTGTTGCCCGCGGCGTCCGTTGCCCGGACCTGGAAGGTGTGCGACCCGTCGGCGAGCGCCGTGTAGCTCTTCGGGCTCGTGCAGGCGCTGAACGGCGCGCCGTCCAGGGTGCAGGCGAACGTGCTGCCCGTCTCGCTCGAGGTAAAGGCGAACGACGCCGAGCTCGAGTTGGACGGGTTCGCCGGCGTCGACGTGATCGTCGTGTTGGGCGCGACCCTGTCGACGGTCCACGTGAATGACGCGGGCGTCGCGTCCGTGTTCCCCGTCGCGTCCGTCGCCTTCACCTGGAAGGTGTGCGACCCGTCGGCAAGCGTGGTGAACGAGACAGGACTCGTGCAAGCGCTGAACGCGGCGCCGTCGAGCGCACACTGGAAGGTGGAGCCGGCCTCGTTCGAGGCGAAGTCGAAGCTCGCGCTCGTCGAGTTGCTCGGGTTCGCCGGAGCTGTCGTGATCGTCGTCTGCGGCGCGGTGACGTCGAGCGCGAGATAGCTGTGGAGGTAGCGATCGGTGGAATCGTCGGACGCGAACGTGACGAAGTTCGTCGTCCCGTTGACCGGCTGCTTCGTCGACGTCGGGTTGTTGATCTTTGGGTCCGCGGTGCTCTGGATCAGCGGCGTTCCGACACCGGCAGGGAACGACGGGTTGTCGAGGCTCGTCTTCTTGTAGAAGATCGCGCCGCCGCTGCAGCACGGCGCGCTCGCGAAGCCGATGAGCTGCCGGTTCTCGGTATCGATGACGAGCTGCGCCCGCGTGACGTTGTCGGCGACCGTGGTGAAGACGGAATTCGTCCACGTTCCGTCGGCATGCAGCACGAGCAGTCGGTAGAGCGGCTCCGTGGCCACCGTGTGCGACGTCTTGACCAGCGCGAAGACCTGCCCCGCGGGATCGCCCTGCAGCGCCTTCATGTTGATGTGGTTGTCGATCTCGAGCGCCCCCTCGTTGGCGATCGTCGACTGCCAGACCGTGTCCGCTGCGCCGTCGGTGTGAATGGCGAAGGCGTAGATCGAGACCGTCTGGTTGCTGAACATGATCCCGATCTTGCCGCTGTAGGAGACGATCGCCACGTCCTCGAGGCTCGTCAGGTTGTCCGAGTTGGGAACGGGGAGAACGAACGGCGTCACCCACGTCGCCTCGTCGGCGGCGCTGTGGCTGACCCAGACGCGTCCGGTCTGGACGTACGTCGCCCAGACGGTTCCCGCCGTGTCCTTCGCGATCACGATCCCCTCCATGCCTGCCGTCGCCGTCTGCCCGACGCCCGGCGCGAGGGCGACGGGGAAGCCGGGGTCGATCGTGAAGCTCTTCGTCGCCGCGCTGTAGCTGTAGCGAAGGATGCGCGGGCCGTGGGTCGCGAGGGTCGCATTGGTGCCCGCCGTCGCGATGTACAGGTGCGTCCCGTCCCAGAGAGCGTCGCTGCGCGACAGCGTCCGCTCGTCGACGAGCGTTCCCGTGTTCGTCCACGTCTGCGTTGCCGTGTCGAGTCGGTAGATGTGGAAGTCGGTGGCGGCGGCGTCGAACATGCTCGCAAACCACGACCCGTCCGCGAACCAGAGTTTGCTCTGCGGATCCTTCGCCGTCGGAGCCGAGGGACTGAGGCCGAACGAGAAGTCCTGGTACCCGGCTTCTACGGGTGCCGCGGGACCCGGCGCAGCGCCTTGCAGAACGACGACTGTGGCGGCCGCGGCGGTGACGGCGCGAATGAGTCGCTTCGCGCTAATTCGACTTCACCGGCGTTCCAACCCCAGCTTCCGGCGCAACGACTTCTCGGCGCCATTCCCGCAAGATCGTCCGCAGCACCCGCATGCCGTCGCGGAACGGGTGCAGGTGGCTTGCGCCGTGGCGGCGCACGTGCTCGAAGCTCGGGACCTCATGTACACGCAGGCCTGCCTTGGCGATGCGGACGCCGATCAGCGTCTCGACCTCGAAGCCGTCGCAGTCGATGCTGATCGCCGGCAGGCACGACGCCCAGAACGCGTTGTAGCCGTAGCAGAGGTCGCTGTAGTTGGTGCCATAGAGGATGTTCACGAGCTTCCTGAAGAAGCGGTTGCCGAGCCGGCGCAGCAGCGTCAGATCCGCACTGCCACCGCCGGCGAGGAAGCGTGAGCCCTTGGCGAAGTCCGCGCCGTCCAGCAGAGCTGCGACGAAGCGCGGGATCTCGCCGGGGTCGGTCGAGCCGTCCGCGTCGAGCATGACGATGATGTCGCAGCTGCATGCCGCGAACCCCGCGGCGAGCGCATTGCCCTTGCCGCGGCGCGATTGCGCAACGATGCGCACGCGCGGATAGAGACTCCGCGCCACCTCCACCGTCTCGTCGACCGAAGCGCCGTCGACGAGCACCACCTCGTCAACGGTGCTCGGAAGCCGCTCGAAGACGTGCGGAAGATTGTCGGCCTCGTTGAGGGCGGGAATCACCACGCTCACTCTTGGGGCACGAGGCCTGCCCGGTACCCGGCCGTTTTCCGAGGGTGCGTCGTTGGCCGCAGGTACGGCTACGAACTCGCCCGTGACTGTCTGCCGCATGCTGGAAACACGCCTCCGCAGAACATCCCAGCTACGGCACGACTGCCCGCATGGCCGTGCCCCGCTTGCTCCCTTACAAAGCTTCACCACGCTAGTACGAGAGTTGACAGGATTACAAGGTCACATTGAGTACGCACATAAGTAGGGAACAAAAACGTCCCATCGGCCGCGCGTTTTGACTGTTGCGCGGTCGCGTACGAAGATCGCTCCTCGGTGATTCGTCTCGCGCTCGTGGTCGTGCTCCTTGCCGTGATGGCCGGAGCGGTGCATGCGGCGACGGGCGACGTCGGCTACCAGGACCGGTCGTTCAACGGCACCGGAACGCCGACCGGCACGAAGCGCGCCGAGAGCCTGCTCTGGTGGAACGACGGCTCGTGGTGGGCCGACATGTGGGACTCGGTGAGCCAGGACTTCCACATCTTCAGGCTCGACCTCGGCACCCAGGCCTGGATTGACTCCGGCGTCACGATCGAACCGCGCGCGAACACGCATGCGGATGTCCTCTGGGACGGTGCGCATCTGTACGTGGCGTCGCACCTCTTCGTCGCCGACGAGACAGCCGCCGTCGCCGGCTTTCCCAGCTATCTGTATCGCTTCAGCTACGACCCGATCGCAAAGACGTACTCGCTCGACACCGGCTTCCCTGTCGCGATCAACAACGAGAAAACCGAGACCCTGGTGATCGACAAGGACTCGACCGGGAAAGTGTGGGCGACGTGGCAGCAGGGCAATCAGATCTACGTCAACCGGACGGTCGGCGACGACCGTACCTGGGGGACGCCGTTCGTCCTTCCCGTTGCCGGGACGAACGTGACCGTCGACGATAACTCCGCCGTGATCGCGTTCGCCGGCAACAAGATCGGCCTCCTGTGGAGCAACCAGACAACGGCGAACGATGCGATGTATTTCGCGGTGCACGACGACGGCCAGCCGGACGCGACGTGGTCTGCGAGCAGGACGGCGATCCAGGGTCCCGGGACGGCCGACGACCACATCAATCTGAAGTCGCTGCAGTCCGACGCAAGTGGGCGCGTGTTCGCGGCCGTCAAGACCTCGTTCACGACCTCGGCGGCGCCGCTCGTCATGCTGCTCGTGCGCGAGCCAACGACCGGCGACTGGTCGAGCTCTCCGATCGCAACGGTCGCCAATTGTCCGAACCGGCCGATCGTCCTGATCGACACCGAGAACCGGGTGCTCCACGCGTTCTACACCGCTCCGGGGCCGCCGACCTTTTCCTGCAACTCGTCCGGCGGCGCGATCTACGAGAAGACGTCGCCGCTCGACACGATCGCGTTCCCCACAGGATCCGGTACGCCCGTGATCCAGGACGCCGACAGCCCGTTCGTGCACAACGTGAGCTCGACGAAGCAGAACGTGAGCAGCGGAACGGGCATCGCGCTGCTCGCGATCAACGGCCAGACGGGCTTCTACTGGCACCAGTTCGCGGCGATCCAACCGGCAGGGACGGCTGCGCCGCCGACGGCTGATTTCAGCGGCAGCCCGACCAGCGGCACGGCGCCGCTCGCGGTCGGCTTCCGCGATCTCTCGAGCGGCTCGCCGACGGGCTGGGCGTGGGACTTCGGGGACGGCGGCACCTCGGCGCTGCAGAACCCGAGCCACACCTACGCCGCCGCGGGCAGCTACACGGTCAGCCTGACGGCGACAAACGCGAGCGGCGCGAGCACGGCGACCAAAGTCGGCTACATCAGCGTGGGGGCGCCGCTCCCGCCGACGGCTGATTTCAGCGGCAGCCCGACCAGCGGCACGGCGCCGCTCGCGGTCGGCTTCCGCGATCTCTCGAGCGGCTCGCCGACGGGCTGGGCGTGGGACTTCGGCGACGGCGGCACCTCGGCGCTGCAGAACCCGAGCCACACCTACGCCGCCGCGGGCAGCTACACGGTCAGCCTGACGGCGACAAACGCGAGCGGCGCGAGCACGGCGACGAAGGTCGACTACATCGCGGTGAGCGCAGCAGCTCCGGACTTCACGGTCGCGGCGTCTCCGTCGAGCCAGACGGTCGTCAGAGGAAACTCCGTCGGCTACACCGTCACGATCACGCCGAGCAACGGCTTCTCCGGCTTCGTCGAGCTCAGCATCAGCGGGCTCCCGCCCGATGCAAGCGGCGTGTTCGTCCCGAATCCCGTGACGGTCGCCGGGCAGACCGCGGCCGCCCTGTCGGTCGCGACCACGACGAGCACGAAGACGGGCAACCACACGCTCACGATCGCCGCCGTCGGCGGCGGGCTTACGCGGACGACCACCCTCACGCTGCTCGTCAAGCGGAAATAGCGCCGCCCAGGCACCTTTTGAAAACCTTTTGAAAGCTCGCATGTGCGGGGCTTTTGTGGTTGGTTAGCACCGATCGCTTCTGGGCAGGAATCCAGACGCGTCTCTGCGGCGTAATCGAAAAAGAGTCGCCACGCCAGGCAACATGTCACCTCGAGCCCGACTCTTCGGTTTTGGCGTGCTCGCGCTTGCGCTGCTCGCCCTCGCAGGCGCCGGCGTCGCCGTCGCCGCGCCGACGGCCCCGACGCCGTTGTCCCCGCCGGACAACACCGACGTCCGCATCCCGTTCACGATCTCCTGGTCGGCCGCCAGCGACCCGAGCGGCATCCTCGCCTACAACTGGCAGGTCAGCGCCGTCTCGAGCTTCTCGCCGGTGCTCAAGCAGGACTCGACGATGGGCGCGACGTCGGACACGATCAGCGGGCTCGCCGCCGGCACCTACTTCTGGCGCGTGCAGGCGGTCAGCAATGACTTCGTTCAGGGCCCCTGGTCTGTCGCGCGGAGGTTCAAGATCGTCGGGACGGGGCCCGGCGCGCCCGCCACGCCGACGCTGAACCTGCCGAGGGGCGGCACCAGCTTCCACCCGTGGGAGTCCTTCGGCATGAGCTGGAGCGCCGTACCCGGCGCGACGAAGTACGTCCTCGAGGCGTCGAAGGACGCGGCCTTCCCGGCCTCGGGCGTTGTGTTCAGGTGGGAGAGCCCGACCCCGTCGACGGAGATCCTCATCACCACCGTCGACATGGGCGGCTACCGAGCGCGCGTCTTCGCGGTGAACGCCGACGGGATCGAAAGCATGCCGTCGAACGTGATCTCGTTCACGATCGCGTTCAACGCGCCGATCGCGGCGGCGCCGACGCTCGTCTCCCCGACGGGCGGCGTGACGGCCTCGCTGCCGATCACGTTCACGTGGAACCACGTCATCAACCCGCAGTCGTCCGGTTACCACCTGCAGATCTCGCGCAGCTCGACGTTCTCGACGATCGACGCGGACATCCCCTTCCTGAACGGCCCGAGCTACACGGTGATCAACCTGCCGGGCACCGGGACCCATTTCTGGCGCGTGCGCTCGTTCCAGGGGGTCATAGACACTGCCGGGACCGCGGCCGCGACCGCGTGGTCCGCCACCGGCACCTTCGTCCTCCCGGACACACCCCTGCGCGTCAACTCGATCACCCTGAGCCGCGCCGCGCCGGCGAGCGGGCAGGACGTCTTCGTCGACCTGCAGCTGAACCGCGCTGTACCGGCAAGCGGAGGCACGGTGGACCTCTCCAGCTCCGACGCTTCGGCCGCGCCGCTGCCGGCGTCGGTGGCCGTCCAGGGGAGCACCTCCTGGACGCAGTTCCGGTTCTTCACGGGGCAGGTGACCGTGCCTACATCCGTGACCATGACGGCGACGATCGGCTCGCAGTCGACGTCGTTGACGTTCACCGTCAGCCCGTCGTCACTGCAGAGCCTCGACGGCTTCCCCTTCCGCAAGTCCAGCGGTACCAACATCGGCGGCATCGTGATGTTGAACGGACAGGCGCCGCCGGGCGGCGCCGTCGTCAGCCTTTCGAGCTCGAGCCCGGTCGCGACCCCGCCGGCGACGGTCACCGTTCCGGCCGGCGTCGAGTCCACGGGAGTCGTCATCCCGACGAGCAATGTGAGCCAGGACACGCCGGTGACGATTACCGCGACGTGGAACGGGGTCAGCGTCCAGGCCACGTCCACGCTGACGCCGCAGCCGGCGCCCACCTCGTTGACCCTCGACCCGGCCGTTACCAGCAGCTCGTCAGGCTCTTGGGGGAGGGTGACCGCCGCCGATCCTCGGTCCGAGGACGTCACCTTCTCGCTGGCGAGCAGCCGTCCGGACCTCGCCCTCGTGCCCAGCGAGGTCACTGTTCCCCAGTTCGCCGCCGCCGGCGGCTTCATCATCTCGACGCGTGCTGTGACCACGCAGACCTTGGTCACGATCTCGGTCACCGGCGGCGGGGTGACGCTGACTGCGACGCTGACGCTCGACCCGGTCGGGGCGCCGCCGCCGCCTCCGCCGCCGCCTCCGCCGCCGCCTCCGCCGCCGCCTCCACCGGCGACGCTGACCGCGCCTTCACTGCTCTCGCCGGCCGCCGACGCGCGCTTCCTGCCCGGCACGACCGTGAACTTCGACTGGAGCGACGTCTCCGGCGCCGCTACCTACACGCTCCAGGTCAGCACGTCGTCGGCCTTCTCGACGACCGTCGTCAATCAGACCGTGACCCCGTCGCAGTACTCGACCTCGACGCTGCCGACGGCCGATCTGTGGTTCCGCGTGCGCGCAAACGACGCATCCGGCACGGCCGGGCCCTGGTCGACGACGCGCCAGTTCCGCATCAAGACCTGACGTCCGGCGCTCGCGGCGACTACGGAATCCCGCCCATCAGGGCGCGAGTCGCTGGCGCTTCAGAGCTCCGCGAGCTAGGCGAGTGCAGCTTCGCGGACGATGCCCGCGAGGACACGCTTTTCGCTGTCCTCGAGTCCCTGGGCGCGTGCTCGAAGATCGAGGGCGTCGTTGAGCGATGCCAGGAATCCGGCGCTCGCGATTAACGGAGCCGCTTCGTCGGCGTCCATGTGCTCGTGCCACCAGCGGGCGATCGCGCTCCACTCCCAGAGGCGTGTTTTTGCATCGACGCGAGCGATTGGCAGCGGGAACCCGCCGGGCCCGCGCTCGCCGGCAGCGAGGAGGCGGATGCTCTCGACGCTCCGCCCGAGCCGTGCAGCGATCGCGCTCAGGCTGACGAACTCGTCGGGCTCGACCCTCACGACACGGAGGCCGGGGATTTGCTCGAGATCCTGCAAGGCCGAGATCACAGCGTCAGCGAAACGGGGCGCCTCGCGATCGAACTCCACGATCGCCTGCTGATCACGACCGCCAACCAAAGCGTCGTCGCATACCTCGAGGACGCGCTCGATCAGGTCCTCGGTGAGCTGCTCCTGCGCGCCGAGGACGAAGGTGAAGTTGTGGACCGGGGTGTCGATCTCGTCGGTCATCGATTCCTTATCGCGCAGCGGACGACGTTCCGTTTCAGCCGCTCCGCCTCCGCGCGAGGATTCCGCGGCGTCGAGTTGATCGTGAACCAGCACATGTCCGGGTTTGGGCACTTCATCGTCCCCCAGTTCTTCGACTGGCCGCCCTTGCTCTTCTCGACGCGCCAGCCGTACTGCTCAGCGAACTCGAGCGCCTCGCGGATCTCCTTGTCGGGGTGCCGGTCTGCCATGACCTTAGCAGAACCTGTTGGAGGTTTTCAACATGTGGACATCGCTAGCGAGCACCTGAGGCGCTCCGGCGAACACATGTTCGATGTAAGCGGCACCAGCCCACAAGTGGCCAGAGCGGACCGTGTCCAAAACAGCCTTCGGTAGCCGCGATGAAGCGATAACTCCGATCGTCGCTCCGCTCCGGCACCGAGTTCGCGAATCTCGGTGCGCCCTGGCACGGGTCCGTGGATCGCGTTCGAGCGAGGAGCTCGTGGCGAGCGCGGCTGGGGCCCTCCATCCGCCGTAGCCGCAGCTGCATCCGGCTGGCGCGACCTGCGCGGGCAGACGCGTCGCATCGCCATGGTGCACGGGCTCTTGAACGTGACGGGCCTGCTGCTCAACGTCGGTTCGCTCGTCCTCCGCTCGCATGGGAACCGCGCCTCGCGACCGGCGTCGCCTCCGCGACGTGCCCGCTAGCTCTCCGAGCTGGCTCCTCCGGACCTGCGCGGCCGTCTCGTGACGCTGAACCAGTTCATGATCACGCTCGGGATCCTCGTCTCGTACTGCGTTGACCTGGTGTTCGCAAGCTCCGGGTCGTGGCGCGCGATGTTCGCCGTGGGATCTTCGCGGCCTTCTGCGCAGGGGCATTCGCGTTCGCATACCGCTACGTGCCCGAGACGAAGGGACGAAGCATCGAGGAGATCAGGCTGGAGCCCGTGACCACAGGGGTCTCGGAGTAGGCTCGCTGTCAGGCCGCGTCGGCCGAGCGCGACCCGCCGCAGGATCTGCGAACGACGAACTCTGCGGGAAGGACGACCAGATGCTTCCGCTTGGGACCGCGACGGTCGATGCGTTCGAGCAGGAGCTGCGTGCTCATCGTGCCGAAGGTCTCCGCCGGCTGCTCCATCACGGTGAGAAAGGGATACAAGCGCGACGCGTACGCGATGTCGTCGAAGCAGACGAGCGCAACGTCGTCGGGCACCTCGAGCCCCGCATCGCGCACCGCCTCGATCGCGCCGAGAGCCACCAGGTTGTTGACCGTGAAGACCGCGGTCGGT